>JABSOU010000064.1 GCA_013215215.1 Cognatishimia sp. | reverse complement strand
CATGGCCAAGACCCGCACAACCCAGCCCTCGCTGTCGCCCACTCTGGCGGATGTGTCCAAGCAGGCGGGTGTTTCGACGGCGACCGTATCCCGGTGCTTGAATTCACCGTCGCAAGTCAGCGCGTCGACGCGAGACAGGGTCATGGCGGCTGTCAAAGAGCTAGGCTACGCGCCAAATTTCGGGGCTCAGGCGCTAGCAGCCAAGCGCACAAATACCTTTGGGGCGATCGTGCCCACAATGGAAAACGCGATCTTTGCGCGCGGACTTCAAGCTCTTCAAGAAGAGCTCGCGCAGCATGGGATTACACTACTTGTCGCGAGTTCTTCATACGATCCAGATGTCGAAGAAAAACAGATCCGCAACCTTGTCGCGCGCGGTGCTGATGCGCTGTTTTTGATCGGCCACACCCGGACCGCAGAAAGCTATGAGTTCCTGGAAAAGCGCCAGATCCCTCATGTCGTGGCGTGGGTATATGACGAAGCTGAACCAAGGGTATCGGTTGGATTTGACAATCGCAAAGCCATGAAATCCCTTGCGCTTGAGGTTCTTAAGCAAGGCCACCGCAAGCTGGCGCTTATTACCGCTAAACGAGACCGCAATGACCGCGCACGGCAGCGTTATGAGGGTGCTATGGATGCCGTTGCCGAGTTCGGCTTGAATGCGCTGGACCTTGACCTGATAGAAACGACCTATTCCATCGCCAACGGGGGCGATGCCTTTGAGCGGTTGATGCGTGCGGAGACACCTCCGACTGCAGTTATGTGCGGCAACGACGTGCTCGCCGCGGGAGCTCTCTCGCGGGCGCATCGGATGGGTGTTGATGTGCCGGGGGATGTGTCCATCACCGGTTTTGACGACATCGAAATCGCCGAAATCGTGACGCCGCGCCTTACGACAGTGCATGTCCCCCATCGCAACATGGGCAAACATGCGGCAACCACTTTGATCGCGATGCGCAATGATCCCAGCTTGGGAGAAAGCGTCGAGTTGGAAGCCACGCTAAGGCTGCGCGGATCCCTGGGGCCAGCGCCTCAGAAAACGGCCTGAGCCGACATCGCCAGGTTCCCGCCTGCGGTCTTGGCCCAAAGGTCGAGAGTTGACCCTGACTTGATGCCTTGGATGTCAAACGGGTGCATGCCTGCCAGCGGAGACACTCCGCGAAACGAAAAGGATTTGGGGTGGCGACCCGTCTCGGCGCAGGCGAGATCCACCAAGAGCGTGGCCGTAAGGGGGCCGTGAAAGACCAGCCCGTCATACCCCTCGACATCCTGCGCATAGTCGACGTCGTAGTGGATGCGATGGCCGTTAAACGTCAGCGCCGAATAGCGAAATAGCATGACCTCAGTGGGGGTCACGCTGCGCGTAAAATCAGGGTTCTCCGGCGCTTTTTGCTGAGCTAGTTTCGGTGAGCCGGGGACAGGGTCTTCGCGATAGACGATGTCGTGTTCTTCAATCAAGCAGAGGCGGTCCTGTTGAAAGATCTCGTGTTGGACAGTGACGAAGCACAGCGTCCCACTACGACCCAACTTCTCGGAAACACTCACAATGGTCGAGCGTTTCTCAGCCCAATCCCCCAATCTGAGTGGCGCATTGAATTCGAACCTACCACCTGCCCACATTCGACGCGGCAGATCGATTGGTGGAAGAAACCCACCTTTCTTAGGATGCGCGTCGCGGCCCAACTCGCTGGCGGGCTTTGCCTCTAGAAAGTAGAGCCAATGCCACAGAGGCGGCAGTTTATCTCCTTCGCGCAGATCTTGATCTCGGTCCAAAGTGGCCTGCATGAACCGCGCAGGTTGAGGGGCGAGCCAATCCCGCGAGGACTGCTGTGCACCTACCCAATTTTCGTACCGCTTGTCTGTCATATTTTACCCTTTACGACCCTGAGATTTGCATCGAAAACCCTCTGTCGCAAGTCGTGGTTTTCCCTTGGAAACCGCGAAACTTGCGCTAGTTGATTATTTGACAGAAGAGGCAAAATAATCGATATTTTGTGAGGGAGGCCAACACGATGAACGCGCTTGATATTTCCGGATCAGACGGCTCTGCGACGCAGCAGGCGTATCGGCGTTTGCGACACCTCATCGTGACCGGAGACCTCAAGCCCGGTGAGAAGCTCAAGATCGAAGTTCTGCGCAAACGGCTCGANACGGGCGCCTCTCCGATCCGCGAGGCGCTGAGCCTTTTGACGTCGGACAAATTGGTTGATCGTTTGGACCAACGCGGGTTTCGCACCGCCGAAGTGAGTGCCGAGAACTTTCAGGAAATCCTGCTTTTGCGCCGGACGCTCGAAGACCTCGCCCTGCGCGAAAGCATCACAAACGCGACCGAAGACTGGGAAGAGAATGTCGTGCTCGCGCATCACCGCATGGTAAAGGCCAAAGGCAGCGACGATTTCGAAGAGCTGCACAAGGGCTTTCACATGGCGCTTATCGCCAATGCGCCGTCGCCGATCCTCTTGCAGTTCTGCTCGCAGCTTTATGATCTCAACATCCGCTATCGCTATCTGGCGGGCAGCGGGTTGAATTATCAGCTGCGCGATGTGGACGAAGAGCACGCGAGCATCCTACAAGCCGCCGTCGCGCGGGACGCGGATATGGCGAGCGAACGGCTGTTTAAACACTACCAGCTGACGGGTGCCTATTTGGCGGGGCTTTGGGGCGAAGGTTCGGCGCTGAACGCCGAATTATTTGGCAACAAGAACTAGGTCGAATGTGACCTTGAGGTAGTCGCCCTCGACGTGACCACACAGATCAAAGCCAGTTTCGGGAAAGCTGCCTGCGGGCATCTGTTGGTAGGACATCACCAGATCATCGCGCACGCCGAAAACTGTGTCCTGATCAAGGTAGGGATCATCCTCGGGAAAGACCTCGGTGACCAGTGGTTTGAACCCGTCGGCCTCGGCGATGTAGTGCAGGTGGGATGGCCGCCATGGATGACGCCCACACGCGCGCAGTATGTCTCCAACGGGGCCATCTGAGGGCACGGTGTATTCCACAGGACGCACGGTGGTGAAGGCATAGCGACCGTCCGCGCCGACGGTTTGAAGGCCGTGGAAAGAATAGGTGTCCTGATCCGGATCCTGACTGGAATAGAGCCCATTCGGCGCGGTTTGCCAGATGTCCAAAGTTGCACCCGGAATAGGGTTGCCGTTGGTGTCTTTGACCGTGCCTTCAACCAAAAGAACCGGCGCATCGAAGTCCTTGCGCATGTCGCCTCCCACAGCCAGTGGCGGAGAGCCTGAAATGTGGAACGGGCCAAGGACTGAGGACGAGGTGCCCTCGGGTGTTGAGTGCAGCATATCGACCAAGGAAGAAAGGCCGAGAACGTCAGAGAGCAGGACAAACTCGTGGCGTTCCGCATCCGAAATCTCGCCCGCGCGCTCGAGGAACGCGATGCCTGTGTTCCATTCCTCATGGGTTAGATTCACCTCTCGGGCGAAGTCATGCAGGTGCTTCACAAGGCTACCCATGACCTCGCGCAGACGTGGATTCACGTCCTCTCCGAGGTATCCCATGAAGACATCGGTGATGTTCTCTTTTGTGACGTTACGCATGTGAGGACTCGTTCAGGTTAGGATAGGATTGCAAGGCTTAGGGCCGGGAAGCGGATCAGTAGGATCAGTACCAAAAGCATGACGAAGGCGAAGGGCAGGGCGCCCAAGAAGACGTCTTTCAGTTTGATGCGGTCATCGTCCAGGGTGGCTTTGATCACGAAACAACTGAGGCCTAGCGGCGGGGTCAAAAGGCCGATCTCCGCGGCGACGACGGCGACGATGCCGAACCACACGAGGCTCAGGCCCATAGAGTCTATTAAAGGCAAAAACAGCGGAACGACGATCAGGATGATCGAGGCTGTATCCAGGATCGTGCCAAGGAACAGCATCAGGACAACAAGGATCACCATGATCCAGAAGAAGTCGAAATTCACAGTCGCCAAGAGGGTCTGAAGCTCGTTCGGCAGACCCGCAAGGCCAAGCATCCGCGCATACATGGAAGCGGCTGTGATTAGGAAAAGGATCGCGGCCGTGATATGGCCAGTTTCGATAACGGTCTCCCAGAAGCTGCGCAGATTGATGCGACCTCGGACGGCGGCGATCAGAATGCCGAGCAGCGATCCGGCAGCCCCCGCTTCGACAGCGGTGGTCCAGCCGGTGTAGATTCCGCCGAGCACGACGACGATCAGCACAAGGATCGGGATCGTTTTCGCGGCGATCTCAGACCAGGGCATAAGGGTTTCGGTTTCGATCTTGCTGCCGCCGACGAAGGCGGGCGTGAACCGACCCATGAACCAGATTGCCAAGACATAAGCAGCCGCCAGCATCAAGCCGGGCACGACGCCTGCAAGGAACATTTCTCCAACCGACTGTTCAGCAACGAAGGAATAGATGATCAGCATGGCCGACGGCGGAATAATCATGCCCAAGACCGACGATCCTGCAACAACGCCCACCGCGAAACGCGGGTTGTAGTCGTGTTTCAGCATCTCAGGGACTGACATCTTCGAGAAGACTGAGGCTGAGGCAATCGAAGACCCAGTTACCGCCGCAAAGACCGCATTGGCTCCAACGGTTGCCATGCCGATGCCACCTGTGATGCGGCGGCATCCTTGGTTCATCACCGCGTAAATATCGGCCCCAAGCCCCGCTTTAGAAACGATTAAGCCCATGAAAGTGAACAAAGGGATTGTGGCGAAAGTATACTCCATCGTGCTGTCGCCAATGGCGATTTTCAGCAGAGCAAAGGACAGCTCGTAACTGTCTCGCATGATCCAGATCGCGACAAAGCTCACGACGCCCAGGGCAATCGGAATATAAACGCCGAGATAGATCATGAAGATGATGGCACCGATGGAAATCAGGCCAATTTCAACTGGGCTCATGAACCGCTTTCCTGACTTGGGACGTCGTCGCCCGCGTTGAACAAAATATGCAGCGCGAAATGCACGGTGCAGAGGCAGGCGCTGAGGAAGATCACCAACTTAACAGGCCACCAAGGCGCTGTGAAAACGCCGGGCACGCCGAAATAGTCGCGGGTCTCCCACATCTCGACAAACTCGGGCCAGATCGCGATGGCGACCAGCACCATAAAGGTCGCGCTGATCAGATCGATCACGCGGCTCAGCATGCGCCCCGCGGCGGGGCGACGGTGGCGCAACAGGCCCAGAAAGCCGTCAGAGCGGGTCAGCCGTCCAACGCGGATCACGTCGGGCAGCTGCAGAAAAACAATTAGCACCATCGAGAATTGTACGACCTCGACAGCACCAAGGAACGGGCGGTTAAAGATCCCGCGCGCGATGATGTCATAGCTCACCACGGCGATCAGTCCGACCACGACAAATGTGCCAGCGGCGTTGGCCATGATGGCCACGCCGCTTGCGATTTTATGGATCAGCTCCTTCACGAAGGGGCCCTAGTTCGTTGCCGCTTCGGCGGCCCAGTCACGGACTGGGGTGAAGCCTGCGTCAGAGAGCTTCGCCATGTAGGCGTTCAACATCTCGGTGCCCGGCTGGCCTGATGCGTCAAGACCTGCGGCCCATTCTGCAGCGATGTTTGGCATGCTGGCGGCCCAAGCAAGACGCTCGTTTGGATCCATCTCGACCACGGTGCCACCTTGGTCAACATAGGCCTGACGGCTGGCTTCCGCGCGGTCCATAGCGATGCCTGCAACATGGTCGCGATAGGCAACGGCGACCTCAAGCAGCACGTCTTTGACCTCATCCGGAAGCTTCGCCCAATAGTCTTTGTTGACCGTGATGGTCTTGGAGTTCACGGCCCCTAGATCGGCTCGCAGCATGTAAGGTGCTACTTCTGCGATCTTAAAGGTCTTGGCAGCCTCAGGCCAAAGCATCGCGTGATCCACAAGGCTCGTTTGGACCATGTTGTAGAAGTCGGTCAGACCACCACGGACACCCGCGGCTCCTTCGATGCCCTCAAGATACCGCAGGTTCATACCCGCGCCGGCAACTTTGCTGCCCTCAAGGTCAGACAGCGAGTTGATCGGGTTGCGCGAGAAGACCTGATAGGTGTCCAGAACAACGCCGGTCGCCAGATAGACCTGGTTTTGCTTGTCAAACTCCGCTTGCATTGCAGGGAATTCCTTGGCGATCTCATCGACCGCTTTCGCAACCGCACGCGCGTCCGCTGCAATGAACGGCGTCGCCGCAGAAATCGCCTGGCTTGGCAGTTTCGAGTTGTGGAAGATCGTGGTCACAATGCCGATGTCACCCAGACCCAGCTTGACGCCCTCAAGAACGCCCTTTGGCTTCACAATTGTGCCGCCATAGCTTTCCTGCCAGTCCATCTTATAGTTGCCGGTCATCGCAAGACGTTTGTCGACTTCGGGAATAAAGAAGTTCGTGAACTCTTTCACCCAGAGCGCCCGCGCCGGATAGCCGTCGATCACGACCGCTTTGATCGTCTCTGTCGCAAAGGCCGGAGCCGCGACGAGCGTCGCAAGCGCCAGGCCAAAGGCCGTTGATTTGAATGTCGTCATAGTTCTCCTCCCAGTACCATTACAAAAACTTGCCCGTCAGCCGCTCTCCCAGGTCACGGTCAGCTCTGTGCCCGCGTTTTCATAGAGTTTTGCGATTGGACAAAATTTGGCAGTCTCCTCTGCCACGCGCTTAAGCTCTTCTGCGGTGGCACTGCCTTTGGATGTGACAGAGAGGCGGATGGCCTTGAACGGCACCTCCACTTCTTCCATCAAAAGGACGCCGCGACGGTCGAAATCGACCTCCATCGCGAAATCCAGATCTCCGATATCGACGCCCAGTTTGGCGGCGCATTTGTGGCCGATGACGTTGGTGCAACCGATCAAGGCGGAAAAGGCGGTTTCCGTTGGCGCAAGGCCTTCGTTGGTGCCACCACGCTCCACCGGCTCGTCCACAACCTGCACCAGATCGCGTACGTGGGCCTCGCTGCGGGAATGGCTGGTGCCACGCCCTGCCAGCTTGATCGTCATCACTGTCTTTTGTCTGATCGCCATGGCTAGATTACCTCGCAGACGTCATCAAAGGAGAACCGCGGGAGTTTTTGGAACAATGCGGTTTCATCAGCATAGCCGAAATTGCAGAGGAAATTTGATTTCCATCCGTTTTCGCTGAAAAATTCCTGATCGACGATTTCGTTGGAGAAGCCCGACATGGCGCCAACGTCCAAGCCCAAGGCGCGGGCGGCGATCATGAAATAGGCGCCTTGCAGGGTGGAATTGCGATAGGCGGTGTCATGGGCATAGGTCTCGTTTCCGGCAAACAGCGGTTTGCGATCCTCATGCGGGAAAAGGAAATCCAGACGCTGCCAATAGAGCGGATCCCACGCGATGATTGCCGTCATCGGTGCGGCGCGCATTTTATCGATGTTCTTTGCTTTCAAAGACTTCGCCAGCCGGTCTTTGGCAGTGTCGCTTTTCACAAAGATGAAGCGCGCGGGGCAGGTGTTCATGCTGGTGGGGCCTTGGATCGTGATCTCAAACAGCGCGCGCAGGATGGTGTCGGGCACCTGCCGGTCGGTCCACGCGTAGTGGGACCGTGCATCCCGCAGGATCAGATCGATTTCGCCATCCCCCAGCCGCGTCACGCGCGACCGCAAGTCCCGCACCGCTTGCTGTGCGGCCTGTCTTGCGTGATCCAGAGTGGGCGCGTCTGCGGTCATCTATTCAGCCGCCTCGGTCTTGGTCATGGATTCTTCGGCGACGATGGGGCTAGAACAGATGCCAATGCCTTCGATCTCGATGTCCACGGTTTCTCCGGGGCGCAGCCAACGGGGGCCGGGTTTCTTGGCATGCCCAACACCCGGAGGCGTGCCAAGCGCTATGTGGTCACCGACTTCTAGAGTTTTGAACTGAGACATGATCGCGACGGTTTGGGCCACGGACCAGATCATATTCGACGTATTGGACGACTGTAGGATTTCCGAGCCCACACGGCTCTCGATTTTCAGCCCCTTGCCTCCCTCTGGCAGCTCATCGGGCGTGACGACGTAAGGCCCTATCGCACCTGTATCGTCAAAGTTTTTACCCGGTGTCCATTGGTGAGTTTTGCGCTGATATTCCCGCACGGAGCCGTCGTTGAACACGGTATATCCAAAGACATGCTCTAGGGCGGTTTCTTCTGAAATATGTCGACCACCCTTGCCGATGATGATCATCATCTCGGCCTCATAGTCGAGCGTTTCAGAGCAGGCAGGCCGCACCATCGGCGCGCCAGCTGCCATGATCGAATTTGGCGTACGGATGAACATCGCCGGATAGTCCGGAATGTCATAACCACCCTCTTTGATATGTTCGATGTAGTTCAGTCCGAGGCACAGTACCGACGGGGGGCGTGCAATTGGCAGAGCAGGCGTGATTGCCGAAACTGGGACCGCATCCCCCGTCCGAGTTTCGGCAATCTCTTTGGCCTGCGCCATAAGATCATCAGAGGCCGTGAGTGCTGCGAGATCCCTTCCGATGGCTGGAACAGCTTCGGTCAGATTGGCGGCCATGTCTCCGTCAACGGCGAAAACACTCTGAGTGGGTCCGATTGTTCCAACGAGAAAACGCATAGAAAACTCCCTGTTGATCGACTCACTTTTTGGCGATAAAAAATCCTTAAGTCAAATAAAATCGATTTTTTTAAATCACGCAGGAGGTCAGGATGCCCCTTTGGAATGACTATAAGGCCGAGGCAAAAGCACGCGGCGCCCTCGCGCATGAGCTTTATGTTGTGCAGTCCACACCGGTTGCTTCGCCTGAAGATGTGAGGGCCATTTTACCGGAACACTTGGCCTATCAAGCCGAGCAAGAGGCAGCTGGACGCTTGTTCCTTGCCGGGCCAATGTCGGACGAAACGGGCGAGCAGATGAAGGGTGTTGGGCTCATCATCTATCGTGCCGACAGTCTGGAAGATGCGCGGGCTTTGGCCGAAAACGATCCGATGCACACGAAAGGCGCGCGGGCCTTTACTCTGCGACGCTGGTTGATCAATGAGGGCAGCTTGTCCCTGTCTGTTCAGCTATCCAAACAGCACGTCGCGCTGGACTGAGGCGCACCATGGCTGCGCGGACCATGCTATCGGACATGCTGCAAACGCTGTTTGAACGGCGGGACGCGCGTCGTAGCGCATTGGATGGGCGTTCAATCAAAGACATGTGTCTGGCGCTTTTGGACGTGGAAGGCGAAGTGTCTGGTGTTGCCCTCGCGCAGGCCATTTTGGATCGATATGCCGGTATGGGCGCCGCAGAGAAGCTCGCGTTCTTTCAGTTCCTCAATGCAGAGCTTGAAATAGACCCAGCAGAGTTGCAGGACGCGGTCGCAGCCTTTCAGGCCAGTTCTGATGCCTCAGACTATCGTCAAATAGGACGCGCGGCTGAACCCCGTCGCCAAGAATTGCTGCGCCGGTTGAACCAGCCCCAGGGCGCCACGCAGGCTTTGGTTAACATGCGCGCTGATTTGATTGCCGCAAAGCGTGCGGATCCCGATCTCGCGCGCACGGATCAGGATTTTCAGCATCTTTTGCGCAGTTGGTTCAACCGGGGCTTCCTCGTGCTCCGCCAGATCAGCTGGGACACGCCTGCAAGTATTCTGGAAAAGATTGTCGCCTATGAAGCCGTCCACGCCATTCAAGACTGGGAAGACCTGAGGCGCAGGCTCTATCCCGAGGATCGGCGCTGTTTTGCGTTCTTTCACCCCAGCATGCCCGAGGAGCCTTTGATCTTTGTCGAAGTCGCGCTGACTCTAGGGGTTCCAAACTCGATCCAACACGTTCTGTCAGAAACCCGCGATCAACGCGATGCGCGCGACACCAAAGTGGCGGTTTTCTACTCAATATCCAATTGTCAGGCTGGGCTGGCTGGGGTGTCCTTTGGGTCAATGTTGATCAAACAGGTTGTCGCCGAACTCTCGCGCGAACTGCCGCAGCTCGAGACCTTTGTGACCTTGTCACCCATCCCGCGCATGGTGCGGTGGATGGACACCATGGGCGAGGACGCACCAGAGGCGGCGTCTTCGGTTCAAGCCGCGGCCACCCGCTATTTGTTGGACGCAAAAGACGCCAAGGGGCGCCCATTTGATCCGGTCGCCCGGTTTCACCTGGGCAATGGCGCGCAAATCTATGCGGTGCATGGCGACGCAGATCTCAGCGAGAACGGTCGTGCCCAGTCCTATGGGGCGATGGTGAACTACCAATACGATCTGTCTTTGATCGAACAGAACCACGAAGGCTTTGTTCAGGACCAAGAGATTTGCCTCGCCCCGCGGTTTCGAACGTCTTTGGGATCTGGTTTCAAAAAGAAAAGAGCCACTGCATGAGCAACCATCTCTATGACGCGCTTATCGCGCCACGCGCTTTGGATGAGGCTTCGTTTATTTGTCAGGCGGGCAAGCCCGACCTGAGTTTCAAAGGATTTGCCGAAAATGCCGCGCGCTTGGCGCATGTGCTCGTTAAAGCGGGTGTTTCTCCGGGCGACCGCGTTGTAGTTCAAGCGCCGAAAACTGTCGAGATGGTCGCGCTCTACATTGCTACCATTCAAGCGGGCGGCGTGTTTCTGCCGCTCAACACGGCTTACAAGACGGACGAGGTCGCCTATTTTTTGTCCGACGCAACTCCCAGCGTGCTTGTGTGTGAAGGAACGCGGCAGGAGGAATTAAGTGCGGTCGCCGGCACAGCAAAGGTACTGACGTTGAACGCGGATGGATCTGGGTCTCTGACGCAGGATCTAAACGATCACTCGAGCCATTTTGACACGATAGACCGTGCGGGCCACGACCTCGCTGCGTTGCTTTACACCTCAGGTACAACGGGGCGTAGCAAAGGGGCGATGCTGACCCATGACAATCTTCTGTCCAATGCACGTGCGCTCTGCGATCTTTGGCAGATCACATCTGCCGACCGGCTGATCCATGCTTTGCCGATCTTTCATACCCATGGGCTTTTCGTGGCTCTGAACACGTCGCTTTTGGCGGGGGTGCAGTTGGACTTGAAAACGGGTTTTGATCTGGATGCGATCTTTGGAGCGATGAAACAGGCGACCATGCTAATGGGCGTGCCGACCTTCTACACGCGACTCCTAGGTGACGCGCGCCTGACCGCTGAGGCAACTAAAAACATGCGCCTCTTCATCTCTGGCAGCGCGCCTTTGTTGGCTGAAACGCATGAGGCCTTCACCGCGCGCACCGGCCATCGCATTCTTGAGCGTTATGGCATGACCGAAACCAATATGATCACGTCCAATCCCTATGATGGAAAGCGGCGCGCCGGTACTGTAGGTCACCCTTTGGCCGAGATCGAGGTGCGCGTTACGGATCCTGAAACCGGCAAGGAGGTTCCGAAGGGCGATGTTGGTATGATCGAAGTCCGTGGGCCGAACGTGTTTCAGGGCTATTGGCAGATGCCAGAGAAGACAGCCGCCGAGTTGCGCGACACCGGGTTTTTCATCACGGGCGACTTAGGGACATTTAGCGACGATGGGTATCTCTCGATTGTTGGGCGCTCCAAGGATCTGATCATAACCGGCGGCTACAACGTCTATCCCAAAGAAATCGAAGATGTGCTGAACGAGATCGATGGCGTCTTGGAAAGCGCCGTGTTTGGCGTACCTGATGCCGATTTTGGCGAGGCCATCATTGCAGCCATTGTGCCTAACTCTTCAGCCGCAGTCGATACCGAGGAACTCGCCGCAGTCGTTGCGCAAAAGCTCGCGCGGTTTAAACACCCGCGTCGCTATGAAATAATGCAAGCTTTGCCGCGCAACACCATGGGCAAGGTGCAAAAGAACCTGCTGAGGGACAGCTACGGCTAGCCAATGGCCTTGCTGCGCCCCGCTGCGCGTCCAGAGAATATGCAGCCGCCAAGGAAGGTGCCCTCAAGCGCGTTGTAGCCGTGGTACCCGCCACCGCCAAATCCCGCGACTTCGCCAACCGCAAAAAGACCGGGAATGACCTGCCCATCCGCACCCACCATCTGACTGTCGAGATTGGTTTGAAGCCCACCCAAAGTTTTGCGGGTGATCAGATTGAGGCGCACGGCAATCAGAGGCCCGTTGTCTGGATCTAAAAAGCGATGCGGCTTGGCAGTGCGGCTGAGTTTGTCTCCGCGGTAGTGGCGCGCGGCTTGGATGGCGATGACCTGCGCGTCTTTACAAAACGGGTTGTCGACCTGAGAATCTCTGGCTTCGATTTGAGCGCGAATTTCCTCTTCGTTGATCAAATCCTTGCCGGTCAATGCGTTCATCCCAGCGACCAGTTCGGACAATGTGTCGGCAACGATGAAGTCCTCGCCATGCTCTTTGAATTTCTCAACCGGCCCCGTGGCTTTTTCGCCCGCGAGGAACCGTTCTTTGATGACCTTGCTCCACTTGGCATCCGTGAAGTCTGGGTTCTGTTCGGACCCGGAAAGAGCAAACTCTTTCTTGATCACCTTTTGGGTCAGAATGAACCAGCTGTAGTCATAGCCGCTGTCGAGGATCGCTTTGAAGGTGCCGTTGGTGTCAAAGCCGGGGAGGGCGGGGGGCGCAAATCGTTTGCCGCGTGCGTCAAACCACATCGAAGAGGGGCCGGGCAGGATGCGAATGCCGTGATGCGGCCAGATCGGGTCCCAGTTCTTGACGCCTTCGGTATAAAACCACAGGCGATCCTTGTTGATGACATGGCCGCCGGCCTCCTCAGAGATGCCGATCATGCGCCCGTCGACATGGGCGGGAACGCCAGAGAGCATTTTCTTTGGTGCGCGGCCGAGCCGGTCTTTGGGCCAGACCTTTTTGATCAGTTCAAAATTCCCGCCAATCCCTCCGGATGCGACGATGATTGCGCCGGCTTCGTAGCGAAAATCACCGACAACTTCACGCGAGGTCTCTGCGCCTTGGACGGCGTCGTCGTCGGCAAGAAGAGATCCGCTGACGCCAGTCGCAGTGCCGTCTTGCATTTCGATCCGGTCGACCTGATGGCGGTATTTGAAGGTAATCAACCCGCGCGCCTCGTGCTCTTTGCAGCGGCGAATGAAATGTTCCAGAACGCCGAGGCCCGTGCCCCAGGTGATGTGAAATCGAGGGACAGAATTGCCATGCCCATTGGCGAAACTTCCGCCACGTTCGGCCCAGCCCACCACCGGAAACCATCGTAGCCCCATCTCATACAGCCAGGGGCGCATCTCGCCCGCGGCAAAATCCAAATAGGCTTCGGCCCATTGGCGCGGATAGTTGTCCTCGGGCCGATCGAATTGGGCCGATCCCATCCAGTCATTCAGCGCGAGGGCGTGGCTGTCTTTGATCCCCATGCGCCTCTGTTCCGGCGTGTCTATCATGAAGAGACCACCCAGCGACCAATGCGCCTGACCACCCAAGTTTTGAGGGCCTTCCTGATCCACAATAAGGACCTGCTTGCCGCGATCCCCAAGCTCAGCAGCGGCGGCGAGGCCAGCAAGGCCCGCGCCGATGACGATGACATCAGCTTTCACGACGACGGCTCCTGAGCCAGAGCACAATGGGGATGCCTGTGAGATACATAATCACGCTATAGATCGCTGAGGGCAGGCCGATTTCAGGAATGCCCGTGGCGACGCCCGCGATGATAGGAGCTAGAGTGATCCCAAGGGTACCGTTCTGTAAGCCGACTTCGACGGCTACGGTTTTTTGCTCGGCCCAGGACAGCCCAAAGATGCCCGCGATGGTCAGACCGGCGATCATTGTCGCGATGCTGAGGACGGCGAGCGCGGGGCCAAGTGCCGTGAAATTGGCAACGAACAGATCCCAATTGGTGGCAATTGCGGCCACAACGATCACGACAAACAAAACACCGGAGAGTACAAAAAGTTTGGGCTCTACGCGATCTGCGAAACCCGGCGCAAAGTAGCGGATCAACATGCCGATCGAGACAGGAAGGGTGGTGATCAAGAACATGGCGATGGCGATCGAGGTGACTGAGAACTCGGGCACCTCTGCACCCATGAAATGCGCCACGGCCCAGCCGACCAGAATGGGGACCGTCAAAATCGACAAAAGCGAAATGAGCGCGGTCAGGGACACCGAGAGCGCCACATCTCCATTCGCCAGTCGCGCCATGACGTTGGTGGTCACCCCGCCCGGACAGAAAGACAAAAGCATGATCCCAGCAGCGATTGCGCCGGTGAAGCCAAAGATCTGGATGATGATGAAGGCAAAGACCGGGATCAACAAAAGCTGACACAGCGCGCCGATGCCAAAGGCCAAGCCGCGTTCAACTACACGTCTGAAGTCCGAAACTGTCAGGCCGATCCCCAGACTCAACATGATGATCGCCAGCGACAGCGGCAAAAACAACTCGACCAAGATTTCCATGATACCCCTCCCAAAGCACTCACAACGGGTCTACGGCAGCATATCGGGGCGATGAAATCAACGAGAGGCGCGGCTAACCCAGCGTCAGGGCGATTTCTTTGAAAGAAATCGACGTTGGAAACTTTCAAAGTTTCCGTTGCCTAGGGATGTGCCAGTTGCACGAGCATCTTTTTTAGTAGGGCGAGCTCGTCATGGCTGAACCGGGCAGCCAGCTGTGCGTCAAAGGCTTGGGCATCGCCAACGAGGTCTTCAAAAGCGCGGTGTCCCGCAGTCGTCAGGGTCAGCCGTTCGTGCCGACGATCCTGCGGCAGTTCATGGCGCTCTAAAAACCGCTTCAGGGCAAGGGCGCTCACGGCGCGGCTGACTTTTGTCTTGTGTAGTCCGGCCCGCTCACAAATATCCTTGGCCGTCATGTCGCCATAGCACCCCAGATGAAACAGAACCCGCCACTCCGTACGCAGCATCCCGTATTTCGATTTGTAGATCGATTGAAACCGCGACCCGGTGGCCTCGGCCGCTTGGTTCAGCAGATAGGGGGTGAAATCGCGCAGTTCGAAGGGTTGTTTTTCGCTCATAGAGGCAAATTAGAGCTTGTTAGTTACAAAAGCAACTATTAGGTCTGAAATAGTTTCAGAAAGGACTAACTCATGACCGAGGACGTGAAACCCTCTGATATGCACCGGGCGGCAACGCCCGTTGGAACCCATGCGGGCTATATGCCGGGGTTTGGCAATGACTTTGAAACCGAAGCACTGCCCGGCGCTTTGCCTCAAGGTATGAACTCGCCGCAGAAGGTGAACTACGGGCTTTATGGGGAACAGCTCTCGGGCACAGCCTTTACCGCACCAAGTCATCAGAACGAGCGCACATGGTGCTATCGCATTCGCCCTTCGGTCAAACACACGCATCGGTTCGAAAAGATCCACCTGCCCTATTGGAAATCCGCGCCTTTGGTTGATCCAGATGTGACCTCATTGGGTCAATACCGCTGGGATCCGGTACCGCATTCTGATGCGCCTTTGACGTGGCTCACGGGGATGCGCACGATGACAACGGCTGGGGATGTGAACACACAAGTCGGTATGGCCAGCCATATCTATCTGGTCACCGAAAGCATGGTGGATGCCTATTTCTACTCGGCTGATAGTGAGCTTCTGGTTGTGCCTCAAGAAGGCCGCTTGCGCTTCTGCACCGAGCTCGGCGTGATCGACCTAGAGCCTCAAGAGATCGCGGTCATCCCGCGCGGTCTGGTCTATCGTGTCGAAGTGATCGACGGCCCGTGCCGTGGGTTTGTCTGCGAAAACTATGGCCAGAAATTTGAACTTCCGGGGCGCGGCCCAATTGGCGCGAATTGCATGGCGAACCCACGGGACTTTAAAACACCTGTTGCGGCTTTTGAGGATCGCGAGGTCCCGTCGACCGTCACGGTGAAATGGGCGGGCCAATTCCACGAAACCAAGATCGGGCATTCTCCGTTGGACGTGGTCGCTTGGCACGGCAATTACGCGCCATGCAAATACGACCTTCGCACCTATTGCCCCGTTGGTGCGATCCTGTTTGACCACCCCGACCCATCCATCTTTACCGTCCTAACAGCGCCCTCCGGCGTCGAAGGCACCGCGAATATCGATTTCGTTCTGTTCCGGGATCGCTGGATGGTGGCCGAGGATACCTTCCGCCCGCCGTGGTACCACAAGAACGTCATGTCCGAGCTGATGGGCAATATCTATGGCGTCTATGACGCCAAGCCTCAGGGCTTTGTTCCCGGCGGTATGAGCCTGCACAACATGATGCTGCCGCATGGGCCGGACAAACAGGCCTTTGAAGGTGCGTCGAATGCTGAGCTTGGCCCTGAGTATCTCGCCAACACAATGTCTTTCATGTTTGAGACGCGCTTCCCCCAACATCTGACAAGCTTTGCCGCCAATGAGGCTCCCTTGCAGGACGACTACATCGATTGCTGGGCCGATATCGAAAAGAAATTCGACGGCACACCGGGCAAGAAATAGGACCAAAATTATGACTTTAATGACCAGCTGGGTGGCCTCGGCAAATTCTGCCGAAACGCCATTTCCCCTGAATAACCTGCCCTATGGCGTGTTCTCAGTCGCGGATCAGCCCGCCCGTTGCGGCGTCGCGATCGGCGACATGATCCTGGATCTGACCGCCGCCGAGGCGCGGGGTCTTGTGACATTGAACGGGACTGCCTTTGACGCGCCAAGCTGGAACAAGCTGATGGCGATGGGCGCGGAGGTCTGGGCGGAACTGCGCGCGCAACTCATCGTCCTCTTGGGAGAGAGCGGAGACCAATCCGCGCCCTTGGTGGCGCAGGCAGACGCTCAAATGCACATGCCATTCAAAGTCGCGGAATACACGGATTTCTATGCAGGCAAGCACCACGCAATGAATGTGGGCACCATGTTCCGAGGCCCAGAAAACGCGCTTCCTCCGAACTGGCTACACATTCCAATTGGTTACAACGGCCGCGCGTCTTCGGTCGTGATTTCCGGCACGGATATCGTGCGACCCAACGGGCAGACCAAAGCGCCAGATGCGGACATGCCCACATTCGGCCCGTGCAAACGGTTAGATATTGAATTGGAAATGGGCGCGATTGTAGGGGCAAGTTCCACGCTGGGGCATCCTGTCTCTGTCGCGCAAGCTGACGAGATGATCTTTGGCTATGTGCTGCTCAACGATTGGTCCGCACGGGACATTCAGGCCTGGGAATACCAGCCACTCGGCCCATTCCAGGCCAAAGCCTTTGCGACCTCGATCAGCCCTTGGATCGTGACCTCTGCAGCACTGGCGCCATTCCGCACCTCGACACCAGAGCGCGAGAAAGATCTGCTGCCCTATCTGCAAGAGCCCAGCCCGATGCTGTTTGACATCGAGCTTGAGGTCTCGATGGCGCCCGAAGGTAAGCCTGCGACCACGATTGCGCAGACCAACTACAACCGCATGTACTATTCTGCGGCTCAACAATTGGCCCATCACGCAAGCTCTGGCTGTGCGATGTCGACGGGCGACTTGCTGGGGTCTGGCACCATTTCAGGGCCAGAGAAATCCGAACGCGGCAGTCTTCTGGAGCTGAGCTGGGGTGGCAAAGAGCCTTTGACGTTGGGCACCGGCGAGACCCGCACGTTTATCGAAGACGGAGACACGCTCACCCTGACAGGGGTTGCAAAAGGCGATGGCTATCAGATTGGGTTTGGCGACTGTGTGGGCACCATTAAACCGGCGGTGAAATTCCCATCTTAAAGAAAGGACAATGCGATGACTGAGACGGTGCTTTGGGACTATCCGAAGTCCTCCGCCAGTTATCGGCTGCGCATTGCCCTGAATTTGATTGGCGAACCTTACCGTATCGAAACTGTGAACTTGCTGGATGGCAGCCAAAAGTCTGCGGAGCATTTGGCCCGCAATCCGCAAGGCTTAGTACCGGTTCTAGACATCGATGGGCAAAGGCTGACCCAGTCCTTGGCTATTCTGGAATACCTAAACGACACCCGCGCGGCGGGGATCTTGCCCGAAGATCCTATCGCGCGCGCCAAGGTCCGCGCTTTGGCGATGTCGCTCGCTGTTGACGTGCACCCCATCTGCAATCTCTCTGTCATGAGACATGCCACCGGCGGCGAAGAGCCTGCCCGCACAGCTTGGATGCATCACTTCATAGCGCCGGGCTTGCGGGCGTTTGAAACCCTGTTGGGCGCTTTCCCAGACGGGGACTTCGCATTTGGCGACACGCCAGGGCTGGCTGAAATTTGCCTTATTCCTCAGCTCTATAACGCGAACCGCTGGGGCGTGGCTTACGACGACTGCCCCCGCATCAAAGCAATAGAAACCGCCTGCGCGACGCTGCCCGCCTTTCAAAACGCACACCCTGACCGGGCCTAGGCGCGCATCCGGCTGTGATCGGGGTCATACTGGACGGGCGCAATAACCTCGGCTGATACAAGTTCCCCCAAAAGGTCCAGCTCCATTTGGCTTCCCTCGTTTGAGAAAGCGGGATCCACAAAAGCATAGGCCAGGTTCTTGCCCACACGATGCCCCCAGTCTCCCGAGGTAATCGTGCCGACGACGGCGCCGTTATGCATCAAAGAGCCACCCGGATGCGCCGGCGCAAGCATCGCCATGATCTCCAGAACGACAAATGATTTCCGCGCACCTTCTGCGTGTCGCGCCACCAAAGCCTCTTTGCCGACAAAGTCAGGCTTGTCGAGTTTCACAAACCGATCAAGCCCCGTCTCAAAAGGATCAAACTCGGTGATCAAATCGCTCTTCCAATGCAGGAAGCCCTTTTCCATCCGCATGGATTCAACCGCGCGGGCGCCGAACAGTTTTAGCCCATAAGCCTGACCGGCCTCCTGCAATGCCAGATAGGCCGCATAAAGTGAGGCGTTCGGGACGTGGATCTCATAGGCCAGCTCTCCGGAGAAGCTAACGCCCATGACGGTGGCGGGCGCGAATCCGATGAAACACTCGCGGACAGATAACCACGGGAAGGTCTCTTTGGACCAATCCGCGCGGCTGACTTTTGACAAAACATCGCGCGCTTTGGGGCCTGCTAGGACGAGGATGGTTTGGTCGTTCGTGAGGCATTTCAGCTGTACATCTTCGTCGTCCCGGAGGTGCTGCGCCAGCCAGTCCATGTCGTGATATTCAGCTGCCGCCGCGGACCCGAACCAGATACGTTCCGGGCCTCGGTCAGATGCAGGCAGATTGGCCACGGTCGCTTCGGCTTTCACCATCCCGTGGTGGTTCAGCAGATAGCCGAGCCCCACACGCCCGCCGCGTTTCGTGACGGCACCGCAGAACATACGGTTTAGGAACGTGAGGCGGTCGGCGCCAGTGATCTCAATACGATTAAACCCGTTAACCTCAGCAAGGCCCACGCCGCTTTGCACCGCGGCAACCTCGGCGGCGACAACGTCAAAGGCCTCGTCAAAATGGAAGCTAAGTGATGGGTGGAAGTCTGGGGTCGGCTTAAAATACTCCGCCCGCTCCCAGCCATTGACCACAGTGAATTCCGCACCCTCTGCGGCCAGTATCGGTGTGAGCGGCGTCGTCTTGGCGGGGCGACCTGCAGGGCGCTGTTCATGCGGGAAGTGAAAGCGAAACTCGTTCTGATAATCCTCAATCGCCTTAAGCGAGGTCAGTTCCACATTCGCGTGCCCTGTAAACCGGCGCGGGTCGAGGCACCAGGT
>JABSOU010000063.1 GCA_013215215.1 Cognatishimia sp. | reverse complement strand
GACCGTGCGCTCTATGGCTACACGATGTTTCGTGCCGGCGATAACCTGGGCGATCCTGAAGACTTTGTGATCCTATCCAATCATGATCGCGCTTATCTGGACGAGTTTTTTGCCAAGCGGATGTTCACTCATGCGCCTATGGTGAAGTGGTCTCTGGAACATGATGGCAGCGTGAGCTGGTCCATCATGGAAGACGCCTATCGTCGCGGCGACTATAGCCGCGAAGAACTGGAAGTTGTCGAGTTCAACCGCGTTTGGGGGATCACGGCGGGCTATTCCGTGAGTTTCAAATCTCTGTCGCCGCGGTCTAAGGCCGGGATCGGTCTGGTTGGAAAACCCGGTGCGAGCCAGGCCGATGTCGATGCGATCTGGGCGATACATGGCAAAGAAATCACCCTGCTCAACAATGTCTTTCATCTGAAAGTGATGCAGCTCCCGTATCGCTATCCAAATCGCGCCCTGACCTATCGCCAGCGTGAAGTACTGGAATGGGTCAGCGACGGAAAAACGACGCAGGACATTGCGCTGTTGATCAATCGCACGACGGCGACGGTGGAAAAACACTTGCGGCTGGCCCGCGAGTCCCTTGGGGTGCAGACAACTGCGCAAGCGGTGTCGAAAGCGACGTTTCAGAACCAGATTTTCCGCTACGAACTCTAGGGATTTTCGCCGCGGGGATTTCAACCCTAACGAGAATTTTCCTCGCAAAAACAAGGAAATGTTGCCTTTGCAACAAAGTACGGATTTCCAGACTACGCCTCGTTCCCTAAGGTTAATATTTTAATTCTGTTCCGTGAGTGTGGCTTTAGCCTAGGAACTTTTAGGCGCAATCCCAGCAATTTCTGGGCTCTGCGCCTAAAGTCTTTAAAACACAGGGGAAATTTATCAACATCTATAGAATCGCCCCTGTTATGGTGCGAATGAAATCTACAGGTGCATACAAAAACGCCGCGCGAGTTTTTTAACCCGCGCGGCGTTTAAATCTTATGTAAAAGCCTTAGCCTTGCGCTGCTTTTGCAACTTCTGCGGCAAAGTCTTCTTCTTTTTTCTCGATGCCTTCGCCAACTTCCATGCGGACGTAACCGACGATTTCAGCGCCCGCTTCTTTGGCGGCTGCTTCGACGGTCAGGTCTGGGTTGATGACGAAATCCTGGCCCAGAAGTGTGACTTCAGAGAGGAATTTTTTCATGCGCCCGATGATCATTTTCTCGATCACTTGCTCTGGCTTACCAGATTCACGTGCGATCTCGATTTGAACGTTACGCTCTTTTTCAACAACCGCTGGGTCGAGGTCCGCTTCGGACAGGGACTGTGGAGCCGCCGCTGCGATGTGCATCGCAACCTGCTTACCGAATGCCTCATCGCCGCCTTTCAGCGCAACCAGAACACCGATTTTGCCCATGCCGTCGGTTGCTGGGTTGTGAACATAGGATGTCACAACGTCGCCTTCAACAGAGGCCATGCGGCGCACGGACATGTTCTCACCGATGGTCGCAACCGCGTCTGTGACAGTCTCTTCAACGGTCTTGCCGCCCAGATCCGCAGCTTTCAGCGCGTCAACGTCAGCAACGTTGATTGCTGCGCCTGCGATTTTAGCAACCATCGCTTGGAAGTCTGCGTTCTTACCAACGAAGTCGGTTTCAGAGTTCACTTCAACAGCAACACCCTTGCCACTGTCGACAGTTACGGCCACGAGGCCCTCTGCTGCGGTACGGCCGGATTTCTTTGCGGCTTTCGCGAGGCCTTTGGTGCGCAGCCAGTCGATTGCGGCTTCTTGATCACCATCGGTTTCGGTCAGCGCTTTTTTCGCGTCCATCATACCTGCGCCGGTCATTTCGCGCAGTTCTTTCACCATTGCGGCAGTTACAGCCATCTTGGTCTCTCCTAGAATTTGTAGGTCGTTTATGGGGGCGGCTTACCCTGCCCCCATGAAAGATTTGTTACGCTTAGGCTTCTGCGGAAGCTTCGGCTGCTGGCTCTTCAGCAACAGCTTCTTCGGCTGGCGCTTCTTCGAACTCGCCCAGATCAACGCCTGCTGCGCCCATCATGGCGGTCATGCCGTCCAGAGCCGCGCGGGATGCCAGATCACAGTACAGCGCGATCGCGCGGGATGCGTCGTCGTTGCCTGGGATGATGTAATCAACGCCATCTGGGGAGCAGTTGGTGTCGACAACAGCCACAACTGGGATACCCAGTTTGTTGGCTTCGGCAATCGCCAGTGCTTCTTTTTTCACGTCGATGACGAAAAGCAGGTCTGGAGTGCCGCCCATTTCGCGGATACCGCCGAGGGACGCTTGCAGTTTGCCCTGGTCACGTTCCATGCCCAGACGCTCTTTCTTGGTCAGGCCTTCTGCGCCAGATGCCAGTTTCTCGTCGATCTCATTGAGACGCTTGATGGACTGGGAAACGGTTTTCCAATTGGTCAGCGTGCCGCCGAGCCAGCGGTGGTTCATGTAATATTGCGCGGATTTCTCAGCAGCATCTGCGATCGGGCCGGAGGCCTGACGCTTGGTGCCCACGAAAAGAACGCGGCCGCCTTTTGCAACGGTTTCACGAACAGCGTTCAGAGCCGCGTCCAGCATTGGAACGGTCTGGGTTAGGTCCATGATGTGGATGCCATTGCGCGAGCCATAGATGAACTCGCCCATACGGGGATTCCAGCGTTGTGTTTGGTGACCAAAGTGTACGCCTGCTTCCAGCAGCTGGCGCATGGTGAACTCAGGAAGAGCCATGCTTATTTTCCTTTTCCGGTTTACGCCTTGGTGAGGAGGGAGATCCCATTTGGGACAACCGGCGGACGTTTGAGGATTTCTCCCTCAAAGCACCCAAACCTCACCTGCGAGATTGAATGGGCGGCTGATACTGTGGATTTCGGGGGCACGCAAGGGGGTAAAGCGCCAAATACGCCTTATTTTTCGGGTTTTGACACGGGATTTTCGCTGAAATGCGCGGCGCGGGTGCTTTCTTCGAGGTCCAGCGCCAGAACCTTGCGGTTTTCAAAGCTGTTCACGGGTTTGGGCTCATGGAACACCAGCTCGATCCGCCCCTGTTTTGGGGTCGATAGAACATGCAGCACGTTAGGGATCAGGTCCATGTCGCCCCACCAGCCATAATAACGCGGATCTTCGCCTTCAGGCGCGTGGTAGTTCACGGTGATCGGTTGAACGTAGGATTGATCGCGCAAGGCATCGCTGAAAAACGCCTGAAATAAGGTGGTTTTGAAAGGCAAAATCCGATTGGCGTCGGTCGAGGTTCCTTCAGGAAAAAAGAGCAGCTTATGCCCTGCCCCGAGCCTCCGTTCAAAGAGATCCTGTTGTAGCTTAGCTTCTCGCCGTTCCCGTGCGATGAAGACTGTTCCGGTCGCCTTGGCGAGCGTTCCGATGCCCGGCCAGCCCGCGACTTCGGATTTTGATACGAAGTAGATCCGCTGCGGTGCGTTCAGCGTGAAGATATCCAGCCAGCTTGCGTGATTGGCGACAACTGCACCGGGGTGGCGCATAGGACGGCCTTTGATCTCGTAGGGAAAGCCGATTAGCCAAAGCACCGAGCGGCAGACGAAACAGGTGATATAGGGCGTGATGGGTCGGCGTTGGCCAAACAAGGGGCGCTCGATTAAGCGCACCAGCAACAAAATGACCAGACAGACGGTAATGACCAAGATCCCCGGTACGCCGCGACGGATCACACGGAGCCAGTCCAAACCTTTGGGTTGGCGCTGCGCGATATAGTCCTCATTGCCGGTCCAGGTTGGGGTCATGATTTGGCCCCGCTGCTGTAAATCTTCTTCTGCGTGGCGCTGAGGCGTTCCGTGTCCATCACGAGGCAAACATCAGTCGTATTAAAGACCTGATCGACGTAAGCCCCCTCGCCCACAAACCCGCCAAGGCGCAGATAGCCTTTGATCAAAGCCGGTACGTTCAGCATCGCCTTTTTGCGATCCAGATCCTCGTAAGGCAGGCGGTTCATTTCGGTGTAGTGCTGATTCAGGGTGCGCACGCGCAGCTCTTTGGGAGCCAGATGGCGGTGATGCAAGAGTGACAGTGAGGGCGCGATGCTGTCTAAATCGGTCCCATGGAAACTCGCCGTACCAAAGAGGATTTCGATCTCATGGCGGCGCACATAATCCGCAAGCCCGTTCCAAAGAACATACATCGCCGTGCCGCCGCGATAGTCTGCAGCAAGGCAAGACCGCCCCAATTCCAAGAGCTTACGCCCGCTTTCCTTGAGCACCGAGAGGTCATATTCGTCTTCGGTATAGAACTGACCGACCTTTGGCATCTGATCGTCCCGCAACAGCCGATAGACGCCGACAATTTGCGCTTGGGCGGTGTCACCTCGGGATTGGTCCAAAAGCATCAGGTGATCAAAATACGGGTCGAACTTGTCACGCTCCAGCTGTGCGTCGTGGTCGACCATGGGGCCATCACCCCCCATCTCTTGCACAAACACTTGATAGCGCAAGTGCTGTGAGGCCCTAATGTCTTCGTCTGTTTCCGCCAAACGCAGCAGGAAATCAGGATTTGAGGCGCTCATAGCTAGGGTAACATCCGTTTTTGCTTTCCCGGAGTGATACTGGGCGCTCGGTCCGATGGCAACGCGGAATACGGGGTAGCCCCAAGTATCGGTTAACGCGAGTCTGCTCTACGTTAAGTGTAAATTAACCTTCTAGGTGTCATCTGTAATCAAAAGAGCAACACGAGCAGCATCAATGACGACTTTGCCAGCCTCTCTGAAATTAACCGTAATTTTTCCGCCCATATTGGATTGCACCTGACCAACGCCCCAAGCGGGCTGTCCCGGGTGTTTCACCAACATGCCGGGCTCCAGAAACTCGTTGTGATTTTCCATGTTTTTAACTCGTTCTAGGTTTTTCAAATGTCTAATTCAAACTACGCGGACTTGGTAGCCTCTCGCATCTGTCACGATCTGATTAACCCTGTGGGCGCGATCGCCAATGGGGTTGAGCTTTTTGAGATGACCGGCGGGGCTGAGGCAGAGATCGAGTTGATTTCGGAAGGGATTTTCCACACCAGCGCGCGGGTTCGGTTTTTTCGGATCGCCTTTGGCGTCAGTAACGCGGATCAGGTGGTTTCTGCCAGCGAAATCAAATCGATTTTTGACGACAGCCGTAGCGAACGGGTTTTGGTGCATTGGCGTGTGGATCAACCCAAAGCGCGTCGCGAGTTACGCGCGGCCTTTCTGGCTATTCTCTGCGTTGAACAGGCCCTGCCCCGAGGCGGCGATGTCGCGATCACCTATGACAACGGCTGGCAAGTCGTCGCCAATGCTGACGTCATCGATGCAGATCCTCTGTTGTGGGAACCTCTGGCCGAAAACGAAGCGCCCACGCATGTCTCGCCGACAACCGTGCCCTTTGCGCTTTTGCCGCAAACCCTAAAGGATCTGGAGTTTTTGCCGACAGTCCTGATTTCAAACACAAGACTGTCGCTCTATTTTGATTGAACCCCTTAGGCGCGGGTGGTGCCGTCTCCGGTGACCAGATACTTAAAGCTGGTCAACTGAGCTGCGCCAACCGGGCCGCGCGCATGCATTTTCCCTGTCGCGATGCCGATTTCTGCGCCCATGCCAAACTCTGCGCCGTCGGCAAATTGTGTGGAGGCATTGTGCATCAGGATCGCGGAATCTAGGCGGGTGAAAAAGCGGTCCGCGACGGCTTGATCTTCCGTGATCACGCAATCGGTGTGGCTGGAGCTGAAGGTGTTGATATGCGCAATGGCGCCATCCACGTCGTCGACAACTTTGGCGGCGATATCCATGTCCAGATACTCGCGCCCCCAGTCCTCGGCGGTGGCAGGCATTGTGCCTGCAATGGATTGCAAAGCCTCATCTGCATGAACGCGCACGCCAGCGTCGATCAGAGCCTTTAGAACGCCGGTTCCAATCGTGTCGACGATGTCTTTGTGGATCAGAAGGCATTCAGCNGCACCGCAGATCCCGGTGCGGCGGGTCTTGGCGTTCATCACCACCTCAAGCGCCTTCACAGGATCAGCGTCCTTGTCCAGATAGATATGCACGATGCCTTCCAGATGCGCAAAAACCGGCACGCGGGCCTCGCGTTGCACGAGGCCGACAAGGCCTTTGCCGCCACGCGGTACGATGACGTCGACCGTGTCCACCATGGTCAGCAATTCCTGAACTGCCGCACGATCACGGGTTGGGATCAGCTGGATGGAATCCTCTGGCAGGCCTGCGTCTTTGAGGCCTTTAACCAAGCAAGATTGGATCGCGCGCGAGCTGTTAAAGCCCTCAGAGCCGCCCCGCAGGATCACCGCATTACCAGATTTCAAGCACAGCGCGCCCGCGTCGGCGGTCACATTCGGACGACTCTCATAGATCACGCCCACGACGCCCAAAGGTGTGCGCACGCGCCGGATATTCAGCCCGCTGGGACGGTCCCAATCGGCCAGAACTTCGCCCACTGGATCGTCTTGTGCGGCGACGGCGCGCAGCCCGTCGCAGATGCTTTGAATGCGAACCTCATCCAGCATCAGGCGATCCATCATCGCATCGCTGAGGCCTTTGTTGCGGCCATAGTCCATGTCCAGAGCATTGGCCTTAATGATCTCGGCACGCGCCTCCCAGACGGCATCGGCGGCGGAATTGAGCGCTTTGGCTTTCGCCTCGGCCGGGGCAAAGGCCAGCTCTGCACTGGCGGCTTTGGCGCGCTGGCCAATCTCTGCCATGAGGGCGGGAATATCTGCGATGTCCTTCATCAGATCTGTCCTTTGGTCTGTGTGGTGCCGAAGGGAGCCTCCGGCGGGAGTATTTGCGGCAAGATGAAGCCTAAAGCGCCATGTCGTCGCGGTGGATGATAACAGAGCGGGCCGGGTAGCCAAGGATGGCTTCAAAATCCGAGCTGTGTTTGCCTTTGATGGCTTGGGCCTCAAGACTTGTGTATGCGGTGAGCCCCTGGCCGAGTTTTCGCCCGTCCTGAGCAATGATTTCGACCGGATCGCCGCGTTCAAAATCGCCTGTGACGCCTGAAATGCCTGCGGGCAATAGGCTTTTGCCTTTTTGCAGTGCGGTTTCAGCTCCTTGGTCGACGGTGATCTGGCCTTGCGGCTTCATCGAGGAGATCCAGCTTTTGCGCGCCAGTTGTGGCGTGCCTTTCGCTATGAACCAGGTGGCATTCGCACCGTTTTCCAGCGCCCTCAGCGGGTTCAAGGTGGAGCCTTCGGTGATCGACATGGCGCAGCCGCCGCTGGTTGCGGTTTTGGCGGCCCAGAGCTTGGTGATCATGCCACCTTTGGACAGGCCAGAGGTGCCCTCGCCCGCCATGGCTTCTATCTCGGGGGTGATATCCGTGACCGTGTCGTAACGCTTGGCAGATGGGTCTTTTTGCGGGTTGCCGGAGTAGAAGCCGTCGACATCAGACAGAAGGATCAACTGATCCGCGCCGGTGGTCAGGGCGATTTGTGCGGCCAAGCGGTCGTTGTCGCCGTAGCGGATTTCGTCGGTCGCGACAGTGTCGTTTTCATTGACGATAGGCAGCACGCCGAGGGTCAAAAGCTGCGCCAAAGTCGCGCGGGAATTGAGGTAACGACGACGGTTGGCGCTGTCCTCTAGGGTGACGAGAACCTGTGCAGTTGTGATGCCGTGTGGTTTGAGCGCGTCTTCATAAGCGCCGGCGAGGCGGATCTGCCCGACTGCCGCAGCGGCTTGGGATTGATCCAGCGGTAGGTCTTTGTTGCCAAGCGATAGCACGCCACGACCCAAAGCAATCGACCCTGATGAGACGATGATGATGTCCTTGCCCATGTCCTTAAGCCATGCGACATCCTCAGCGAGGCTTTTCAGCCAGTCCTCACGCAAAGCGCCAGTGGTCCGGTCAACGAGAAGTGCAGACCCGATCTTGATTACCAGCCGTTTTGCGTCGCTTAAGGCTGCCAAGGGGCTGGTTCCTCGTCCTGTTTCTTTTCGCGCAGGCGCGTGTCGTCAATCTGGCTGCGCAGGGCACGCAGCACATCGGTTACGCCCTCTTGGCTCGCGCCAGACATGAGCATGACAGGGCCGCCAACCGCTGCTTCGAGTTCCTCTTTCAGGAATTCGCGTTCCTCGGCATCCATTGTATCGATCTTGTTCAGCACTGTGATGCGGGGCTTTTCGGCCAATACGCCGCCGTATGCTTCGAGTTCGCCGATAATGGTTTTGTAATCCCTAATTGGGTCGCCTGATGTGCCATCAACCAGATGCAAAAGCACGGCGCAGCGTTCAACGTGACCGAGGAAGAGGTCACCAAGCCCCCTGCCCTCGGACGCGCCTTCGATGAGGCCAGGAATGTCGGCCACGACGAATTCTACGTTATCGACGCCGACGACGCCGAGATTTGGGTAAAGCGTGGTAAACGGATAGTCCGCAACCTTGGGCCGCGCATTAGAGGTCGCCGCCAAGAACGTCGACTTGCCCGCATTTGGCAGACCCAACAGACCTGCATCGGCGATGAGTTTCAGACGCAGCCAGATCGTGCGCTCGATGCCTTCTTGGCCGGGGTTCGCGCGGCTTGGTGCTTGGTTGGTAGAGGTCTTAAACCGCAGGTTGCCCCAGCCGCCATTGCCGCCTTTGGCGAGCAATACGCGTTCACCGACCTCAGTGAGGTCCGCGATCAGCGTCTCTTGGTCTTCATCAAGGATTTCGGTGCCCACGGGCACGCGCAAGATGATGTCATCGCCTGAGGCACCTGTGCGCTGATTGCCCATGCCAGACTGACCGGTTTTCGCAAAAAAGTGCTGCTGATACCGGAAATCAATCAGCGTGTTCAGGCTCTCGACGGCCTCAGCCCAGACCGAGCCGCCATTGCCGCCGTCCCCGCCATCAGGCCCACCGTATTCGATGAATTTCTCGCGTCGAAAGGACACGCAACCGCTGCCACCGCCGCCCGAGCGGATATAGACCTTGGTCAGATCGAGGAATTTCATAAGAGGCGTCCTTTGGGGTTTTGCGAAGTCCCCTGCCTCATAACGCTAAGACAGGGGGAAGCTCAATTAAGTTTTAGGCTGTAGGTCCAGGTTGGGACCGCCGCATTGCGCGCCACCGAGAAGGTTTCGGCGTCGCCCAGATACTGAAAGCCGCAGTTGGTCAGCACGCGGGCCGAGGCCGGATTGTCCTGAAAGACGCTGGCAAACATGACTTGGCTGTTCAGCGGGTTTGCATCAATCAAGGTACGGACGGCCTCGGAGGCTATCCCCGTGTTCCAAAACGGAGGCGCAACCCAATAGCCGACTTCGACCTTGTGGTCAGCGATCTCTTTCAAGGAAATCAGCCCCATAACTTCGGCACCGTTGCTTTTCAGACAGTCCAATGCCCAGACATGTTCCGTGCGCTCAACCGCTTGTGCGCTTTTGATAAAAGCATCGGTTGCGCCGGGTGGCAGAGGATGCGGGATCGTCGTTGTCATCCGCGCGACCTGCTTGTCGCCCGCATAGACGTCGATCAGACCCTGATCAGACACGCGCAGTGGGCGCAAATCCATACGGTCTGTTTCAATCGTTGCCTGATTGATGATCGTATCGTGCATCATGTGCTCTCTCCTCCAAGCAGGGTAAACAGGACGGATGCCACTGTGAGACCTGCTAAAATCCACATCAGATACCGTTCTGCAGCAGTCCCTGCGACGGTTTTTGCGATGCGGTCTCCTCCCAAAGCCCACATCGGGTGAAACACCAGCTGACAGGCCAAAAGACAGATGGCGATTGTCGCGGTGACTTGCAAGGTGGGGGTGCCCTCACTCACGAAATTCGTGAAGCCTTGCGTGATCATGGCCCAGGCCTTGGGATTAAGCGGGTGCACCCAGAGCCCGGCGAAAAAACCGGGCGCTTTGGCGCCTGCATCCGCCGCGCTCAGCCGCAGGTTCGCGACCTTCCAAGCGAGCCAGAAAATATAGGCCATCGAGGCATATTTCAGGATCTCAAACGCCCAGGGCGCGCTCGCGGCCAAAGACATGAGACCAAAGCCAATTGGCCAGATGATCAGTTGTTTGCCCAAGGCCACGCCCGCCACAAAGGACAAGGACGCGCGAAACCCAAATCGGGCTCCGGTAGCCATCAGCGCCATATTGGCAGGCCCGGGTGTTGCCACCTGGCTGGCGCCAAAGGCGAGAAACGGGAGTGTTGCAACGCTCATCGCTTGCATCCAACTGAACAAAAGAAAAGGGACCGGCGTTTCCGCCGATCCCCTAAAAACTTAAAACCTTAAGGTCGGCTTACTCAGCGGCCTCCGCCACCGGGAGAACCGAAATAAAGGTGCGGCCTTTGAGGCCTTTGTGGAACTTTACGTTGCCGTCAGTGGTTGCAAAGATCGTGTGGTCTTTGCCCATGCCAACGCCTTCGCCCGGCCACATCTTGGTGCCGCGCTGACGCATGATGATGTTGCCTGCGATCACAGACTCACCACCGTATTTCTTGACGCCCAAGCGACGACCCGCGGAATCGCGACCGTTACGGGAACTACCACCAGCTTTTTTATGTGCCATATCGTGTGTCTCCTATTTCTCGCTTACTTCGCCAGTTCTTTGGCTTGCTCAACCCAGCCTTCGCGCTCGATGCGGCCCTTGAAGGACAGCTTCTCGTCAAAGTCTGCGATCTCTGCTTCACCCCATGCCGCGATTTGCGCGAAAGAGGTAACGCCTGCGGCGTGCAGTTTCTTCTCAAGCGCTGGACCTACGCCAGACAGCTTTTTCAGATCGTCAGCACCGGCCTCTGCGGCTGACGCTTCGGCCTTCGCTGCTTTCTTAGCAGGTGCCTTTTTCGCAGGAGCGGCTGCCTCTACAGCTGCACCGGAAACGGAACCAGCACCGATTGCGGCTTTCACGCCGGACTTGTCTGCGCCAGAGGACAGAATGTCAGTCACGCGCACCAGAGTCAGTTTCTGACGGTGGCCAACAGTCCGCTTAGAGCTGTGCTTACGACGACGCTTCACAAATTTGATCAGCTTTTCGCCTTTGATCTGGTCGATCACGTCTGCCTGTACGGCAGCGCCTTCAACGAGAGGTGCGCCTACGACGGTTTTGTCGCCGCCCAGCATCAGTACTTCGTTGAATTGAATTTTTTCACCCGCGTCGGCTGCCAGTTTTTCGACACGCAGAACATCGCCTGCCTGTACTTTATACTGTTTACCGCCGGTTTTCAGGACTGCGAACATGTCCTATTCCTTCGATTTACCGCGTTATTTGGTCCCCTTTCGGGCGTTTCCGGCTTAAGCCACCTCAAACAGCGCGTCCCCTTGGGACGAGATTGCAATAGATAAAGGCGCAAGGAGAACCTTACGCCGATGCGGGCTTATGTGCTGATCCTGTGGGTAAGTCAAGCAGGAGTTGTGGGAAATCTGTCAAAGTTGGAATTAAGGTGTCGGAGTGGGCAGGAGTGTGGCGCGTTTAGTTTGAGCTCAAACTTACTCTGCGTCTGAACAAAACCTCAGGCGATTAGGGGTACTTTGACTGATTATTCATCAACACAATACGCACCTTCGCCGTATTTTTCTTGATCAACTATAATTTTTTGATCGTAAACGAGCTCAAGAAATTGATAGGTCACTCCAATCCAACATTTCCAATCTTCACACCAGGTCTTGGATTGATCGAAAGCCAAGAACTCAGTGCTGTAAATTCGGTTGTTAGAATAAACTGAAAAGGTACCCCCGAAACGGGTAGCATCTGAAGACAAATCTGGAGGGCTCACTAGTTTTGGATGAATGCTGGTCGTGTTTGCCAAATCATCCAAAAAGAGAATAAGGTTACGATGACTTGGCCATTTACCTTCTTCTTTAAGATCATTTTCCCGGGCAAGCGACAAGTTTATCCCAGTCAACCTGCAAGACAAATTTAGAATGTCTCGTGCTTCAGTTTCGGAAGCACTTTCGATGAAAACATGTATTGGTCCATAGCAAGTTTTGTCGAAGCAATTGTGTATACCAGACTTGTCATCCGTCGCATTGAGTTGCAATGGTGCCAACATAGCTACTACAACGGCGAAAAAGAGAAATTCGGAAAACCTTACCATGTCCTTGAGACTTCTTCGTTAGTCTATGCAATTTATTGATTTGATTTCGCAATCGCTGCTCCGGACCGAGGGTATCCACAGATACTGCAATGAAAATCCAAAAATGCTGGCTACGCTTTTTTCTGGGAGTAAATACATATTCGAGCAATCATTTCATCAAGAGTCATAGTTGGCAGCTTTGTCCGCGTAGCGGACACCTGCCGCTTTAGCAGAGTCAAAGATCTTGACTCGGCTGCAATTCGCCAAGCCTCAGCGCCAAAGCCTCAAACCGGTTGCCCATCACCTGATAATGCACCGCATTCATCAGCTCATAGACAAGTTTCATATCCGGGTGTTCCAGCGCCTCGGCATAGGCCAGAACCTCCTCGGACGTGAAATCCTGGTATGTATAAGCGGCTGAGGCCTTGGCCCCCTCTTCGATCGCGGCGAGAACCTCCGCCTCATTGGCGCGGATATTGGCCCAGAGCGCTTCTTCGTCGATGTCCTGCGCAATCACGCCTGCGCGTGAGGCCGCCAGAATAAACCGCACCTGAATGGTTTGCAGCGCCCGCAGGCCGATGTTTTCCGGATCAATCGCGGCGCCCATGCGGGTAAAATACTCGGGACGCGGATCCTCTTTGGCCTCATAGAAGGCCAAGAGCTGTTCGCCCGCGATCTGTTTGAGCTCGTCATCATCCATGTGCGAGAGGTTTTCGGCCTGAACCAAACGTTTGCCCAGATCGCTGCCGTAAAAGGCCACAGCATGGTCGAGCAGTTTCTGATCAAGCGTCTCCTCAAGGATATCGAGCGCCTGCGTCTGCATGTCTTCGACAATGAAGACCTCTTTCACAAGGTTGCTCCAGGTTTGACCAAAGGCATTGTCCTCTAGGCCCAGCATGGAAGGTGCGGATTCTGCACCAACGGCGATAGAATCCAGCGCTACGTCAAAGCCCGTGACCTCAAGAAATTCCTGCACATCCGCGCGGTCAGCAGCTTGGACGATCACAGGAGAAAGCGCCACAGACCCCGCCACGACGGCCGTTGAAAACATTCTGCGCAGCTTGTGAAACATAGGGCTCTCCTGAGGCGTTGGCGTCTAGGGTTAAACTTAGGGCAATTCCGATAACAAACAATCACTAACGGCCCTTGCAGCGATCAAAAAACCGAGATAGACGACGGCTCTACCAAGACCCCCGCGGAGAGGTGCCGGAGTGGTCGAACGGGGCGGTCTCGAAAACCGTTGTCCCTTCACGGGGACCCAGGGTTCGAATCCCTGTCTCTCCGCCACTATCCCAATAGGTTAATCGTCAAAGTGAATATTCACCCGGCGGTTCTGTTTGCCCTTTTTCTCAATCTTGCCGATCCGCAGGCGTCCGATTTCACCGGTGCGCGCCACATGAGTGCCGCCACAGGGTTGCAAGTCGATTTGATCTGTATCCCGCCCGATGCCAACCAGACGCACGCGACCTGATCCCATCGGCGGTTTCACGGACATGGTTTTCACCAAATCAGGCTTGGCGGCCAGTTCTTCGTCGGTGATCCAGTTTTCATGTACTTCGAGATCGCGGTCGACCAATTCGTTGAGCTGCGCTTGGAGCGTTTCTTTGTCCGCAGGCGCGTCGGGCATGTCAAAATCCAACCGGCCTTTTTCGGCGGAAATGGAGCCTCCGGTCACGGGCAAAGGGATCACAACGGACAGCAGATGCAGCGCGGTGTGGATCTGCATGTGTTTGTAGCGGCGTTCCCAGTCAAGGGTCTGGGTGATCTCTGTGCCGATGTCTGGCAAGCGCGCGGGTTCTGCGGGGACAAGCGCGATCTCTCCGTCTAGCGTTTTCACGGCCGTGGCGATTTTCATAGTGGTATCGCCCCATGAAATTGCGCCGCTGTCGCCAGGTTGCCCGCCGCCGGTTGCATAAAACAAAAAAGCATCCACGACGATACCGCCTTCGGGCGTATGGGCGACCACTTTGCCTTGAGCCGTGGTCAAATAGGCGTCGTCTCGAAAGAGAAGGTCAGTCATAGGGCGGTCCTGCGTCTGGTGTTGCTCAAATACTGGCCCAACCACGGTGAAATTCAATAGAAAAACCAGCGCTCTGGTTGCAGAGCGCGGGTTTTTCGGAACCTGGATGGCGCAGACGTTTAAACGTCTTCGAAAACGCCCGGAATGCTGCTTGGCGCGTCGGTCAGCCAGGATGGGGTCGGCAGGCCTTTTTCGCGCAGGAATTCCGGGTTGAAGAGTTTGGACTGATAGCGCGTGCCATAGTCACACAGGATGGTCACGATGGTGTGGCCCGGGCCCATTTCTTTGGCCAGACGTTTGGCACCCGCGATGTTCACGCCAGAGGAGCCACCAAGGCAGAGGCCTTCGTTTTCCAAAAGATCAAAGACAATTGGCAGCGCCTCTTCGTCTGGGATCTGGAAGGAATGATCGGGGGTGAAGCCTTCGAGGTTGGCGGTAATACGCCCCTGCCCGATGCCTTCCGAGATCGACGTGCCAGAAGACGCCAACTCGCCCGTCGTATAGAAGCTGTGCAGCGCCGCGCCCATTGGGTCCGCAAGGCCGATCTTAACGCCTTTGGGCTGCAGGACTTCCGCAACGCCGGCCAGTGTGCCGCCCGAGCCAACCGCACAGATGAAGCCATCCACTTTGCCACCTGTCTGCTCCCAGATTTCGGGGCCAGTGGTTTCAATATGCGCGCGGCGGTTGGCGACGTTGTCAAACTGGTTCGCCCAGATCGCGCCGTTTGGTTCAGTCTTGGCCAGCTCCTCTGCAAGGCGGCCAGAGTAGCGCACATAGTTGTTGGGGTTCTTATAAGGGGCCGCCGGAACCTGCACCAACTCCGCACCCGCCAGGCGCAGCATGTCTTTCTTTTCCTGAGACTGGGTCTCGGGAATTACAATCACGGTTTTGAAACCCATGGAGGCGCCAACCAGCGCAAGACCGATACCGGTGTTGCCTGCCGTGCCTTCGACAATCGTGCCGCCCGGCTTCAGCGTGCCTTTTTCCAGCGCGTCTTTGATGATGTAGAGCGCCGCGCGATCCTTTACGGACTGGCCCGGGTTCATAAATTCGGCCTTGCCAAGGATCTCACAGCCGGTCTCTTCGCTCGCCTTATTCAGACGGATCAGAGGAGTATTCCCAATCGCAGTTGCGAGATCTGATGCAATACGCATTTGGCGCGCCTTTCTATGTTGCCCTCAGATCCTGTGTAGGAGGAGTTTTACGGGAACTCAAGACACCAATGCGTCAGAGATGTAAGCGCTTACGGTGCCGTGCGAGCCAGAGCGCTGCGAGAACAAGCGGCGCGTTGGCGGCCTGAAAGCTTTCGGTCATCTCCATGAGGTCGTCAAAGGAGTAGAGATAGGACTTGATATCCTCTGCCTCGCTATCAAGGCCATTCACGCCGGTGACGTCGTCAGGCAGGTCGGCGATCCCAAGAAAGATGTTGAAATACTCAGTGTTACACCCGGGCGAGGCATAGCATTTGGCGACTGGGTGCAGGGTTTCAAAGGTCAGATTGGCTTCTTCACGCCCTTCTCGATGGGCTGTTTCTTCTGGCGTTTCGCCGGGGTCGACACGGCCTGCGATAGGCTCCAGCATCCAGGGAGCTTTGTCACCCCGGACATATGGCCCTGCGCGGAATTGTTCCACCAAAAGCACGCGGTCGCGTTTTGGGTCATAGGGAAGCACAATCGAGGCCTCTCCTCCGACAAAGACCTCGCGTTTCACAGGGCGACTCATCTCGCAGTCATATTGGCGAAAGGCCACCTCGGAGGTTTTCATGATGAAGAAGCCTTTGTGGGTGACCTCATCTCCGACATGGTGCGTGTCGTCGCGCCCAAACCCGCTGGGGCCGATGACGCGCTCTTCTGATGCTGCGGTCAGCTGCGCATGGGCGCGGGCTCGAATCATGGGGAACATAAATTCGAGCTGATTGGCATCGATGATCCCGAAATAGGACATGACTTCGACGGCGGCGATATCGGTGACGGCGGCGTGTTTTGCTTCCCATTTTTCAAGCGACCAGAGGCCGTTGTCTTGCCAGATGTGCTCAATGGGGAAATAGACTTGCGCGGGCAGCGGGCCTGTTGCGGTTTCTACAGTCACATCGCGCAGTTCGTAGTTGAAGCCGCCTTCGTAGTAATTCAGGCGCGCGACATCCTCGTCCGATAGACCAGCACAGAAGAGACCCTCAGCGCGCCCATCCATTTCAACGATCATCGGAAAGTCCTCGCCCACAATAGCGCGCGCCTGATGTCCGCTCAGCGTGGCCTCATGCAATGCAATCGCCTCAAAACGCTCCCCAAGCACGATCTTGAGCAGCGGCATATGCCGCAGCGTGCCGTAGAAAAACAAATCCATAAACTATCTCCAGCGGCGCGAGGCGGCTTCGGCCAAAATCGCAGTCAAAAATGTCCCCAGGCCAAAGGCCACGAGAATGTCGGTGTTGAGCAAAAGCAGCCCGTGATCAACCATCTTTTGCGCCACATCCTGCAGCGCTTCGCTGAGGCTGCCATAGCCGATGCCGGTGGATTGCAGGATCATCAGGCGGAAGGAATGGGTGAACAGAAGGACAAGGGCCAAGGCCACGAGCGCGGTCACGCCGTTGTTGATTGCAGACGTGACGCCGCGCCCTGCCCGACCTCCGATCAACTTCCACCCAACCGAGGCCGCAATCGCGCCGTTCATATAGGTGAAATAGCCGAACTGATAGCCCTCGGGCATGTAGGGTTTGAACAGCTCTGATGCGATCATGGTCGTCACAGCAAAGAAGATGGCTGCGATCAGTTTGGCTGCGGTGGGCATGTGCTCGGGCCTTTTTGGGTTTGGCTGATCATTGCCCGCGGTGTGTCAAAGCTCAAGCCTTATCCTAAAGCACCTGATCCAGCGCTGAAATCAGCGCGTCGATGTCTTCAGGCGCGGTGTAATGAACAAAGCTTAGACGCAGAACGCCCGGATCCAAAGGCACGTTCATCGCGCCCAAGGGTCTGACCGCGTAAAAGTCGCTGGCATCGGCCATGATTCCATGTTTGAACAGCTCTTTCGCCAGATTTGCTGGGTTGTCCTCGGTTTTCAACGCAAAGGTCGGCGCGCGGGTCTCGGCCGATTGCGGGCCAAGCATCTGAATGGTGTTTTTGCTGCTGAGGTAATCGATCAGAGGTTTTGAGAGGGCGACTTCATTGTCGCGCAACAGATCATGCAGTGCATTTGTCGTCGCGGATTGAGATCCGGTTTTGACCTTATCGATGCCGTGATGCGCCGCCAAAGCCTCGAAATAGTCCACGATTCCCGCGCAAGCAGCGACTTGCGCGTGATCCGGTCCTGCCGGAGAGAATCGCTTGTAAAGCGAGCCGCCGTTAAAATAATGCGCTTGGTTCGGCAGGATGTCCCCGATGGATTTGCGCACGACCATGATGCCTTGATGCGGCCCATAGGTTTTATAGGACGAGAACATATAGATGTCGGGCCCCATGCCACCCACATCGGGAATGCCATGGGGCGCATAGCTCACGCCATCCACACAAACAAAAGCCCCCGCCGCATGGGCCAGCGCCGTGATCTCGGCCACCGGATTGATCTCGGCAACCACATTTGAGCAATGTGGGAAACAGACCAGCCGCACGCTTTCATCAAGCATGTCTGAGAGATCATCAGGGTTCAGATGGCCTGTCTCGGGATCGATCTGCCATTCTTTGACGGTGATGCCCGCATCAGCCAAACGTCGCCACGAGCCGCTATTGGCCTCGTGGTCTTGGTTCGTCACGATGATCGCATCGCCTTCGTTCAGCCACTCCCGCACCGCTTGGGACAGAACATAGGTGTTCTGGGTTGTGGACGGCCCGAAGGTGACTTCCTCGGTCTCGACCCCCATCCAAGCCGCCAAACGGGTCCGCGCCTCATCCATCTCTTCGCCACCCAGACGGCTGGCATCATAGGACGCATAGGGCTGCACTTTGCGCTCGCGGTAAAACCGGGTGAGCCGGTCGATCACGGGTGCGCAGGCGTATGACCCGCCCGCGTTCTCAAATAACCGCATACCCTCAAGGCTGCTTTCAGAAAACGCAGGGAATTGGCTGCGCACAAAGGCGAGATCCAGAGACATGGGGAAACCTCTTTACAGGGCCGCGCGGATTTTCTCGGCGTTGGCTTTGATTTGATCGAAATCACCCATCTGGCCTGCAGGGCCCATGGGCACACTCGCATGACGCGGATGGACGTGGTAATGCAGGTGAAAGACCTCCTGCCCGCCAGCGGCCTCATTGAATTGCTGGACGGTGACCCCCTCGGCATCAAAGGCTTTCATGACCGCATGGCCCATCTTTTGCACAGTCGCAATGCAGGCCGCGAGCTGTTCTGGCGTGGCATCCAGCATATTGCGGCACGGTGTTTTCGGGATGATCAGGCAATGACCCTCGGTGCGCGGCATGATGTCCATGAAGACATATGTGTGGTCATCCTCATAGAGTTTCTCAGACGGGATTTCCCCGCGCAGAATTTTGGCGAAAATATTGTCGGGATCGTAGCTCATGGGTCAGGTCGTCATAGTGGAATCAAAAAGCGAGGCACAGCGGTTGCCATGCCTCGCTTCCATAGAACAAGGTTTATGCGTTTACATCAACCACGACGCGTCCACGCACCTGACCTTTCAGAATGTCAGACCCAAGGGACGGCAAGTCGCTGAGCGTGGCCGGGTTGATCATCGCCTCAAGCTTGTCCATCGGAAGATCGCTCGCGATGCGCTGCCATGCGGCCAAACGGTTGTCGTAGGGCTGCATCACCGAGTCGATGCCCAAGAGGTTCACGCCGCGCAGCAGGAAGGGGATGACGGTCGCCGGAAGACCCGCGCCGCCGGCAAGCCCTACTGCCGCGACAGAAGCGCCGTAGCACATCTGTCCAAGGACGCGCGCCAACATGTCGCCGCCTACGGCATCGACACAGCCCGCCCAGTTTTCGCTTTCCAGCGGGCGTTTTGTGGTCTCGTTCAGCTCCTCGCGTGCAACAATCTGGGTGGCTCCCAGAGAGGTCAGGTAGTCGCTTGCCTCCGCACGGCCTGTGACAGCGGCGACGTTATAGCCAAGGTTTGCAAGGATCGCCGTCGCAACAGAGCCAACGCCGCCGGCAGCGCCGGTCACCAAAACAGGCTTCTCGCCTTTGACCATCCCTTGGTTTTCAAGCGCCATCACCGCCAACATCGCCGTGAAACCCGCCGTGCCAACTGCCATCGACTGACGCGTTGTCAGACCATCCGGCAGCGGTACCAGCCAATCGGCCTTCACCCGCGCCTTTTGCGCATAGCCGCCCCAGTGGACTTCGCCTACGCGCCAGCCGGTCAGAACCACACGGTCGCCCGCTTTGTAGCGATCATCAGAGCTTTCAGCGACAGTCCCGGCGAAGTCGATCCCCGGCACATGCGGATAATTGCGCACCAAGCCGCCGCCCGGGCCAATGCACAGGCCGTCTTTGTAGTTCACTGTCGAGAACTCGACATCAATCAATACGTCCCCGTCTGGAAGATCGCTCACGTCGATCGACTGTACGCTGGCGTTTGTTTTGCCGCTCTCGGCATCTTTATTCACTACGAGTGCGTTGAACATGACACCCCTCCCCTAAATCCAGAATTTCTCTTGCACGACGGCAGGACGCATCCCGTCGGTGGTCTCAACTTCTACTTTCGTACCCGCATCCCAATGGGTCATCCGCATCATGCCGATGGCCACATTTGTCTCAAAATCAGGCGACCAGGCGGCGGAAGTCACCTGCCCCACTTTGCTGCCATTCGCGTAAACCGGCCAAGGGCGATCACAGCCCGGCACCTTATCGCCGCCAATGGAAATCGGGCGGATCTGTTGCACCGGACCTTCGGCCGCCACGCGAAGCAAGGCATCGCGCCCGATGCAGCCAATCGCCGTATGGGTGTTGCAGAACTTACCCAGCCCACATTCATGCGGCGTGTT
>JABSOU010000062.1 GCA_013215215.1 Cognatishimia sp. | reverse complement strand
CGCCGAGGTAAGCTAGACCTGCCGCTTGAGGCCGAGATCCTGCTTTTCCCAGATGAGACCGATGCCAGCGGCGTCACTCGCCCCGGCATCACTCTGGCCACCCGCGCAAACACACTGGTCTCAAGCCCCGTTGCCGCTACCATCCGCTATCGCGGCCCGCTCTTGGATCTGGGCAACGTCATGGTGCTCGAACCCCAACCCGGCCTGCTTTTTGTCTTCGCAGGCCTTGGTGCCGTTTTTGGCGAGGTGGGCGAAGTCATCCCCACCGGCGCACCGCTTGGGTTGATGGGCGGAAATGACCCGAAAATCGATGCCATTCTGTCACAGTCTGGTGAGGGCTCTGGTCAGGACCGCACAGAAACGCTCTATATAGAAGTCAGAGATGGCAAGACGCCGATTGATCCCTCAGAGTGGTTCAACATCAACAAGGATAGATGAGTATGAGAAGATTCGTCGTGGCCGCGCTGGGCGGTACTTTGGCCGGTATTCTGGCAACGACCCAGATCGCTGGCCCTCTGCTAGCCCAAGACAGCGCGGATAACGCAAGTGTTTACGAACAGCTGGACCTTTTCGGCGATATCTTTGAACGCATCCGCAGCCAATATGTCGAAGAAGTCGACGAAGGCGATCTGATTGAAGCGGCCATCAATGGCATGTTGACGTCGCTGGATCCGCACTCCAGCTATCTGTCGCCAGACGATGCTGCCCAAATGCGCCTGCAAACCCGCGGTGAATTTGGAGGTCTTGGTATCGAAGTCACGCAGGAAGAGGGCTTTGTGAAGGTCGTGTCTCCGATTGACGGCACGCCGGCGTCTGAGGCGGGTATCGAAGCGGGCGACTTCATCACCCATGTGGATGGCGAAAGCGTTTTGGGCCTGACTCTGGACGAAGCCGTCGACATGATGCGCGGCCCCGTTGGCTCTGAAATTATCATCACCATCGCGCGCGAAGGCGAGACCGAACCGTTTGATGTTTCGATCATCCGCGACACGATCAAACTGACCGCCGTGCGCTCGCGCACCGAAGGCGACAGCATCGTTCTGCGTGTCACCACCTTTAACGACCAAACCACACCGAATCTCGAAGAAGGTATCGCTGAACAGATCGACGCGGCTGGCGGCATCGACAATATCAACGGTCTCGTGCTGGACCTGCGCAACAACCCGGGGGGTCTCTTGACCCAAGCGATCCGCGTCTCTGATGCGTTCTTGGAAAAGGGCGAAATCGTCTCGACCCGTGGTCGCTTTGTTGAGGATGGCGAACGTTTCAACGCAACGCCGGGCGATCTGATGCAAGGCAAGCCGATTGTGGTTCTGATCAACGGTGGCTCGGCCTCGGCCTCTGAAATCGTTGCGGGGGCTTTGAAAGACCACCGTCGCGCGATTGTCGTCGGCACCAAGAGCTTTGGCAAAGGGTCGGTCCAGACTGTGATGCCTCTGCGCGGCGAAGGCGCGATGCGTCTGACCACAGCGCGCTACTACACGCCGTCGGGCCGCTCGATCCAGGCGCTGGGCGTGTCGCCAGATATCATCGTGGAGCAACCGCGCCGCCAGCCTCAGACCGAGGAAGAGGAAGAGCGTCGCACACGCTCCGAGGCTGACCTGCGCGGCAGCCTGGGCAATGACAGCCTCAGCGAAGACGAAATCCGTCAGATCGAAGAGGATCGCGCGCTTGCAGAGGCCACGGCTCAGCTGCGCGAGGATGATTATCAGCTCGCCTATGCGATCGACATCCTCAAGGGTCTCAGCGCGCTGGGGCCCCAGGAATAAGCCTCAAAACCTAAGTCAAACGCCTCGCATCACGCGGGGCGTTTTTCTTTGCTCCTTGCTCCCGTTTCGTCCATGGGCTTTAAAGCCTCCAAGACACAGGAGCCCCACATGACCCCCGAAGAGATCGCCAAACTTCCCTATCGCCAGAACGTCGGCGTGATGCTGGTCAACGCGGCGGGCGAGGCCTTTGTGGGCCAACGTTTGGACAGCGATGTGGCCGCCTGGCAGATGCCCCAAGGCGGCATCGACAAAGGCGAAACGCCTGCCGAGGCCGCACTGCGCGAGCTTGAGGAAGAAACGGGTGTCTCGCCAGATCTTGTGACGCCCTTGGCCGAGTCCAAAGGCTGGATCGCCTATGATCTGCCCCACGACATCGTGCCAAAAATCTGGAAGGGCCGCTTCAAGGGGCAGGAACAGAAATGGTTCCTTTATCGCTTCAACGGCACGGATGATCAGATCAATATCGAAGTCGACCATCAGGAATTTTCTGAATGGCGCTGGCTGCCGGTGGATCAACTGGTCGCCAATATCGTGCCTTTTAAGCGTGAAGTTTACGAGCAGGTCGTCGCGGAATTTACCCCCTACGTCTGAGCTTCATCTTGCGAAAAATACTCAGAATCCAACCCCAGTAATTTTTCGACTCCAAAAAGAACAAAATAAGAACATATAATAGGGCATGCCGGTCGAACTCTGCGCCATGTCCAATTTCACCTTCCTCACCGGGGCCAGCCACCCCGAGGAGTATATGCGACGTGCGCTCGAGGTCGGCCTCAGCGCCATCGCCATCGCCGATGACAACTCCGTGGCCGGCATCGTGCGCGCCTATACAGAGGCCAAAGACATCGCACGGCGGGTCAAAGAACGGCAGCGCTTTGATGAGGAACATGGGCTCATTGGCCCCCCCAAACCCGCAGATCTTCCTGATCCGCAGTCCTTCCCCATCTACGATGTCCCGCGCCTCATCCCCGCCGCTCGGCTGCTGTTTGAGGACGCTGGCCCCGTGGTGGCCCTTCCAATCAATCGTAAGGGCTGGGGCAGTCTGTGCAGGATCCTTTCACTCGGACGGCTCCGAGCTGAGAAGGGTAGTTGCATCCTCAGGCTTGAGGACCTTACGACCCATCACGAAGGCCTCCATCTGATCCTACAGCCTGCGCCAGATGCGCATCATCAGCCCCGCGGCGCATCCGCTTGGGAGCAGCAAACCAAACGCCTGACGCGCCGCTTTGCAGGGCGTATCGATGTGATGCTCAGCCCTCGTTATGACGGGCAGGACGCCCCGCGGTTCGCGGCCATCGCCGAGCGCGCTGCGCATCTGGGCTTGCCCACCGTGGCTTCCTGCACGCCGCGTATGCACCACGGACGGCGGCGCAAACTGGCGGATGTGCTGGCGGCGGTGCGCTCGGGGTGTAAGGTCGAGGCCTTGGGGCGCGAGGCCTTGGCCCATTCCGAACACCGCCTGCGCAGCGCGCGGGATATGGCGCGGATTTTTCGGGACCACCCCGAGGTGCTCGCTCGGGCGGACGCGCTCGCAGGCTCGCTTACCTTCTCGCTGGGAGAGTTGCGGTATGAATACCCCTCGGAAGTCGCGCAGGGGGAAAGTGCGACCGAGCGTTTGAAACGGCTCGCCTATGAGGGCCTTAGGTGGCGCTATAAATACGGCGCGCCTGAAAGGGTGCGCGGCATGCTGGAACATGAGCTCGCCCTGATCGCGAAGCTCGACTACGAGCCCTATTTCCTCACCGTCCGCGACATTGTCCATTTCGCCCGCTCCCGCGATATCCTCTGCCAAGGGCGGGGCTCTGCAGCCAATTCCGTCGTCTGTTATTGCCTCGGCATCACCTCGGTCAGCCCCGAAATCGGCACGATGGTGTTTGAACGCTTTGTCTCTGAGGCCCGCGACGAGCCGCCCGATATCGACGTCGATTTCGAACATGAGCGGCGCGAAGAGGTCATCCAATGGATCTATGAACGCTATGGCCGCCACCGCGCAGGGCTATGTGCCACCGTTGTCCACTATCGCGGGAAACGCGCCATCCGAGAGGTTGGTCGCGCTATGGGACTGACCGAGGACACGATCTCGGCGCTCAGCTCGCAGCTTTGGGGGTTTTTCTCGGCCAATGGGCTGGAAGAACATCGCATGCGCGAGATCGGGCTGGATCCAAACGACAAGCGGCTCGTCCAAACCATGGCGCTGGTCTATGAGGTCATCGGCTTTCCGCGCCACCTTAGCCAACACGTGGGCGGCTTCATCGTTACTGAGGGCCGTCTGGATGAGTTGGTCCCGATTGAAAACGCCACCATGGAGGACCGCACGGTCATCTGTTGGGACAAGGATGACATCGAGAGCCTTGGCATTCTGAAGGTCGATGTGCTCAGCCTTGGCATGCTGACCTGCATCCGTAAGGCCTTTGATCTGATGACGCGGCATCATGGCATCAGCTACACGCTTTCAAGTCTGCCGCAGGAGGATCCAAAGGTTTATGATATGCTCTGTGAGGCGGATTCCATAGGGGTGTTTCAGGTGGAAAGCCGCGCCCAGATGAACTTTCTGCCCCGCATGCGACCGCGCCATTTCTATGATCTGGTGATCGAGGTCGCCATCATCCGACCGGGGCCCATTCAGGGCGATATGGTGCACCCCTATATCCGGCGCCGCAATGGCGAGGAAACGGTCGAGTTTCCCTCAGATGAGCTTGGCGAAGTGCTCGGCAAAACCCTCGGCGTGCCGCTGTTTCAGGAACAGGCCATGCAGATCGCGATCATCGGCGCAGGGTTTAGCCCGGAAGAGGCGGATCGTCTGCGCCGCTCCCTCGCGACATTCAAGAAACATGGCAACGTCAGCGAGTTCCGTACGCGGTTCATGCGTGGGATGAAGAAGAACGGCTATGACGAAGACTTCGCCGCCCGCTGTTTTTCGCAGATCGAGGGCTTTGGGTCCTATGGCTTCCCCGAAAGCCATGCCGCCAGTTTTGCCCTGCTGGTTTACGCCAGCGCCTGGATCAAATGCCACCACCCTGGGATCTTTGCCTGCGCGCTGCTGAATTCCCAGCCCATGGGGTTCTATGCCCCCGCCCAGATCGTGCGCGATGCGCGGGAACATGGGGTCACGGTCAGGCCCGTCGATATCAATGAGAGTTTCTGGGACAATGTGATGGAGCCTGACGGGCAGGGCGGTCTGGCCCTGCGGCTGGGCTTTCGTCAGATCAAAGGCATCCGCGAAGAGGACGCCGCTTGGATCACGGCGGCGCGGGGCAATGGCTATCTGAGCGTCGAAGAGGTCTGGCGGCGGGCAGGGATAGGCCCTGCGGTCATCACTCGGCTGGCTGAGGCAGATGTATTCGCAGGGCTTGGTTTCGTGCGGCGCGAGGCATTGTGGGAGGCCAAGGCGATCCGGTCGGACAAGCCTCTGCCGTTGTTTGAAGCGGATATGGATGGGGAGGCGATCTTTGAAGCGCCTGCCAACCTGCCTGCGATGACATTGGGCGAACAGGTGGTGGAGGATTATGTGTCCATGCGCCTGAGTCTCAAGGCCCATCCGGTGGCGCTGTTGCGCGATCAGCTGACGCCAGTGACCGGGGGCACCGGCAGAATGAGTATTTAGGGCAAGATGAAAACTTGATTGCGCCAGCCTGGCTCCCATATGGGGAATCCGATGGACAGCCCAAAGCTGCAGATGTAAGCAATCCCGACTATGGCAAAGAAACCTAAATCAGACCCGAACTACAAAGTGATCGCCGAGAACCGTCGGGCGCGGTTTGACTATGCCATCGAGGATGACATCGAATGCGGTGTCGTGCTGATGGGGTCGGAGGTTAAAAGCCTGCGCAACGGTGGCTCTAACATTGCCGAGAGCTATGCTGAAGTGAAAGACGGTGAGCTTTGGCTCGTGAATTCCTACATCGCGCCCTATGATCGGGCGATGTTTGCCCATCTGGAACGGCGTCGCCGTAAGCTATTGGTGAGCAAACGCGAACTTGCGCGCCTGTGGAATGAGACCCAGCGCAAAGGCATGACCATCGTGCCGATCGTCATGTATTTCAATCACAAGGGCTATGTGAAACTCAAGGTCGGCATCGCCAAAGGTAAAAAGCTGCACGACAAGCGCGCGACCGAGGCGAAACGCGATTGGGGTCGTCAGAAACAGCGTCTACTGCGGCACGGCGACTGACATGTCTGGGATGGAATAAGATCCACCCAACGCTCCAGAACGTCTGTCCAAAGTCGTCAAGAAATTTGCAACACAAAGAAAAAAATTTACGCATATCTGGCTCCAGACATGAAAATCCCCATGCTGCGCGGGGCAGCATGGGGGTACTCGTAACTCCCTGGCACTCGTATTTCGATCCGCATCAAAGGCGGAATTCCTGGAGTTCTGGTGCGCTATTTTCTATATAGTTCATAGGGTTAAGCGCGCGCGCCGCTGAATAGAAATTCACAGGCCGCAAACTACTTGATGGATTTTAGCTGTTAATGCTCAGCTTGAAAACATGATTCTTGGGATTCATTGAGCGCTTGCAAAAAAATGGACAAAAATGCGAGTTCTGTCCAAGGCGGCCGAGCGGGCGGCGCAGGTTATGAAGCCCACCGTATTCGCGGGTGTTTCGGCCGGGTCAAAGAAACCAAAAAGAGCCAATCGCGCTACTTGCGGGCCACAAATCCGATAGTGGGCATGGTCAAGCAGTGAGTGAACTTCAGCAAAGCTCCATGCGTTCAAAATCTGTGTCTAGCAAAAGGATTTTTGTCGCGCTCTCTTGCGACTCCATGCCTCTGGTAGTAGGCAAAGCAAGATTTCCTCAAAAGGTGCAAAATGGCACAGGACGATCCGAAAACCCTTGTTTCCACGGCTTGGTTAAATGCCAATCTAAAGGATCCAGACCTCAGAATTCTGGATGCGTCTTGGTATTTGCCCACAGAGTCCAGGGACCCAAAAGCAGAGTTCGACGAAAGCCACATTCCAGGCGCGCGGTTCTTTGACATCGAAGAGATCTCTGATCACCGCTCAAACCTGCCGCATATGGTGCCACCCGTGGAAAAGTTCCTTTCGCGCATTCGCGATTTGGGCGTCGGGGATGGCCACCAGATTGTGGTCTACGACGGGGCCGGTTTGTTTTCTGCGGCGCGCGTATGGTGGTTGTTCAAGCTTATGGGCCACGATGACATCGCAGTTCTGGATGGTGGCCTGCCCAAATGGGCCTCCGAAGGGCGTCCTGTGACTGGCGAGCCGCCTGTGATACGTGACCGTCACATGTTTGCGCGTCCCCGCTACGAGATGGTCAAGGATGTGACCGAAGTCAGCCGCGCTTCGAAACTGATGGATTACACGATCATCGATGCGCGCGCGGCAGATCGGTTCAAAGGTGAGGCCGCCGAGCCGCGCCCCGGCATGCGCGCGGGCCACATACCGAATTCGCGCAATGTGCCGTTCAACACGCTGTTGAATACCGACAAGACCATGAAAGAGCCTGCCGAGCTAAAGGCGATCTTTGAAAACGCAGGGGTCGATCTGACCAAACCTGCCATCACCTCTTGTGGCTCGGGTGTCACGGCGGCTGTGCTGTGCCTGGCCATGGAGCGTTTTGGCAAAACCGACCATTCCCTATACGACGGATCTTGGACCGAATGGGGGGCTTTCCCAACGGTTCCTATTGCGACTGGAGACGCATAATGCTGAGCAACCTCAAAGCACAACCGGCCGATAAAATTCTGGCCCTCATGGCGTCCTACCGCGAAGATCCGCGGCCGGGCAAAGTGGATCTGGGTGTGGGCGTGTACAAGAACGCAGAGGGCGTGACCCCGGTCATGCGCGCCGTCAAAGAAGCAGAGCGTCGCCTGATTGAGACCCAAGAGAGCAAGAGCTATGTCGCCTTGGCGGGCGATCCGGCCTATGCGGATGCCATGATCGGCTTGATTTTGGGCGATAGCGTTGCGCGCGAGAAAATCGCAGCCGTTGCGACCCCAGGCGGTACGGGCGCGGTACGCCAGGCCTTTGAGTTGATCAAACTGGCAAATCCAGCGGCCAAGGTTCACGTGTCCAACCCAACCTGGCCAAACCACGTCTCGATCCTGAAATATGTGGGCATCGAGGCCGTTCCCTATCGCTACTTTGACACAGAAACGCGCGGCGTTGATTTTGACGGCATGCTTGAGGATCTTGGCAAGGCGGCTGAGGGCGATGTCGTGCTGCTGCATGGCTGCTGCCATAACCCAACCGGCGCGAACCTGAACCTGACGCAATGGCAGCAGGTTGTGGATCTGATCAACGAAAAGAACCTGATGGCGATGGTGGATATCGCCTATCAGGGCTTTGGTGACGGGCTAGAAGAAGACGCGCAAGCCGTGCGTCTGGTGGCCTCCTCAGTCGCGAACGTACTGATTGCAGGCAGCTGCTCCAAGAACTTCGGTATCTATCGCGAACGGACCGGTATTCTGATGGCGATCTCGTCTGATGCCGAAACTCCGGTTGTTCAACAGAACCTGAACTTCCTGAACCGTCAGAACTATTCCTTCCCGCCAGATCACGGCGCGCGCGTTGTGACCACTATTTTGACCGATCCCGAACTGCGCGCCGATTGGGCCGCAGAGCTCGAAGAGGTGCGCCTTTCGATGCTGGGTCTGCGCGAGCAACTGGCCGAAGAGCTGCGGGCGCTCTCAGGATCTGATCGCTTTGGGTTCATCGCCCAGCACCGCGGCATGTTCAGCCAGATCGGCACGACGCCCGAGCTGGTCGAGAAAATGCGTGTAGACAGCGCGATCTATATGGTCAGCGACAGCCGCATGAATATTGCAGGTTTGAACGATAAATCCGTTCCGATCCTCGCCAAAGCGATCGTCGACGCTGGCGTCTAAATCCTAAGAACTATGAAACGAAAGGCGTCCCATTGGGGTGCCTTTTATGTTGCGCGCGTAAAAATATGCGCAACCTTGCGACGGAATTTCCGCCAGTCCCCGTATCACCTCCATACAGCAAAGAGAACGAGACCCGACCTCGAGCAGAAAAAGGGCCGTGTTCCACTGTCCCCGAGACACGGCCTTGCCCCGTGTCACCCGGCCGCTCCCCAAAAGTTGGCCAATATCCCTTGGTGACACACAGCCCGGGCCCTGTGCCCGGGCAAATTTCTTGGTAGTCTGCATGAAACTCGGAGGTCATCATGCAGACGCTGGCACATATTTCTCTGGTCGTGCGGGACTATGATGAGGCCATTGCCTTTTACGTCGATATCCTTGGGTTTGAGCTGGTGGAGGATACCTATCAACCTGAGCAGGACAAACGCTGGGTGATCGTGCGACCAAACGGAGGCGGCGCGTCTATTCTCTTGGCGCGGGCCTTTAGCCCGCATCAAGAGAAATACATCGGAGATCAGGCGGGCGGGCGCGTGTTTTTGTTCCTGCGCACCGATGATTTCTGGCGAGATTTCAACGACCTCACCGCGAAAGGCGTGACCTTTGCGCGGCCTCCGAAAGAAACGGAATATGGCGTTGTTGCCGTCTTCAAAGATCTATATGGCACGCTTTGGGATCTGGTTGAATTCACCGATGGACGGCCGTAAGTCCGAGACCCAAAGGCCCGATATATAGATGCATAACAGTACCACTAGTCGCGCAGAATTCACAAGCCGCTTGTAAAGCCGGTTTTTGCTCAATACACTTAAAGGTATATGTTTCGATTATTTTGCACGTTTAACGAGTGTCAAAAACAACATAATCCTTTCCTGAGGTAACAATCATGAAACTCGCAAGAGCAATCGGGCTCGCGCCAGCGCTGATAGCGCTGCCGTCAATGGGCTATGCCAACGTCGGTTCGGCTGGTGCAGAAGCGTCACTAGACACCGTCTTCATTTTCAACTCGCTCCTCTTTTTAATCGGAGGCTTTCTGGTCTTTTGGATGGCTGCAGGTTTTGCCATGCTCGAAGCAGGGCTTGTCCGCAGTAAGAATGTCGCGATGCAGCTAACGAAGAACATGTCTCTCTTCGCAGTTGCTGCAACGCTCTATTATCTCTTTGGTTACAACCTGATGTACCCGCTCGGCCAATGGTTCGTCGATGGTGTGATTTCAGCCGCAGTCGGGGTGGCGATCCTTGAACCGGTGGCGGTGACTCGCGAAATGGTGGACGACTACGCCTATGCTGCGACAGGGTCTGATTTCTTCTTTCAGCTCATGTTCTGTGCGACGACGGCCTCGATTGTCTCTGGCGCCTTGGCGGAGCGGATCAAACTCTGGCCGTTCCTTTTGTTTACCGTGGTCCTGACGGGTCTGATTTACCCTTTGCAAGCTTCTTGGAAATGGGGCGGTGGGTTTCTGGACCAAGCAGGCTTTCTGGACTTCGCAGGTTCGACCGTCGTGCATTCCGTGGGCGGCTGGGCCGCTTTGACGGGGGCTATCATTCTTGGTCCGCGGATTGGCAAATACAATGGCGACAAAGTTATGGAGTTGCCGTGGTCTGACCTCAGCCTTGCGGCGCTTGGCACCTTCATCCTGTGGCTTGGTTGGTTCGGCTTTAATGGCGCCTCTCAGCTCGCAATGGGCACGGTCGGCGACATCGCGGATATCTCCCGCATTTTTGCCAATACCAATGCCGCCGCCTCCGGGGGCGTTCTTTCAACGCTGATCCTGTCCCAGCTCCTTCACGATAAACCAAGCCTCACGGTCGTGCTTAACGGCGCTCTTGGGGGGCTCGTGGCGATTACAGCAGAACCGCTTTATCCGTCGCTTGGCGTCGCCACTCTGATCGGTGGGCTTGGTGGTATCATCGTCGTCTTTGTGACCATCGGTCTGGACAAGCTAAAGATCGACGACGTTGTGGGCGCGATCCCAGTGCATTTGGCCTGCGGGATCTGGGGCACTCTTGCGGTTGTCATAACCAATTCGGAGGCAAACATCCTTTCGCAACTCTATGGCATCGGCGTGATCGGCCTGTTCACAGTGCTCGCCTCGGCCTTGGTGTGGTGGCTCTTGTCCCTGACGATGGGGCTACGCGTCGGCATCGAAACAGAGATCGCTGGTCTTGATATCGCGGAACTGAGCAGCGAAGCCTTCCCAGAGCATTTGACATCCAAGGCTGTCAAAGCGCAACCTGCCGAGGCCTAACGCCTGCCACACGCGCAACAAAAAAGCCCGGAGCGATCTGCTCCGGGCTTTCTTTGTTTATGAGGTCTAAGGCTTAGCCTTTGGAGAACTCAGGATATGCTTCCATACCCAGCTCTGCCATATCCAGACCTGTGATCTCGGCTTCTTCCTCTACACGCAGACCCATGATCGCGTTCAGAATGAACCAGACCACACCGGATGCGACGACGGTGAAGATACCGACAACCACGATTGCGTAGATCTGAGTGCCCAGGGACGCGTCAGAGTTGGTGAAGACAACTGCGATGGTGCCCCAGATACCTGCGATCAGGTGAACAGGGATCGCGCCAACAACGTCGTCGATCTTCATGCGGTCCAGCATTGGAACTGCGAAGACTACGATCACGCCGCCAACAGCACCGATCAGAGTTGCTGCGCCCAGAGTTGGGGTCAGAGGCTCTGCAGTGATGGACACGAGGCCCGCCAGTGCGCCGTTCAGAACCATGGTCAGGTCAGGCTTTTTGTACATGACTTGGGTCAGGATCAGAGCTGCGATTGCGCCGCCTGCTGCTGCAGTGTTGGTGTTCGCAAAGATGCGGGACACGTCTGCGACGTCACCGACAGTGCCCATCGCCAGCTGAGAGCCGCCGTTGAAGCCGAACCAACCCAGCCACAGGATGAATGTACCCAGAGTTGCGAGGGTCAGGTTAGAACCTGGCATAGGAACGGTTTTGCCGTCTTTGTACTTGCCGATACGTGGGCCCAGGATCAGAGCACCGGTCAGAGCGGCCCAGCCACCTACAGAGTGCACAACGGTGGAACCTGCGAAGTCCAGGAAGCCAGCCGCGTCAAGGAAACCGCCGCCCCATTTCCAGGACGCTTGCAGCGGGTAGATCACAGCAGTCAGAACGATCGTGAAGATCAGGAATGGCCACAGTTTGATACGCTCGGCCAGGGTACCGGACACGATGGAGGCTGTGGTCGCACAGAACATCAGCTGGAAGAAGAAGTCAGAACCAGTGGATGCATAACCATAGTCGTCTGCACCGTCTCGGCCAACGCCAACAGCTTCCAGAACACCTACGCCCCAAACGCCGGACAGAACGCCGTCAACGGACCATGTGCCCAGTGGGTACATCAGGTTGTAGCCGATCAGGTAGTAGAAGATCGCCGCCAGCGAGAACAGCGAGATGTTCTTGATCAGCTGCATGGTGACGTTCTTGCCGCGTACGAGGCCCGCTTCGAGCATCGCAAAGCCGGCTGCCATCCAGAAGACCAGGAAGCCGCCGACGAGGAACAGCAGAGAGTTCAGAATAAAGATCGTGTCGCTGGAGGCGTCGACGCCAGGAACTGCGTCCTGTGCCAGGCCCAGCGATGGCAGAGCGACCAATGCGGAGGCCAAGCCAAGTTTGCTTGCGAGTTTCATGATAGGATATTCCCCTTTTGATCGCGCTCTTACAGCGCGTCTTCGTTGGTTTCGCCGGTCCGCACGCGCACAGCCTGCGCCACGTCCAGAACAAAGATCTTGCCGTCACCGATTTTGCCGGTGCGCGCGGTGTTGGAGATGGTTTCAACCACCTGATCAACCATGGAAGCTGCGACTACCAGCTCCAGTTTGACCTTTGGTACAAAGTTGACGGTGTATTCTGCACCGCGGTAAATTTCGGTGTGACCGGACTGAGCACCAAAGCCCTTGATCTCGGTTACCATGAGACCGCGCACGCCGATCTCGGTCAGCGCCTCGCGGACCTCCTCGAGCTTGAACGGTTTAATCGTTGCAATAATCAGTTTCACCCTGATCCCCTTTCCTGTGGCCCGGCAGCGCGCATCGCTGACAAGTCAGTACGGCGGCAGAAAAACCCGCACCACAGGGGGAATCGAAGGGAAACAGGGCGTCAACTGCCCAAAAATGGAGCGTTTTTGCACAATTTTTGCACTTTTGGTGCGTGTCGCACAAAAATTGGGCGAAGTTTAAAGCAATCTTCCGCTTACTCGCTGCTCTACATTTTCGATTTCATTAGTTAAAATGTGCCCAATTAAGACCGTCGAGCAGACTGACCCATGCGTGATTCCAAGAAAAAGAAGTCGCCCCTCGTGGCTGACAATCGCTATGGCAGGGGAAAGCCTGCGGGCAAAGCGCCTGCGAAATCCGCAAAACCCGCAAGCAAAGCAAAACGCGGGACGACACGACGCAAGCCGACGCCCAAGAAGCGAAGCCTCTTGGGGCGGCTCTGGGCGTGGTTCTGGGGGTTAGTCTGGACGATCACATGGCGCGTCGCGATGGTGGTGGCGACGATCATCGGTCTGGCGGTTGGGTATCAATATGTTTTGCTACCCGATTTGGACGCACTGCTTGATGGGCGCGCGCAGGGGTCTGTGACCTTGATGGACCGCAATGGCGATGTCTTTGCCTGGCGCGGAGATCAGTTCGGGGGTGTCGTGACCGCGAGCTCCGTCTCCCCGCATCTCAAAAATGCAGTCGTCGCGACCGAGGACAAACGGTTCTACAACCACTTCGGTGTCAGCCCGCGCGGCGTGGCCTCTGCCGTCCGCATCAACCTGCGCGAGGGGCGGGGGCCTTTGCAGGGTCACGGTGGTTCGACCATCACGCAACAGACGGCCAAGCTGCTGTGTCTCGGTGTCGAGTTCGACAAAGACCAATGGAAAAGCGAAGCGGCCTATGTTGCCGATTGCCGTCGCACCTCGATGACCCGCAAAATCACCGAAGCTATCTACGCTTTGGCGATGGAGGTGAAATATTCCAAGGACGAGATCCTCTCGATCTATCTGAACCGCGCCTATATGGGCGGCGGGGCTTATGGGGTTGAGGCCGCGGGGCAGGTTTATTTCGGCAAGAATGCCGCCGAACTCAGCCCCGCCGAAAGCGCGATGATCGCTGGGCTTTTGACGGCTCCCACACGGCTTGCGCCCACCAATAACCTCGAGCGCAGCCAGGATCGCGCGGCGACCATCCTGCGTTTGATGAATGAGCAGGGCTACCTGAGCAACGAGCAAACGCTCTTTTGGCAAGAAAATCCGGCGACCCTGTCAGAGGCCGCGCAGGCCAAAGCGGGCGGGTATTTCGCGGATTGGATCATGCGTCCCGAAAACCTGCCGGACTTCCTAGGTCAGAACACGACTGAGGACGTGATCATTCAGACCACGCTGGATCAACGCATCCAGACGGCGGCCGAAGAAGGTCTGCAATGGGTCTTTGAAAACAACGTGCGCAAAGGTTCTGAGGCGCAGGCCGCCGTTGTGGTCATGTCTGCAGACGGTGCTGTGCGCGCCATGATCGGCGGGCGTCAGACCAAAGTCAGCGGGGCGTTTAATCGCGCGGTGCAGGCGAAACGTCAGACGGGCTCGGCGTTCAAACCCTTCGTCTATGGGACCGCGCTGGATCTGGGCTATAGCCACAATGATCTGGTCGAAGATGCGCCGCTCTGTATGAACATCCCCGGCTCTGGCGAATGGTGCCCGCGCAATTACACCAATGAATACTACGGCGATGTGACGTTGGAATGGGCCTTGGCCAATTCGCTCAATATCCCGGCCGTTAAGATCTCAGAGTCGGTCGGTCGCGACAATGTACGCAAAGTGGCGTCAGATTTTGGCATCGAAAGCGATCTTGCCGATGGTCCTGCATTGGCATTGGGGGCCTCTGAGAGCTCACTGCTTGAAATGACGGGGGCCTACGCCGGTATTTTGAACGGTGGTTCGTCGGTTACTCCTTATGGGCTGGTTGAACTGCGTCTGCAGGGCGAAGACGAGCCAATGATGGGCACCGCCGGGGGTATTGGGGAGCGGGTCATCACCGAGGGCGCTGCGCGCGAATTGATCTATATGATGAGCAAAGTCGTCGCTGAGGGCAGCGGCACGCGCGCACAATTGCCGGGTTGGGAAGTCGCGGGCAAGACGGGCACGACGAGTGCGGCCAAAGACGCGTGGTTCATCGGCTTTACTGCAGACTATGTGACCGGCGTCTGGATGGGCTACGACGACAACACGCCTCTGACCGGGGTGACAGGAGGCGGACTTCCGGCAGAAATCTGGAAACAGGTTATGACCCGCGTGAGTGACGGAGAAATCCCCCGTGCCCTACCGGGCTTTACCCCCAGCAAAAATGCCAATCGCGTGCCAGAACCAGTGCGCAACAACCGAGAGAATGTACTGGAACAACTTCTGCGCGGGATTTTGGGCGGGCGGAATTAATCGCTTTGCCCCCCAAGCTGTCTCGACCCTTAAATTGAGAGACGTTGATATGACCGACCAAAAAACACGCCTGCATTGGGTGGACGAAAACTGCCGACAGTTGCAAGAGATCCGAACGGAATTCGCTGACACGCGTCCCTTTGAGGGCATCACGATCGGCACGGGCATTCATCTTGAACCCAAGACAGCAGCGCTTTTGCTGACACTAAAGGCTGGCGGTGCTCGGGTGGTGGCCACAGGTAACCTTAGCAGCACACAGCCCGCCACCATCGACTACCTGCGAAGCCACGGCATCGATGTGCATGCCGAAGCTACCCAAGACAGCGGTATCCACGCGCAATCCTTGCAAAAGATCTTGGCGGAGAAACCTGACATGCTGTTGGACAATGGCGGCGATCTTTTTGCGTCCTATCTGGAGGCCCCCTATGAGGGCCTCATCGGCGTTACTGAGGAAACCACCTCGGGCCGCATGCGTCTGACGCCTTTGCGCGATCAACTCGCGATGCCAATCCTTGTGATCAACGACAGCCCGATCAAGCAGTTTGCGGAAAATAAACATGCGGTCGGCCAAAGCATCTTTGAGAGCTATATGCGCCTGACCAACCGCGCGACCAACGGCAAACGGGTTGCCGTTTTTGGCTATGGGGCGTGTGGCATGGGCGTGGCAGTGAACTTCCGCAATGCTTTTGCTTCGGTCAGTGTGATTGATGTGGATCCGGTGAAGTCACTGGAAGCGCATTTTGACGGGTTTCAAACGCCGAGCCGTGAGATGGCTCTGCGTAAGGCCGATATTATCGTCACCGAAACCGGAGCAGAAAACGTGATCACAGCTTCGGACTTGGATCTTCTCAAGGACGGCGCGATCCTGATGAACGGCGGTCATTTCCCGACCGAGATCGACGTTCCTTCGCTGCAAAGCGTGTCGGCCACACGTGCCACTTATGCTGAAGAAGGCATTAAAACTCTAGTTCAAGCTGATGGGCGGCGCTTTCATGTTCTCTGCAACGGTCACATGGCCAATCTTGCGGGTCCGCGGCCTTTGGGCAATTCGTTGGAGAGCATGGACATCGGCTTTGCGCTGCAATCGCGATGTCTCGAGCGGATCGCGAAGGGCGAGAGCGGCGAAGACGAATGTATCGTGCCCGTGCCGCGCGCGATTGATGAGCAGGTGGCCAATGCCTACCTGTCGCCTTTCCGCCAATAGGTTTTGAAAGTCTGGCCTGCGCTAGCCGAACTTGCGCAGGTCTGCGATCAGAGCGTCCAGATCGCCGCCGCGTTTGTCCAACATCGCGCCGATCTCGGATTTTTCCGACAGCCTCAGGCTGATACCTTCGACGATCAGATCAAAGAACAGGTTCTTGCCCGTGCGGTTTGACACCAGAAAATCCACGGCAAAAGGCGACTGCCCGGGCAGATCCGCGACAGTCTCTACACGGAAGTAGTTCTTTTCCTTCTTCGCGTTTTGTACCACAATCTTGCCGCCTTTAAATTCGTTAAAGCGGCGCCCGTATTTGCCAGAGATATACTTGGTGAAGGCACTGACATATTGATTGCGCTGCGAGGCGCTCATGCGGCGCGCATCGGGGCCCAGAGCCGAGCCTGCGATCCAGGCCACATCTGCGTGGCGTTTGAAGATGCCTTCAAAGTCGCGCACCATCCCATTTATGGATTTCCCAGACGCGATCACCTGATTGATGTCTGTGACGACTTTGTCGACCAACACGCGGGCTTCGCCGGTGGTCAGCGCGAATGCAGAGGCTGGCATCAAGGCCAGAGCTGCACCAGATGCGAGGAAAATACGACGTTTCATAACATCACCTATTGAGCAAATGGATCCGCAAAGGGATCCGAAAATGGATCTACGTCACTTGCTTCAACTGTGACGCCAAGTTCAAATCGGCGGTTTTGCAAATACAAGATGCGCGCCTGCGCATAGCTATCGGCGCTTTCATACAGAACCGAGTCCACAGCATCGGCGAAATCATAGCGATTGCCAAGTTGATCGGCAAAAGTCGCCGCCGTCCCGACATAGCTTTCGGGACGCGGCAGAACGATAGAGACCGGGTCCAAAGCAAAATCCAAGACCGTACCAACTGTGTCACGTGACGTCGATGGTCCAAACACCGGCAGCTCGACATAAGCGCCTTCGCCAGCACCCCAAACATGGAATGTTTCACCAAAATCCGTCTTGCGCAGAGGGATCCCCATGCCGGTCGCCATGTCGCCGGTGCCAAAGACGCCGAAAACCGTGTTCACCACAAAACGGGCCGTATTGTTGCCCGCATTGCGTAGATCTCCCTGCAGAACGTTGTTCAAGATATCCGCTGGCAGGCCCAGATGCTCTGCAACATTTGAAACAACCTGACGACCGCCCTCCGGGATCGCCGTGCCATAGCCACGGGACAGAGGCCGCACGATGTTGCGATCCAAGGCCAGGTTGAACGCGTGCACATTGCGGTTCGCGTCTTCATACGGGTCGTGGATATCCGAGGTGACAGCCGGACGCGACGAAGCACAGGCTGTGAGTGACAGCACTGCGGCAAAAGCAACAATTTTACGGCCGGTCGACATCAAATGGGCGTCCAATGTATTCAAATTTATCCAACTGTTCTTCTCGTCCTCATAAAGCATTTAGAATGTTGACTTAAAGAGCAGATATGCACGGACAAAAACCTATTCCACCTGTGACTAATGGGCCACTATGGTTTGCCGGACGTCGTGACCCTCTGTTTCTCTCATCATTTCAGAGGAATTTCGATGGTTGATCCGTCTTTGAAAATGCCCTCACTTTTGCCCAAAGGCACGGTGGCCATGATCGCCGGTGTCGGAATTTTCAGCTTTTTCGGGAACTTACTGCTGTTGGCAGGCCCGCTCTATATGCTTCAGATCTACGATCGTGTACTGGCGACACGCTCTGTTGAAACTCTGATTGGCCTCACAGTGATAACTCTGTTTTTGCTGCTGATCTGGGGAGTGCTTGATTTTTCACGTGGGCGTCTTCTTGCTCGTTTAGGAACAGAGTTTCAGCAAAATATTGATCACGCAATTGGCGTGATTCCTGAAAATCAAGCGGATCGTTTCCGGGGCGTATCGCGCGAAAAACTGATTGCGCGGGCTGAGTCCATTGAGCGCGCAATTGCCTTGCCTTTGGGTGGCGCTCTGGCGGATGTGGTCTGGGTGCCAATTTTCCTTGCAGGTTTGGCGCTGTTTCATCCTTTGCTGAGCTGTCTGGCCATGTTGGGCCTTTTGGGCATCGTCGCACTACATTGGCTCGCGCATCGTCTGGCGCGTTCAGCGACGCAAGAGGCACGGTCTCATGGCAGGCGGGCCTCTCAGGTAGCGTCTCAGATCGAGGCTAATGAAGAGGGCTCGCTACGTGCCGATAACCGACGAAACCTGTGGCGATATTGGCGGGAAATTCGGCAACACGCGCAGCTTTTTGAGGGGCGCGGCGCGGACCTTCGGGGGCTTTTTGAAACGGCGCAAAGGACGTGGAAGTTGTGTTTGCAATCCGCGATGCTTGGGTTGGGGGCGTATCTGGTTCTACGCGCAGAGCTTTCCCCGGGTGCGATGGTCGCTGCTACCATTCTCTTGGTGCGCGCTATTGGGCCCGTCGATGCGATTGCGGCCCATTGGCCGACATTTCGCGAGGCACGCAACAATTGGCGTGAGTTGAGGCTGGAGTTTAAAGCTCATCCCGCCATGCGACAGGCCCCTGCTTTGGCAAATACCGACGCGTGCGTGGCGGCTCGGTCTCTGTGCTTGAGCGGCTTCAAAGACGCACGTCCCATTGATTTTGAACTTCAAGAGGGCGAGGTGCTTGGCGTGATCGGCACCGCGGGCGCTGGAAAGACTGCTTTGCTGCGTGCACTCTCTCCCCAACGGTCGTCCGCGTGGGGCAAGGACGTTGTAGAAGGCCATCAGTATGTGGCCGCCCGTCCCACATTTTTTGCGGGATCTATCGCGCAGAATATCTCTGGCTTTCGCAAAGAGGCGACGGCTGCGCAGATGATAAACGCCGCGCGTGACGCGGGCCTTTCAGAGGCAATCGAACAGCTAGAGTCAGGGCTTTTGACCGAGGTGGACACTGCCTTGGAAGACTGGCCTGAAGCTCTGCGGTATCGACTCGCATTGGCGCAGGCGATCTATGAGGCCCCTGCGGTATTGCTCTTGGACGATCCCTTTGCCGCGCAGCCACCCGAAGGTGTGCAGATTATTTCCGACCTGATCGAGGCAAGATCCAAAGCCGGGCAAACCACGATATTCACGGCGCGCCACCCGACCGCTCTTGGCGTTGTGCAGAAACTTCTGTGGCTCGAAGCAGGGCAATCGCGTGGATTTGGTCCCCGCGACTCAATCCTTGCCCGCTTTCTTGCACCGCGTCCTGTGCAAGATAAAGCAGTGCAGTTGGATCTCGTCTCATGAGGCCGCCCATGCCCTGGCAATCAGCGCTGCGCGTGGGCGCGATCACATTGGCCGTTTTGCTGTTTGGCTTTGTCGGCCTGACCGCACTCATCCCAATCCAAAGCGCGATCGTTTCCAAAGGGCGCTTGGTCCTCAGCCAATCCACCCACTGGGTCCAACATCCTGCCGGCGGTCAGGTGCAAACCCTTCATGTCAGCGCAGGTCAGCGTGTTGACCGAGGCGATGTTCTGCTGGTTCTGAACGACAGAGACCTTGTGCATCAACGGGCTGCGCATGTGAGTTCTCTGCTTGAGCTTCACGCTCGTCGAGCGCGTCTGATCGCGCAGCATGAAGGCGACACGGATATCGCTTTTGGCACGGTTTCCACGGGATCCGACCCCATGGACATTCCCAAACACATCAAAGATGCCCAAAGCGCCCTTTTGCGCGCGGCGCAACTCAGCTGGACAAAGCAAACCGCGCAAATGCGGAAACGCCAAGACACGCTGCAACGCCAAATCGCCGCCACCGAAGCGCGGATCTCTGCTCTGGAGGCACGCTTGAGTTTGTTTTTGCAGGATTTGAACCAGCAAAACGCCCTTGTTGAGAAAGGTGTTGTGGCAGACGCCGGTGTGAGGCCCCTAAAACACCAAATCGCAGAAATACGCGGCGAGCTCGCAGCGCTGCGCGCAGATCAGGCGGCATTTGACGGCCAAGTGGTGGAAATTGAGCTCGACCTCGCGCGTCAGTCTGCGGCGCGCAGGGCAGAGGCTCTGTCAGATCTGGGCCGTGTCGACCAAGACATTGAAGAGCTGCGGCAAGCCTTAAGTGACATCGCCAGGCAAGCGGACAGTTTGCGTCTTAGGGCGCCATTTGCCGGCCACGTGCATGACCT
>JABSOU010000061.1 GCA_013215215.1 Cognatishimia sp. | reverse complement strand
CTCATGAGTGTGCTCGGCCCGTCAGGCTGTGGTAAAACAACTCTCTTGAACATCGTGGCCGGGTTTTTGGCTCCGACGGAGGGTCAGATTAAACTCAACGACAAGCTGGTGACGGGACCAAGCCCGGAACGTGGCATGGTATTCCAGCAGGGTGCGTTGTTTGAATGGATGAATGTGCGTGACAACGTCTCGTTCGGGCCTGACATGAAGGGTGTCAGCCGAGCAGAAAGCAAAGAGAAGGTGGAGCATCTTCTCGAAGTTGTCGGGCTGCAGGACTTTAAAGAGAAAGCGATCTACGAGCTTTCTGGCGGGATGCAGCAGCGTGTGGCCTTGGCCCGCTGTTTGGCAAATGACCCGGACGTGATCCTGATGGACGAACCGCTGGGCGCGTTGGATGCGCTCACACGGGAAAAGATGCAGAGCCTTGTTCTGGATCTGTGGAAAGACACGGGCAAGACGATCATTCTGATCACTCACTCGGTGGAAGAAGCGTTGCTGTTGGGCGAGCGTCTGTTGGTGATGGCGCCACGTCCGGGGCGTGTTCACAAAGAGTATCGTCTGCCATTTGCAGACCTCGGCGTCGGCAATGACCTGCGCGAAGTTAAGAAACATAAGGATTATTCAAGCACCCGCGAGGAAATCCTGGAAATGATCTGGAACATGGAAGAAGAAATTATGGGCCGGGCGGAGGAAAACGCATGACTGGTTTGCTTGTTCTCGGCCTTTATGTGGTCGCGTTCTTCGGAACGTATCTTATCTCCTCGCGCCTTTTGAAAAGCTTCTTTGAGCGCGAAGGGTTCAACTCGCTCAAGACGGTGACCTTTGGTGACGAAAGCGCGGTCAAAGCCAACCGCGTGGCTTCTGTGATCTCTGTGATTACGGTGTTCTGGCTTTGGGTGGCCTTCACCAACTCGGTGATCCCCCTGCCGAAACTGCCGGGTCCGTTTAGCGGCGATGTGACCTTTACCTATACCGCGCAACTTGAGGACGGCACGACGGATGACGCCGAAGTCACCATGCGCGTTTATCGTGAAGACATTCAGCAAACGGTGGATGCGGACGGCAATCCGGGTCAAGAGCCTGAGCCTGCTGCAGTTGAGCCGGGCGACGGGTTCGCGAAAAACGATTCCCTGACCGTGGCGCGCTATGGGTTCAAGGTGATCAACGTTTGGAAAAACGATGAGGTGTCCAAGAAAGAAGGCTCAACGGTTGTCGCTTTGAACGGTATTGCGGTTGGCCCGGGAGAGGCCGTCGAGATCCCAGAGGGTACGATTTCCTTGACCGACAAAGGCACGCCGACCTTTGCGCCGGCCACTGGCCTGCGCATGGCGCGGCTCTACCTGCCAGCGCCCGAGATCGTGCTCAGCCGCTTTGTTTGGCTGAACCAAGAGGGCTATCAGGGCTATACGCTGCTCGAACACACGCGGTTCTCGCTGCAACGTGTTCTGCTTGGCTTCCTCTTTGGGGCATTGGTTGGCATCCCAATCGGCTACGCCATGGGCCTGACCAGCTGGTCGCGTGGATGGTTTGACCCGATCGTCGAATTCATGCGTCCTATTCCTCCACTCGCTTTGATCCCGCTGATCATCATTTGGTTCGGGATCGGAGAGCTCGGCAAGGTGGTTCTCCTCTTCCTTGCCGCGCTCTGGATTATGATCATCGCGGCCCGATCCGGCGTGTCCGGCGTGGCGATTTCCAAGGTCCATGCGGCCTATTCGCTGGGGGCGTCCAAGTGGCAGATCCTCAGCCGCGTGATCGTGCCCAACTCGCTGCCGGATATCTTCACCGGTGCACGGGTTGCGATGGGGGTCTGTTGGGGCACCGTTGTTGCGGCCGAATTGGTTGCTGCGAATGTTGGCCTTGGCAAGATGATCGTGACGGCATCGAAGTTCCAGCAAACCGACATCATCATCGTCGGGATCATCGTGATCGGGATCATCGGCTTTATGATCGAAGTCGGGATGCGCGCTTTGGAAAACTGGCTGATCCCGTGGAAGGGTAAAGTCTAAAACAAAGCTCTAAAAAACGAAAAAAGGCGCCAGGGAAGGAGGGCGCCTTTTTTGCGTACTGGTTGAGAGTACTCATTTAGTCAGAATGAGTTTTCCAGCATGTGTAATGCGAAGCGTGTAGATTTTGTCGTCCAACATGATGCGCGCTTCGCCGCCCCGCCCCAGGATCGCCTTTGCGTTATAGTATGGGATGCTCGAAGGTTTTGGAGGGATGGGGTCTTGCAGTGACATTCTGTTTGTTCTTCATCAGGTGTTTCTCAATTGCGTAAATACAACTTTAGCGGGCGTCAACGGCGGCGCGATTGATTTCATAATGCTTTTACATGGTACTTAGAAGTGCTTCAGAAACAGACAAAACTGGACCGCGCAAAAAGAAAAGCGCTGAAAATTTCAGCGCTTCTTTCAAGTTTTTTTGTGTGCCGCTTTACTTGGTCAGAATGAGTTTACCAGCCCGCGTAATCCGCAGGGTGTAGATCTGATCATTCAATACAATGCGCGCCAGACCATTTTCCCCTGTTAGAAGGTCAGCGCTGTGGATCGGCGTAGTGTCGGCTGCGGTCGCGATTTGGGTCTGCATGGTCATGTCGAGCTTCCTGTCTAGGTTGTGCTCTAAACCTGACTAATTTAATCGTCTTTGTCAATTCCTATTTTTTTACTCGGAAATAGTTTTTTGAGCCTTCCACCAAGGAAGCACTTGAATGGTGAGGCAAACACTGTTCATAGAAGGAGTGCGTTGTTGAGCGCTAACATTTTCGAAGAGTTCAAAGGTCGTCCTCATGTCATCAAGCCGTTTGTTCCTTGTTGCCGATATCGGAGGCACCAATACCCGCGTCGGCTTGGCGGATGAAAATGGGCTGATTGAGGGCACGACAGAACGCTACAGAAATGCCGAGAGTGGCAGCTTCCATGAGGTTGTCGACGCCTNTATGTCTCAGGCCAAACCGGGCCGATTGTCTGGCGCCTGTGCAGGTGCCGCGGGCCTGGTCGCGGATGGGGTCGCCCAAATGACCAACTTGGACTGGAAGGTCGACCGCGACGTGATCGCAGAGGTTACAGGCGCGCCTGCCGTAGATGTCATCAATGACCTGCAGGCGCAGGGTTATGCATTGGATGAGCTACCGACCGAGTCTTTGAAGTCTCTGATTGCAGGTGACGCGAACAAGGTTGGACCTCGTTTGGTGATCGGGCTGGGAACCGGGTTTAATATCGTTCCCGTTCACAAGGATCTGGACCGCCTGATTGTGCCTTCCTGCGAGGCAGGCCACATGACAGCGCCTTACCGGTCTGATCTATCCGACCTCTATGCGAAAATTGAAGCCAAATGCGGTGGTGTGCGCATCGAGTGGCTTCTGGCGGGGCAGGGGCTTCAGAACATCTACGAAGCACATGCGGGACAACGCGTGCCGGCTGGGGATGTGATGCAGCTGGTGTCCAAGGGCGACACAACAGCGCTGTCAGCTTTAACCGACTACATGACCGTTCTCGGAGCAGTGACCGGCGACTTGGCGATTGCCCATCTTCCCTATGGTGGGATCTTTTTCACAGGTGGCGTCTCATGCGCTGTGGCGCCTTACTTTGACAGTTTGGGCTTTGCTGAAAAAATGGTCGATAAAGGTGAGTTCAAACCGCTCTTGAGCGGATTCCCAGTCACCTTGATCGACGACGACTTCGCTGCCTTGAAGGGCTGCGCGCGGTATCTGAAGCAAATATCCGTTTAGAGATCCCAAGATTTTCAGGTTTTTGGCGCGCTCAATTTTCGGGCGCGCTTTTTTTGTTTTGGGGCTTGAAGCTGCGCGATCCTCAAATTTTTGTTGACTAAAAATTTTTTTGACCGAATGATAAAAATAATTCCGATCCAGGGAAACCCAGACAGGAGAGAGTTATGACGAGTCAAATGACGCCGGGTGTTGTGGCCGGTCGATTGGCGAAAGAAGTGATCGACGACAATTTCGCCGATCTTCACGCACCGCTTGATGGGCATGAGGCGATGGTCGCTGCAGATCGTTGCTATTTCTGCCACGATGCGCCGTGCATCACGGCCTGCCCAACTGACATCGATATCCCGCTGTTTATTCGCCAAATCGCGTCTGGCACGCCCGAGGCTGCGGCCAAGACGATCCTGTCTCAGAATATTCTGGGCGGTATGTGTGCTCGGGTCTGCCCCACGGAAACGCTCTGTGAACAAGCCTGTGTTCGTGAGGCGGCTGAGGGTAAGCCGGTGAAGATCGGTGAACTCCAGCGTTTCGCAACTGATGCGCTGATGGATGCGAATGTGCATCCTTTTGAACGCGGATCCTCAACGGGCAAAAAAGTCGCTGTCGTTGGCGCGGGGCCTGCGGGTCTGTCCTGTGCTCACCGCCTTGCCTCAAAAGGGCATGACGTCGTGATCTTTGATCCGCGTCCAAAGGCAGGTGGTCTGAATGAATACGGCATCGCCACCTATAAATCCGTCGATAATTTCGCCGCAAGAGAGGTCGGCTGGCTGCTTCAAATCGGAGGCATCACGGTCGAGACCGGCAAGTCGCTTGGGAATGGGATAACCCTGAGCGACCTCACCTCCGAGTTCGATGCCGTCTTCCTGGGTATCGGACTTGGTGGTGTGAATGCGTTGCGCTGTGACGGCGAGGACAAGGATGGCGTGTTGGACGCAGTCGACTTTATCGCAGACCTGCGTCAGGCCTCGGAGTTTGGCACGGTCGAGATCGGGCGCGATGTGGTTGTGATCGGCGGTGGTATGACCGCGGTTGATGCTGCCGTGCAAGCCAAGCTGCTTGGCGCGCTCAATGTCTCCTTGGTCTATCGCCGTGGCAAAGACCGGATGAATGCGTCCGACTTTGAACAGGATCTCGCGGCCTCCAAAGGCGTTCGGATCATCACGAATGCCTCGCCGCGAGGCGTGATTGGCAATGGTTCGGTGCGCGAAATTGAGTTTGAATATACGGATGACGATTTGGCCCCGACCGGCGAAACCTTCCGTCTTGCAGCGGATCAGGTGTTCAAGGCAATCGGTCAAACGCTTGTTGGTGACGATCTTCCAGACATCGACCGGGGTAAGATCACTGTGACCGAAACAGGGCGCACCAGCGTGGCGGGCGTCTGGGCCGGAGGGGACTGCGCCTCTGGTGGCGAAGACCTCACCGTGACCGCCGTCGCCGAGGGCCGTGATGCGGCCGAAGATATTCACGCCGCATTGTCGGCATAAGCAGAGGAGATCAGCAAGATGGCCAATCTCGAAAGCGAATTTGTAGGTATTAAATCCCCGAACCCCTTCTGGCTGGCCTCTGCGCCGCCGACGGACAAAGAATACAACGTTCGCCGCGCCTTTGAGGCCGGTTGGGGCGGGGTCGTCTGGAAAACCCTAGGCGAAGAAGGACCTCCGGTCGTGAACGTCAATGGCCCTCGCTATGGCGCGATCCATGGTGCGGATCGGCGGCTCTTGGGTCTGAACAACATTGAATTGATCACGGACCGCCCGCTTGAGGTGAACCTTGAAGAAATGTTGCGAGTCAAACGGGACTACCCCGATCATGCTCTGGTCGCCTCTGTGATGGTGCCCTGCGAAGAAGACTCGTGGAAAAAGATCCTGCCGATGATTGCGGAAACCGGTTGCGACGGGTTCGAGCTGAACTTCGGCTGCCCGCATGGGATGGCGGAACGCGGCATGGGCTCTGCGGTTGGGCAAGTGCCGGATTACATCGAAATGGTCGCGCGCTGGTGCAAAGAGGCCACCGACCTGCCGGTGATCGTCAAGCTCACACCGAACATTACGAATATCCTCTATCCCGCCGAAGCGGCCAAACGAGGAGGTGCCGATGCGGTCAGCCTGATCAATACAATCAATTCGATCACCTCGGTGAATTTGGACAGCTTTGCGCCTGAACCCACCATCGATGGCAAAGGCACCCATGGCGGCTATTGCGGCCCTGCGGTCAAGCCGATTGCCCTGAACATGGTGGCGGAAATTGCGCGGAACCCGGAAACGCATGGGTTGCCGATTTCGGGAATTGGTGGTGTCACCACATGGCGAGACGCAGCCGAGTTCATGGCGCTGGGCGCGGGCAATGTTCAGGTCTGCACGGCTGCGATGACCTATGGCTTCAAAATTGTTCAGGAGATGATTTCGGGTCTAAGCCAGTACATGGACGAGAAGGGCATGACCTCGACCGCCGATCTGGTTGGACGTGCGGTGCCGAACGTCACTGACTGGCAGAATCTGAATCTGAACCACGTGACAAAAGCGCGGATCAATCAGGACCTCTGTATCTCTTGCGGGCGCTGCTACGCGGCCTGCGAAGACACCAGCCACCAGGCGATTTCGATATCAGAGGATCGTGTTTTTGACGTCAAAGATGACGAATGCGTCGCCTGTAATCTCTGCGTCAATGTTTGCCCCGTCGACAATTGTATCACCATGGAAACGCTCGCTCCCGGCGCCATGGATGAACGCACTGGGCAACCCGTTGAAGCGGATTACGGCAATTGGTTGGGACATCCAAATAACCCTTCTGTCCAAGCCGCAGAATAGGGTTAACCCCCCTGTCTCGACCTCTAGAAAGTCGGCCCCATGGGGTCGGCTTTCTTGTCTTACGGGGTCAGCAGTTTGACGTAGAGTTGGTCAAGAAAGGCGTCCGCGCTATCGATCTTTCCGTGGCCTGACAGCATATCAATCTGCGACCGGAAATCGGCATAATGCTGCGTTGTCGCCCAGATTGAGTAAAGCAGATGTTCCGGATCAACCTGGGCAATTTTCCCTTGATCCATCCACGCCGTTAAAATGCCCGTCGTGCGCGTAAACAACTCCTGCAGATCGCCAGACAAATGTTCGCCAATCCGAGGCGCACCTTGCAGGATCTCATTCGCAAACAAACGGCTTTCGCGTTCCATGTCTTTGGACATTTGCACTTTGCGGGCAACATAGCTACGGATTTCCTCCAGAGGCTCGCCCTCTGGATCAATCTGGCGAAGAGGCTCGATCCATTGATCCACCAGGCTGCCAAGCAGCGTGACAAAGATCTCTTCTTTGCCATCGAAGTAATAGAGGATGTTGGGCTTTGACAGCCCCGCGGTCTCAGCGATCTGATCAAGCGTCGAGCCACGATACCCATGTGTCGAAAATACCTCCAAAGCAGCCTCCAGAATTTTACTCCGGTTGCGAAGCTGAATGCGGCTTGGTTTCTTAGCTGTCTGCTCGTTCGGCGCCATAGAAAGTCTCTTGTCTCAATCTGTAGCCTAAGTGAGCTTTTGCGTGGGGTCCAGACGCGTTATTTGACGCCCAAGCCCTTTAGAATGATGTTTTTCACGTCCGCTTTGGCGGCGTTCCACTGTTCGTCGGACAGCGGCTGGCTGCCGTTCAGAACCTCGATCTGGTGGCTGAAATCCGCATAGTGTTGGGTCGTGGCCCAGATCATGTTCAAAAGAATCTGCGGATCAATTGGGTCCATCTGGCCGTCTTCAATCCACCCCTGAATCAGCTGAGCTCGGCCTTTTGTCCACTCCATCAACGTGGTTTCCAAATAATCTTGAATGATGGGCGCGCGGTGCATGACCTCAAAGGCCCAGACTTTAGATCCCGCAGGTTGGCGTCGGCTGATTTCCATTTTTGCGTCGATATAGGCCCCCAATCCTTCGCGCGGACCGTCCGCTTTGTCGAAGGCATCTGCGGCCTCAAGCCAGATCTGAAAGATTTTCTCAACCACTTGACGATAAAGCGCTTCTTTGGTCGGAAAGTAGTAATGCAAGTTGGCCTTGGGCAATCCCGCGAGATCAGCAATCAACTGCATTGTGGCACCGCCATAGCCTGCTTCAGCAAAGACTTTTTCTGCTGCTGCCAAAATAAGCGTTTCGCTCTCTTGGCGACGCTCTTTTTTGCTGCTTGCACGTTTTGCTTGCGCCATGGGCGGAATCATCCTGAAAAAAATCTTGACCGATTAGTCAACATATGGTGACCTCTTCTTGACCATATGGTCAGGAACTTTTTCAGACAAGACCATGTTTGATGTTTTCGGTGGAGGGTTAAGATGGCGGTTCCAGGGGAAAACCTGAAGATCAACGGCGATCGGCTGTGGGACAGCTTGATGGAGATGGCCAAGATTGGTCCCGGCATCGCAGGCGGCAACAATCGCCAAACTCTGACTGATGACGACGCGACAGGGCGCGCCCTGTTTCAGGAATGGTGCGAGGCTGCAGGCATGACCATGGGTGTGGACACCATGGGCAATATGTTTGCAACCCGCGCTGGCGAGGATCCAGAGGCGCTGCCGGTCTATGTTGGCTCGCATCTGGACACCCAACCCACGGGCGGCAAGTACGATGGGGTACTTGGCGTCCTAGGGGGGCTCGAAGCGATCCGCACGATGAATGACCTTGGGATCAAGACCAAACACCCGATTGTTGTGACCAACTGGACTAATGAGGAGGGCACGCGCTTTGCGCCTGCGATGCTGGCGTCTGGCGTCTTTGCCGGCAAGCACACGCAGGACTGGGCCTATGATCGTGTCGATGCCGAGGGCAAACGGTTTGGTGACGAACTGGCGCGTATTGGTTGGGTCGGTGACGAAGAGGTAGGTGCGCGCAAAATGCATGCGATGTTTGAGTTGCATATCGAACAGGGGCCAATCCTGGAAGCCGAAAACAAAGACATCGGCGTCGTGACTCACGGGCAAGGCCTGCGGTGGATCGAATGCACCGTGACTGGCAAAGAAAGCCACACTGGCTCGACACCCATGAGCATGCGCAAGAACGCAGGGCGCGGCCTCGCGCTGATCACCGAACTCGTGCATGAGATCGCGATGAAGAGCCAGCCCAATGCAGTCGGCGCGATTGGTCACATCGACGTCTATCCGAACTCTCGCAATATCATCCCGGGCAAAGTTGTCTTTACCGTCGATATGCGGACGCATCTTTTAGACAAGCTCAACGCCATGGTCGATGAACTCATGGAGAAAGCGCCGAAGCTTTGCGAAGATATCGGTGTTGAGTTCGACTGCGAAATTGTTGGTCAGTTTAACCCACCTGCTTTCGACGAAACGCTGGTCGGCTCAATCCGAGACGCAGCCGAGCGGCTGGGGTATTCGCATATGGATATCGTCAGTGGGGCAGGGCATGATGCCTGCTGGATCAACGATGTGGCTCCAACCGCAATGATCATGTGCCCCTGTGTGGATGGCTTGTCTCACAATGAGGCCGAGGAAATTTCCAAAGAATGGGCCGCAGCAGGAACGGATGTGTTGATGCACGCTGTTCTCGAGACCGCAGAGATCGTGGGATAATGCACCACTTCGCTGATCATACCCTGGAGCCCCGTGGCCAAGGATCAGCCAGCGCTATTGGCCTTGCGCCAGTCTTTTTCAAATTTCTCGACGATCTCCCAAAGGGAATTGGTCGGGCCGTAGTTGGTGCTCGCCAGGTTTTGACGGCGCGAGTAATTCCAGATCGTGGTGCTGATTTTCAGGCTGGGGTCGCGTACCAAGACGACTTCTTCTTTCAGAGTCATCGAAACGGTGAACGGCACAATGCAGCCCGCGGATTCAAGCCGCGCCGCATAACGGATCGACAAAGTGGGTTTTCCAGGGGTCGCCTCCCATTCCTCTTTGGTCAGAAACTTCAAACCCAAAGCGCTGAGTCTTTGTTTGATATAGGCAGAAAATTCCGCCGTAACCTCGCCCTCATCCAGTTTCACCGTGTCAAAATAGACGCCGGGATGGTCGACCAAAGGCCGCAGTTTGGGCGCCAATTCCAGTTTATGCAGCGCTTCGGGTTCCGGTGGATGCAATCCAGCCACCGCAGCATTTGGAATGCCGCTGATGCTCGCAACGGATTTCAGAAAGCCAAAAAAACTGTTCTGGTTTTTACGCGTCAGCTTCATCAGATGGCGCGAGGCCAGTTCGGATTTTGGCAAACAGATCAGGGGATGCGCGCAGTCGCCCGGCACTTTGCGCGTTTCCACCAAAAGCCAGTCCTCTGCCACCGCGAAACGGGGCAGCATCAGAGACAAGATCAGTCCCAAAAAACTGGCCATTATCCATCGTCGTGTCATCGATTCCGCCTGCAAAACTCTGTTGAGCGTCACGATGGCAGAAATTTCTTAAATGCCCGTTACCCGGCGCAATTTGCCAACACTTAAGGGAGAGTGTAGCCATGTCGACAGTCATTAAAAACGGTACAATCGTCACCGCAGATCTGACCTATGAGGCCGATGTTCTTATAGAGAATGGCGTGATTACGGAAATCGGTAAGGGCTTGTCTGGAAACGAAGAATTGGACGCCACTGGCTGTTATGTGATGCCCGGTGGCATCGACCCGCATGTTCATTTGGAAATGCCGTTTATGGGCACCTATTCGAGCGATGATTTTGAATCCGGCACCCGCGCTGGGCTGGCGGGCGGCACCACGATGGTGGTCGATTTCTGTCTGCCAAATCAGGGTGAGAGCCTTCTGGACGCGATCAAACGTTGGGACAATAAATCCACCCGCGCGAACTGCGATTATTCCTTCCACATGGCGGTCACCTGGTGGGGCGAGCAGGTCTTTAACGACATGCAGACCGTGGTTCAGCAGCGCGGCATCAACACGTTCAAACACTTCCTGGCCTATAAGGGCGCGTTGATGGTCAATGATGACGAGCTCTTTGCCTCCTTCAACCGGCTCTCAGAATTGGGTGCCATTGCCATGGTGCACGCCGAAAACGGGGACGTGGTCGCGGAGCTCACCGCGAAACTGATCGCCGAAGGCAATACCGGCCCTGAAGGTCACGCCTATTCGCGCCCCAGCCAGGTCGAAGGTGAGGCCACAAACCGCGCGATCATGATCGCCGACATGGCAGGTGTGCCGCTCTATGTGGTGCATACCTCCTGCGAAGAGGCCCACGAAGCGATCCGTCGCGCGCGCCAACAAGGCAAGCGCGTCTGGGGCGAGCCTCTGATCCAGCATCTGACTCTCGATGAGCGCGAGTATTTTGTCGACGATTGGGACCATGCGGCACGCCGTGTGATGTCGCCTCCGTTCCGGGATGCGCGGCATCAGGAATCGCTTTGGGCGGGCCTACAGTCAGGGTCTCTGAGTGTGGTGGCCACAGATCACTGCGCCTTTACGACTGAACAGAAACGCTATGGCGTTGGCGACTTCTCTAAGATCCCGAATGGAACCGGAGGCCTTGAGGACCGTATGCCGATGCTCTGGACGCACGGGGTTACGACTGGTCGTCTGACACCGAATGAATTTGTGGCCGTAACTTCGACGAATATCGCCAAGATCCTGAATTGCTATCCAAAGAAAGGCGCGGTTTTGGTCGGCGCGGACGCGGACCTCGTAGTCTGGGATCCAGAGAAAGAGAAGACTATCACGGCTGGTAACCAGCAATCTGCGATCGACTACAACGTCTTTGAAGGCAAGCACGTCAAAGGCCTGCCACGCTATACTTTGACACGCGGACAAGTCGCGGTTGCGGACGGTGAAATTAAGACGCAAGAGGGTCATGGCAAGTTCGTGTCTCGCGAGGCCAATGGCACCGTGAACAATGCGCTTTCGACCTGGAAAGATCTGACCGCGCCGCGTCCAGTCGCGCGCACGGGTATTCCAGCGACTGGGGTATAGTGATGAAGCTTCTCCTTGCACTTGCTCTATCCATGGCGACGACGTCGGTCGCGGCGGAAACGGTTTGGGGTACAGAAGGTGGATGTCAGCGGCATGCGGGGCAAATGCCTGACACTGATCTGGTCTTCCTTCTTTATCCTGATCGTGTTGAGGGATGGGAGAGCAGATGCGCCATTGTCGGAACGGAATTCTTAGAAGCAGATGCGACCATCCTTGTGACGGAATGTGCAGGCGAGGGCGATGTTTGGATCGAATCCTTCATCATTCGCCGTTCGGGCGGCATGTTGATCTCTGCGCCTATGACCGCGCCTGACTTCGCTAATGAATTGAAAGTTTGTAAATGACCGAGAAGACCTCTCCAGAGTGTGTCATCCGCGCAAGTGGCTTGGATCTCACTTTTGAAACGAACGATGGTCCGGTGCACGCGCTGAAGAACGTTGATCTGGACATCAACAAGGGCGACTTCGTGTCGTTCATTGGCCCGTCGGGCTGTGGCAAGACCACCTTCCTGCGCTGCGTGGCGGCGCTTGAGACGCCGACGGGTGGGTCTTTGACCGTGAACGGTATGAGCCCTGATGAGGCGCGCCGTGCGCGGGCGTATGGGTATGTCTTTCAGGCCGCGGGCCTTTATCCCTGGCGCACGATTGCTGGCAATATCAAGCTGCCCTTGGAAATCATGGGCATGGATAAGGCTGAGCAAGAGCGTCGTGTGAAAGAGGTGCTTGAGCTGGTCGAATTGGAGGATTTCGGAAAGAAATTCCCGTGGCAGCTGTCAGGCGGCATGCAACAGCGGACCTCAATTGCGCGGTCACTTAGCTTTGATGCAGATATCTTGTTGATGGATGAACCCTTCGGCGCTTTGGACGAAATTGTGCGTGATCACCTAAATGAGCAGCTGCTCGCATTGTGGGCGCGCACCGGTAAAACCATCGGCTTCGTGACCCACTCGATCCCCGAGGCTGTCTATCTCTCGACCAAGATCGTGGTGATGTCGCCGCGCCCGGGCCGGATTACGGATGTGATTGAAAGCACTTTGCCCAAAGACCGGCCGCTGGATATTCGCGACAGCAAAGAGTTCATCGAGATCGCGCATCGCGTCCGCGAAGGTCTGCGTGCAGGGCACGAGGTGTGATGATGGAAGTCCGTCGTCCCACTCAAGAAGATGTGCCAGCGATTGCGGCAATCATAAACGCGTGGATTGATGAGACGCCGTGGATGGAGCGTGATGTTGCGCCCGAAGAGATCGAGGCCATGATCGGCAAGGGCCTGCCGCATCGCGAAATGTGGGTGCTGGGCGATCCGGTTGAGGCGTACTTGTCCTGCGAAGCAGAGGCCAACCACATCTGGGGGTTTTACTGCGCTACACCGGGGCTGGGGCACGGCAAGCGGCTGATAAACAAAGTGAAAGAGGGCCGCGATTTCCTGAGCCTGAACACACATGTACCCAACACAGGCGCGCAGCGGTTCTATGAACGCGAGGGCTTTAAGCCGGTCAAAGAATTTGACCCCGCCCCCCCCTCGACCATCCGCGAATTGCGCATGGAGTGGACGCGATGAGATCCATTGTCCCAGTCCTCACCATGATCGCGGCGCTGATTGTCATCTGGTACGGCTCGGCTGTGGCGTTGAATTCCGCTTGGGCGTTGGACAAGGCCAAGCGGGCTGACGTGACGCTTTCGACATCCGAGCTGATTGCAGACACTTGGAGCCAAGAAAAGCCACGCTTGCCTGCGCCGCATCAAGTTGGTGCGGAAATCTGGAAGACCACGGTTGAAAAGAAAATCACCAGTAAACGCTCGCTGATCTACCACAGCTGGATCACCATGCAGGCCACATTGCTGGGTTTTGGGCTTGGCACCGCGCTGGGCTTTGCTTTGGCCGTTGGCATTGTCTACAGCGGCGTGATGGATCGCACGGTGATGCCTTGGGTTATTGCCAGCCAAACCATCCCGATCCTAGCAATCGCGCCGATGATCATTGTGGTTCTGAATTCCATCGGGATCTCGGGGTTGCTGCCTAAGGCGATCATCTCGATGTATCTGTCCTTCTTCCCNATCGTNGTCGGCATGGTCAAAGGGCTGCGCAGCCCGGATGCCATGCAGCTTGACCAGATGAAAACCTGGAGCGCCAGCGGCACACAGGAATTCTGGAAGCTGCGGCTGCCGTCTTCGATGCCCTATCTCTTTACCTCGATGAAAATCGGCATGGCCGCGAGCCTTGTCGGCGCCATCGTCGGAGAGCTGCCCACGGGTGCCGTCGCAGGCCTCGGTGCGCGCCTCTTGGCCGGGTCTTACTATGGTCAAACCATTCAGATCTGGTCCGCCCTTCTGATGGCCGCAGCCCTTGCGGCCTCGATGGTCGGCATCATCGGACTGCTGCAACGTATCTCTTTGAAAAGGATGGGCATGGCATGATGTGGCTTCTTTTCGGAGTGATCGCTTGGGTCGCGGGATGGCTTTTGAACGTGCGCCTGTCGCGTCTGCCCAACAAAGGGATCTATGCGCTGCTGCCGCCTGCTGTTTTCGGGGCAACGCTGCTTTTTGTGTGGGAGTGCCTCGTGCATGGGTTCGAGATATCGCCAGTGCTGCTCCCTGCGCCCAGCGTGATTGCAGTGACCTTTGCAAGCTCTTTGGACATCCTGTGGGTGGACTTCGTGCAAACCGTCGTGAAGGGCGCGCTCAGCGGTTATTTCATCGGTTGCGGTTCGGCTTTCCTTCTGGCGATCTTGGTGGACCGCTATGACTTCCTGAAACGTGGCCTCCTGCCAATTGGCAACTTTATGGCAGCCCTTCCCATCATCGGCATCGCGCCTATTCTTGTGATGTGGTTCGGCTTTGACTGGCAGTCCAAATCCGCCGTTGTCGTCGTCATGGTCTTCTTCCCGATGCTCGTGAACACGGTGCAAGGTCTGCAGGAAAGCTCGGCCATGCAGCGCGACCTCATGCGCACCTATGCGGCGGGCCACCTTACCACATTGCTGAAACTGCGCCTTCCGATGGCCATGCCGTTCATTTTCAACGGCCTCAAAATCGGCACCACCTTGGCACTAATCGGGGCCATCGTCGCCGAGTTCTTCGGCTCTCCCATCAAAGGCATGGGGTTTAGAATTTCCACCAGNGTCGGGCANCTCGCCCTTGACCTTGTGTGGGCAGAGATTGTCGTCGCCGCTCTNGCGGGCTCGGCATTTTATGGAGGGGTTGCCCTTGTCGAGAAGGCCGTGACCTTCTGGCACCCGTCCCAAAGAAAAAAACAATAGCACCCAGTAAATCCAACCAGGAGACTATGATGAAAAAGACTCTCACAGCTTTCGCCCTCGCGGCACTTGCGTCCACAGCGCAGGCGGCTGACGATTTTACATTGCAACTGAAATGGGTCACGCAGGCCCAATTCGCAGGCTATTATGTGGCCTTGGACAAAGGCTTTTATGACGAAGAAGACCTGAACGTCACGATCAACGCCGGTGGCCCAGACATCGCGCCAACACAGGTTCTGGCAGGTGGCGGTGCTGACGTTACCGTTGAATGGATGCCCGCCGCTCTGGCCGCACGCGAAAAAGGCCTGCCGATGGTCAATATCGCGCAGCCGTTCAAATCCTCGGGCATGATGCTGACCTGCCGCAAGGATCAGGGCGTGTCTACAACCGCAGACTTCCCGGGCAAAACGCTTGGTGTTTGGTTCTTCGGCAACGAATTCCCCTTCCTCAGCTGGATGAGCCAGCTCGGCATCTCCACCGATGGCGGCGCGGATGGCGTGACCGTTCTGAAGCAGGGCTTTAACGTCGATCCAATCCTGCAAGGTCAGGCGGCTTGCGTGTCCACCATGACCTATAACGAATACTGGCAGGTGATTGATGCGGGTCTGACACCAGAAGAACTCGTCGTTTTCAAATACGAAGACAATGGCGTGGCAACACTGGAAGACGGCCTCTATGTGCTGGAAGACAAGCTTTCTGACCCAGCCGAAGTCGACAAGCTGGTTCGCTTTGTACGCGCGTCCATGAAAGGCTGGAAATACGCCGAAGAGAACCCTGATGAAGCGGCAGAGATCGTTCTGGACAATGATGCGACCGGTGCACAGACCGAAAAGCACCAGAAACGCATGATGGGCGAAATCGCGAAGCTGACCGCAGGCAGCAATGGTGCGTTGGACCCAGCAGACTATGAGCGCACAGTTGCGTCCTTGCTGGCCGGTGGCTCTGACCCAGTGATCACTAAAGCGCCCGAAGGCGCATGGACCCACGCGATCACAGATGCGGCGCTGAACTAAGCGTGACCTAAATCAATGAAACAGGGGGCTTCGGCCCCCTTTTTCTTTTTCAGACGGCGCTAAACGAGCCCCGCAGATTTCAGCATGTTTTCCAAAGGAAGAAGTTGGGGCGCATAGCGGCGCCAATCTGCATCGCTGCCGGTGTAGATTGGCTTTCGCACTTGATCCGCCGAGGCGGTCAGCACAGCGGCTTCTGAGCGCTCTGGATGCAACCAGTCGGGACTCCAAGTTAGCCCCGTAAACTCTGCCAATTGGCGGGTGATCGTTTCAGCGTTTGTGACGAGGTCGTTGTACGAAATCTCCAAAATATGGGCCGGGCAAACGTCTTTCCAGAAACCCATCGTTTCGCGCCGCAACACCATGAATTTTGCGATATCTTCAAAAGCATTTGAAAAGCCGTTTTCCAGGCCAACAAAGGCGTGTCGATACAAAGACCAAGCGACTGCCATGGGATCTCGATTTATGTGAATAATCCGAGCTTCTGGAATGGCTGCACAAATGTACCCGATCCACCGGAAGTTAAGGGGCATTTTGTCAATGACCCGGTGATCCTTGTCGGCATGACAGGAAAAACCGTCAAGGATTTCGGTGTGCAGTTCCTGTAGAATATGGTCTGAGAATCTTTTGATTTCACCTTCAATGATACGTTGCATGAGACGGCTCGTCGCGCGTTCAACAAAAGAAAGCTCGCCGCAGGCTTTGGCACGAGGATCTTGCGCCAGAATACGCTCGACCAAAGTTGTGCCGCTTCTTGGCAGCCCAGTTACAAAGATTGGCCCGCTTGTCTGAGATTGGGGTTCTGGAAGCCGAGTGTTAGCAAAGATATTTTTGCTTAAGGCATATCTCAGCGCGTCTTTGTTGAAATCATATCTCGTCGCTGCACAGGTCAGAGCGTTGGCGGCTTGCAAATGTGAAAACGCTTCTTCGCGCTCATCCATGTCGTCATAGGCTTTAAACAAGGCCATGCGCAGTGGTGCGGATTGCGGATCTTTTGGATCCATGTCCTGTGCCAGACGACGCATCTGTTTCAGATGCGCGTTGCCTGCCTTGTAGGTTTGAACATTGGCATAGTTCCAATGAACCGAAGGGTTTGCCGGCGCGAGCTCTATTGCTTTTGCGCATAGGTGAGTTTCTTTGGCTTTGTCACCTTCAGCGCGCGCTAAAATTGCAAGATTGGTCACAGAATCCGCAGTTTCTGGCAAGGTTTCAAACAGGTCTTTCGCTTGCTTCAGGCGCCCAAGATCTCGCAGCGCTATAGCTTTGATCGACACAGCTTCCTCGCGGTTTGGATGACTGGCTAGCACCGCACCGGCCGTTTCCAAAGCCGAGGCCGGATCTCCATTTTCCAGCTGCAGCTGAGCAAGCGCTGTGCCAATTTCGGGCAATTCCGGTGCAAGCTGAAACGCCAATGACAAGAAATCCTGAGATTTTCCCCAATGGTGCGCAGCCTGCGCATCTTTTGCTTGCTGCAAGAGGCTTTGAACGGCCTTGGGTTTCAATCCGTTTAACCCGCCCAAAGCGCGTTTGTTTTTGGGAAATTGCGTCAGCACACCCTTATAGAGATCTATGGCAGTCGCCCAATCACGCTTCCGCTCAGCCTCTTGCGCGTAAACTAAAGCTTTGTCAGTTGAAAGTAGGGTCGCCATGATGTTTTTCTGAGCCTCTAAAATTCGCCTTAAGTTGCGAATTTTAGTCTGCGAGCATAGATCAGAGAAACTCGAGGTCAACCACAGATAGTGGAGTTTTGCTCCAAGCTATACTAGATCGAGTGGTATGCGGCCGCGACTAGATCAATCCTGAATCGCGTGATCAAAGGCTGCGTGCAAAGGTTCCAAAAAATATTGTGCGGCTGTTATCGTTCGCCCTTCGATCAAGAGTTCAACAGGCATGTCCTCGCTCAAGGCAATGTCTTCGCCAAGCGCAGTTTTCAACGTTTGAAGGGCCTGAGGATCAATGTCAGCGCGGCCAATGTAAGAGCGTGGCGCGTCATTCTCATCGGTTTGTGCGCGTGGAGAGACTGCCGTGATGACCAATTCCAGGCGCGGCAGATTGCGTTGGTTCAAGGCCAATAGGGTAAAGCGCCCCCGCATGCCCGGCCTAATCTGATCTATCTGATGTGTCGGGATCGAGAACTTCAGATAGGGTTGATGCAGCGGTTGCGCCAACGAAAGGATCGTCTGGCCGCGTCCCGCATACATACCTTGCGCTTGAAAAACGACATCTGTCACTACGCCAGCAATTGGAGCTGTGACCATGGCCTTTTCAATCACATCGCGCAGCTGCCGAATTTGCAGCGACAATTCGCGGATCTGTTTGACATTGCGATCTCTGGTGGCGCTGAGTTCCTGACGGAGCGCAAGGCGGATCAGTTCTGCCTGTTTGACCTGCTGATCACGTTGATCGACTAAACCGGCCCGTTTCGCCTCTTCGCTCGCCAGGTCACCCGAGACAATCATGATGCGTTCCTGCAAGGCCTCACCATTGTCGCGCGCCATGATGCCGCGCTGCAAAAGCCGGGCGTGACGGTCGGCGCGGGCCTCTAGCTGTGCGATCTGGGCTGTGTTTTGCGCAAGCTTTCGGTCAATCGCTGCAATCTGCACGCTCAGGTTCTGCGCGGCCTGACGCCTGAGGTCACTTTGCACAGCTGCTTGTTCCAACCTTAGGATCAAGCTGGTACCATCGGCACGTTCCTTCTTGTCCAATCCGTCGATCCGATCGGTCAGGATTGCCGCGATGACTTTGTTTTCCTTCAATAGCCGATCATGCATCGCGCGGTAGGTGGCCAGATTGCCCTCATCAAGCGTCGTGTCGAGGTGCAGCAACGTGCTCACTTGTGTGATCTCGTCGTGGGTCGTGACCAGCACATCGGAAATCTGCCCGCCATAGGGGTGCTGAATGTCGACGGACTGCGCAGAGGATACGATCGTCCCACTCAGTCGAATGGTGGTCGCGAGGGGGGCCGAGGTCGTCCAAACCACCAATGCCGCGCAGGCAATTACTACGGCCAATCCCACATTGCGCAGCGGGCGAGAAATTTCTGTGGGGAGCGTGATGTCTTGTTGTGTCATGCCAGTTTCATAAACGGAGGTTTGGGGCGGTTTGCTTGGCTATTGATCGTTACAGTGATGCAGGTGCTGTCTGCTTCTGTCTTTGCCTCGACGCTGTCGCTTAGGTCCAAAAGCGCGGCAATGGCCGTCTCATGGGCCGCGAGATTTTGCAGAGCAAAGGGCGAGGTTTTACGGCGCGTTTTCAAATCGGTGACGATGTCAGGTGCCTCGTTCACTGCGTGTTCTATAAAGGTCATGCGCCCTGAGGTGTCTTCCAGAAATTCAAAGGCCATATGTATTTTGCGGGATTTGTCAGAGGGGCCATTCAGGCGCATGCTGGTAAAGAGTTCAGTGGCGACAAGTTGCGCATGCTGGCTGAAATCTGCGTCGTCGGCGCGGTTGAATTGGGCAGACACCCAATCACACAGGTCCTGTATCGAGCTTTCCAAGAGGGGCAATTCAGTCTGACGTCGACCGGCGGCCATGCGTCCGAGGACCTCCCCACGGGGGCCAAAATCGGCGATACGTCCGCCCTCAAGGCGCATGACTTTATCCGCTAGTGCCATGACACCGGATCGGTGCAGCACCATCACGATCGTCGTGCCGCGTTCTTTGAGTTTGGCGAGCGTTTGAAACAAAGCACGCTCGCCTTCTGCATCCAAGAGCGCGTTGGGTTCGTCCAGGAAAAGATACGCAGGCGTATTGAAGATCGCGCGTGCCAGAGCCAGCCGTTGTTTTTGGCCCGCAGAAAGCAAGTAGGGCTGTTGTTCGAGGTCGCTGTCATAGGAGTGCGGCAAGGCCGAGATTAGCCCGTGCATGCCCGCCGTCTTCGCAGCCTCGACGATTTGCGCATCACAAGGATCATTGGCAAAACAGCTTATGTTTTCAGCAATAGTGCCCGGAAGAATGGGGGCAAGTTGAGGCAGGTATCCTACATGGCGAAACAGGTTTTGGTCCGCCAGCCCCCGAATTTCGCTTTCGTCCAAATAGACAGCGCCAATGGGGGCTTGTGCGACGCCTGCCAGGGCTTTCAAAAGCGTGGTTTTCCCTGAGCCAGAGGAACCCGCAATCACCAAGCATTCGCCCGCATTGAGGGAAAAAGACACGCGGTCCAAACGTGGCGGTGCACCTGCCTCACTTGGGAAAATGAGGGACTCGGCTTTCAGGCTGCCATTTAGGCTCGCAATATCGGTGGCGGGTTTTTCGGGTTCCACCCGTTCACTGCGCAACGCCTGAAAATCCGACAACGCTGCGCGGATCGCGGGCATCTGGGTCAAGGCGCCTTCTGCGGTGGCGAATGTTTTGCCAAGCAAAAGCGAGGCCGCGATCATGCCGCCTGCGCTGAGGGCGTCTTGCGTGACAAGGTAAGCGCCAAGGCCAAGTGCGATGATTTGCGTCCCTTGTCTGATCATTGCGCCTAACGCATCGCCCAGGGCTTTGGAGGAGTGTGCGTGATCCAGTGCTGCTAGTTTCTTGGTTTGAAAACCCGCGTATCTTTGGCGCAGGTTTGCCGCCGTGCCAGCCCCTTTGCCATGATGGCGCGCTGATTTGATGAGGTAATCCTGCTCGCGGGCGGCGGAGAGATCGGCAGAGGCTTCGTGCGGACGACGCATCAGATTAGCGATCCAGCGGATTGCTGATGACAGGGCCAGCAGGCCGAAAAGAGTCACGCAAAACAAGGGATGCAGCGCGAAAAGCACGAGGGCGAGAAGGGGCAACCAAGGCAGGCTCAGCACCGTGATCGCAAGGCTGCCAGATAGAAATTGCGAGACGCGCGCGATTTGCTCGATCCGTGCCTGTGGGTCTGGCGCTCCCAAAGCACGGCTAGTGCCGGTTTTTTCAACCCAGCGCGCGATGCGCCCAAGGCTTTTGTCCCGCGCGGTATCGACCGCGGCTTGCAACAAGAGCGCCCCTGCCGCCAGCAGGCCAAGCATGAGCAAGGTCGTGGTATTGCCGCTTGGGATCACGCGGTCCAGAACTTGCATCATGAACAGCGGGCTGATCAGAATCGCAAGATTTGTGATGAAACTGAGTGCCAGTAGAGGCGGCAAAAGCCTGAACAAGAGTGAAAGATGTTGCATGGTGCCTACGCCGCCCCGAGTGGTTCAAATCAAAGCAGGAAGTTGCTTTCGTCCAGATCATCCGGGTCTACAGATTTCAGGAACACCCGATCGCCACTCTGGCCGCCGTTGAGGCCGCTGAGGTCGATTTCGACCGCCCAGCCGTGGTCCGTCATGACCTCTTGAAGGCGGTCATAGTTCAGACCATAGGCCCGTAGGTCGATCTGATCATGGGTGGCTTCAAAGTCGTGGATGATGTCTTTGCCACTGCCGGCTGCAAAGACAAAGGTATCCGCGGCGTTGTCGCCGGACCAGTTGCCGCCCCAGATATGGTCATTGCCTTCGCTGCCGGTGATCGTGTCAGAGCCGCTGCCGCCGACAAGCTTGTCGCCGCCAGCACCACCGTCCAATCGATCCGCACCGCTGCCTCCGAGGAGAAGATCTTTGCCTTCGCCTCCCACTAGAACATCGTCGCCTTCGTTGCCTACAAGTGTGTCGTCTCCGGCATCGCCTGCGAGAGTATCTTTGCCGCCGCCGCCATAGAGTTTATCGGCCCCTTCGCCGCCCGACATGTTGTCGTAACCCGCGCCGCCATAAAGTCGATCCGCGCCGGAGCCGCCCGCGATACCGTCATCTCCGTCATTGCCAAAGAGCGTGTCGTTGCCCGCACCGCCGGTTAGGTTGTCGTTGCCTTTGCCTCCATAGGCTTCGTCATCGCCGTCCCCCATCGACAGGGCATCATTGCCCTCACCGCCAAAGGCCGTGTCGTCGCCGGTGCCCATGACGAAGCCATCGTTGCCCGATCCACCGTCGGCAAAGTCATCGCCGCTGCCACCGTAGATGGTGTCATTGTCAGAGCCGCCAAACATGCGGTCATTTCCGGTCTCACCCTGGAGCACGTCGCGACCTTCGCCACCGTGAATGGTGTCGTCGCCCGCATTGCCCATCAATGTGTCCTGACCGTCGCCCCCGCTCAGCACGTCGTTGCCGCCACTTTCCAGAACCACTTCCGGATTGCGCAAAAGCACGGCCGCTTCGGCATCCACCTCGGCAAAGGCGTCTGCAGATCGGGGATCCACGGTGCCGTCATTGGAACCCGTGGATTGAGATTCGGACATGAACTCTGAATAGGCTTGGCCTGCCTCCCAATCCACGTTGACTTTGAAAATCGCGCCTTGCGAATCGGTCGACGCATCAAGATCGTGGTCGCCTTTGTTCAACCCGTAGTAAAGGTTGCCATCGCCATCCATGAAGACCGCACCAAAGGCGCCTTTTGCCATGCCGCTTTCCATTGTGTCGCCATAGAGGGTGCCGGTGATGGGCACTTCCTGGAATGTGGGTTGCCCGCCGTTTGGCACCTCGCTGGCATCAATGCGCACGACCTTGCCGGCCTCGCCATTGCGTCCGGGAGAGACCACCGCATAGAAGCAATCATCCTCGGAATTATAGGCAAGGTCATAGGTGCGATCCGTGAACAGGCCTTTGGGCAGGTGGAAGTGGTTGATCTGGGGATCGCCATTTGCGTCCAGGTTGTCCACGTCCACGACACTCATCCGATCAAGCGTGCTGTGGAAAGTCCAGAGATTGCCGCTGTCGTCAAAGTCGCCAACGTAGTCGCCGTAGAACCCTTTGCCCACGCGATAGGTCGCGCCTGAGGCGTCAATCATGACGATATCCGTGCTGGAGACTTCGTTGCCGAGGGAATCCACGCCCTTGGATTTGGCAACGCCATAGATCAGATCGTCTTCGACATTAAAGCCGACCGCGTTGATCTTGAACCCGGGCGCATCACCCACATCAACGTATTCTTTGGCGGCGACATCGAACATTTTAAGCTGACCGTCGATGACCTGATAAAGCGAGGCTTGTCCCGGTGCAAAGGCATCC
>JABSOU010000060.1 GCA_013215215.1 Cognatishimia sp. | reverse complement strand
CTCTGTCAGCCTTATATATAAGACAATAACGTCGGCACCCTGCCCCGGCTGCCGCCCATTGAGTGCAACCTAGAGCAAGCGCGTTTTTGGCCATTCTGTCGCCGAACACACGCGCCTCACGCAAAATGTGAGCACTAAATTCCAGAAAAGCCTTGAAGCCGGGCCTAGATCGACCAAACTTTAAGAGTATCGGGTTTAAACTTTGCGTGGCCGTTGCCCAATGACCCACGCGGCCCAAAGCACCTAGCGGAAGGAGTTCGAGCAGTGCCTTCATTTTCGACCACTTTGGAAAAGGCGATCCATGCAGCGCTGGCGCAAGCCAATGAGCGCAAGCACGAGTTTGCCACCCTGGAACACCTTCTTTTCGCCCTGTTGGACGAACCGGACGCCCTGCGCGTGATGCAGGCCTGCAGCGTCGATGTCACCGAACTGCGCCAGACGCTGATCGAGTTCATCGATGAGGATCTCTCCAACCTTGTGACAGACATCGAAGGATCCGAGGCCGTGCCAACAGCGGCCTTCCAGCGCGTCATCCAACGCGCGGCGATCCATGTACAATCCTCGGGACGCACCGAGGTCACCGGTGCCAACGTTCTGGTCGCTATCTTTGCCGAGCGTGAAAGCAACGCGGCCTACTTTCTGCAGGAACAGGATATGACTCGCTATGACGCGGTGAACTACATCGCCCATGGCGTGGCCAAGGATCCGGCCTTCGGCGAAAGCCGTCCAATCACCGGCTCTGACGAAGAGGACGAGGATGAGGGGCTGCAAACCTCTCACAAATCCGAGCCCGACAAAAAAGAGAGCGCGCTGGAAAAGTACTGCGTTGATCTCAACGCGAAATCACGCAAGGGCGACGTGGACCCTCTGATCGGTCGTGACCACGAGGTCGAGCGCTGTATTCAGGTACTCTGCCGCCGCCGCAAGAACAACCCGCTCTTGGTGGGCGATCCAGGCGTGGGCAAAACCGCGATTGCCGAGGGCCTCGCCCATCGCATCGTGAATGGCGAAACACCCGAGGTTCTGGCTTCGACCACTATCTTCTCGCTCGACATGGGCGCGCTTTTGGCGGGCACCCGTTATCGCGGCGACTTTGAAGAACGCCTGAAAGCCGTGGTGACTGAACTCGAGGATCACCCAGACTCCGTGCTGTTCATCGACGAAATCCATACCGTGATCGGCGCCGGCGCGACGTCCGGCGGCGCGATGGATGCCTCGAACCTGCTGAAACCTGCCCTGCAGGGCGGCAAGCTGCGCACCATGGGCTCCACAACCTATAAAGAGTTCCGCCAGCACTTTGAGAAAGACCGCGCTCTGTCCCGTCGTTTCCAAAAGATCGACGTGAACGAGCCGTCTGTGCCCGATACCATCAAGATCCTGAAGGGCCTGAAGGAATACTTCGAAGAGCACCACGCGGTAAAATACACAGCCGACGCGATCAAGACCGCCGTCGAGCTGTCTGATCGCTATATCAACGACCGCAAGCTGCCCGACAAAGCCATCGACGTCATCGACGAAGCGGGCGCGGCCCAGCATCTGGTCCCGGCCTCCAAACGGCGCAAGACCATCGGCACCAAGGAAATCGAAGCGGTTGTGGCGAAAATCGCCCGCATCCCGCCGAAGAACGTGTCCAAGGACGATGCCGAAGTACTCAAGGATCTGGAGAAAACGCTCAAACGCGTGGTCTTTGGTCAGGACACCGCCATTGAGGCACTGTCCTCCGCGATCAAACTGGCGCGGGCGGGTCTGCGTGAGCCTGAGAAACCCATCGGCAACTACCTCTTCGCCGGACCAACAGGCGTGGGTAAAACCGAGGTCGCGAAACAGCTGGCGGACACGCTGGGTGTAGAGCTGCTGCGTTTTGACATGTCCGAATACATGGAGAAACACGCGGTCTCCCGCCTGATCGGCGCACCTCCGGGCTATGTTGGCTTCGATCAGGGTGGTCAGTTGACCGACGGCGTGGATCAGCATCCACACTGCGTCTTGCTGCTCGATGAGATCGAGAAAGCGCATCCGGACGTCTATAACATCCTCTTGCAGGTGATGGACCACGGCACGCTGACCGACCACAACGGGCGCACGGTGGATTTCCGCAATGTGATCCTGATCATGACCTCCAACGCTGGCGCAACCGAGCAAGCCAAGGCGGCAATCGGCTTTGGCCGTGACCGCCGCGAAGGCGAGGATACGGCGGCCATCGAACGCACCTTCACGCCGGAATTCCGCAACCGTCTGGACGCGGTCATCAGCTTTGCACCTCTGCCAAAGTCGGTGATCCTGCAGGTGGTCGAGAAATTCGTCCTGCAGCTTGAAGCCCAGCTCATGGACCGCAACGTCCATATCGAGCTGACACCGAAAGCCGCCGAATGGCTGGCGGACAAAGGCTATGACGACAAGATGGGCGCGCGTCCGCTGGGCCGTGTGATCCAGGAACACATCAAAAAGCCACTCGCCGAAGAGCTGCTCTTTGGCAAACTGGCCAAAGGTGGTCTGGTCAAAGTCACGGTCAAAGCAGGCGAGCTGCACCTGAAACTCGATGGCCCGGAAAAGCCGCGCATCGCAGGCGACAAGCCACCGCTTCTGACGGCGGAGTAACGCCAGACACAAAACGCTACCGCCGCGCAGCTCGCAAGAGCTGCGCGGCTTTGCTTTGCGCGACACGCGATACCCGACGCAAAACACTGGACAGATCGCAGCATCTCGCCCACCCTCACCTCATATCAGTCACGAGGGGTCACCATGTTCAAAAGACTACTGTTGCTATTCACCCACGCCGGAGCTCTGGCCGTCGGCTTTGCACTCGGCATCTACCTGCTCCCCATCCTGACTGCTCCCCCCTCCCCCGACTCGGATATGCTCGAAGAAAAGGCCCAAGCGGCGCTTTTCTCAGCTGAATTCACCCGCGATCTACGCGGCAGCGACTTCCTACATTGGGGCGAAGGCAAAGTGTCCCTGACGGCAGAAAGCATCGTTCACGAAGGCAAAATGGCGCCGGGACCGGACTATAAACTCTATCTCACCAAAGATTTCGTTGAACACGAAGACGAGTTTAATCCGATCAAATCCGAGGCGGCCCTCATTGGCGACATCAAAAGTTTTGGCGGCTTTCTCGTGGATGTTCCGCAGGGCGTGAACGTCAGCGACTACACCACCGTTGTTGTCTGGTGCGAAAGCTTTGGTGAATTCATCACATCCGCCAAATACCAATAATTAAAGCGTTTCGCGATTAGCCTGTCACACAGGTTGATTGGGAAACGCACGCGACATCAATAAGTTCCAAGCGAGTTGTGTCTCACTTGAGGGGCAAGTGAACCGCAACACGCTTTACTTCTCAGTAAACTTCAGTTCGATCCGACGGTTCTTTGCCCGTGCCTCGCGGGTATTGGCCGTATCAATCGGCTGATATTCCCCAAATCCGTTGGCCGACAGGCGGCTCGGCGGCAGGCCCATTTGCTCAGACAACAAGCGCACCACAGACAGGGCCCGCGCCTGAGACAGCTCCCAGTTGTCCGCAAACTCTGAATTGCCGCCAATCGGAATATTGTCCGTGTGACCATCGACCTGCAGAACCCAGTCAATCTCTGGCGGGATCTGATCGGCCACATCCTGCAACAGGCTCGCCACGCGGGCAATCTGCGCCACACCCTCGCCACTCATCTCAGCGCCACCGGGCGGGAACAGAACCTCAGACGAGAACACAAAGCGGTCGCCGACGATCTGAACACCTTGGCGGTTGCCCAAAAGATCGCGCATCCGGCCAAAGAACTCAGACCGATAGCGTTCCAGATCCTCGGCCTCAGCCGCCAAACGCGCGGCTTCTTCTTCCAACCGCTTGCGCTCTGCTTCCTCAAGCTGACGACGACGGCGCTCTTCGGCCGCCGCGCGCGCCAGCGCTGCGTTCAAATCGCGCCCCAACGTGTCCAGTTGCACCTGAGCCTCAGCATCGCGCTCTAGACTCTCATCCAATAGACCCTGCAACTGATTCAACTGGCGACGCAGCTCTAGAACCTGCTGGTTCAACAGGGCCACCTGCTTTTCACCTTCCGTGGCCCGCGCGCGCTCATCCTCCAGCGCCTGGTTCGCCAGCGCCAACAAGCGCTCGCGCTCTTCAGCTGCCGTCAGCGTGGTATCCGCCGCACTCTCCGCGGCTTCACGCGCTGCAATCGCCGCTGCGAGCTGACGCTGGATCTCTTCCTGATCCAAGGCTGCTTGTTCAGCCGCTTCCTGCGCCGCAAGTGCCCGCGCGAGCTGTTCCTTCAAATCGGCCTGCTCATTGGTCAATAGCTCGATGTTCTGCTCAATCGCGATCCGTTCCGCCAAGGCGGCCGCCAGACGATCCTCAAGGTTCTCAACCGTATTCTGAGACGCCAGCCGTTGCGCAATCGCCTCTTCCAAAGCCTTGCGCAGATCATCCGAGGTCTGCCCCGCCTGTTGCGCCGATTGCTGCGCCACCAAAGCCGCCGTCAACTGCTCCTCAAGCGATGCCACCTGCCCCGCCAAAGTCTCGCCACTGCGCTCCGCAGCCGTCGCCCGGTTTTCAGCGGCCAACTGGGCGGCCAAAGCCTCTTGCAAACGGGTTTCCAGATCCGCGTTCACCGCTGTCAGTTCCGCATCGCGCGCCGCAGCGGATGCCTCAAGCGCCGCCAAGCGCGCGTTCAAATCCGCGAGCCGACCTTCCAATTCCGTACGCGTGTCGGTGGATTGCGTCTCGGTGCGAGCCAATTGCGCCTGCGTCTCAGCCAAAGCCTGACGGGTCGCGGCCAGTTGCTCTTGGCTGACGATTTCATTGGCCTCGGATGCCGCAAGGCTTGCCGTCACTGCCGCCAACCGCGCCTCAAGATCCTCAATCGTGACCGCGTTCTGATCCACCTGCAGCAGGGCCGCGGTCAATTGCGCCGTCGTCGACGCCAAATCGTTTTCCGTAGACAGCCGATCATTCCGCGCCTGTTCCAGATTGGCCAACGCCGCCGTCAAATCCGTCTGCAGCCGCGCCACATCCTGCGTCAGAGACTCGCCCGTCTGATCGGCCTGCTCAAGGCGCAGCAATGTCGCCGCCAGCTCCTCAAGCGTCTTCTCGGATTCGCCCTGCGTTGTCTCAAGCGCCAGTAACGCCTTGGTCAACTGGCTCTCGAGATCCTCTTCCTTTACCAGCGCCGCCGCCAGTTTCAGATCCAGATCCTCACGCGCCTTTTCAGCCGCGGCCAAAAGCGTCAGGGTCTCCTCGGCCGCCTTGCGTTGTTCTTCCAACGCGAGCGTCAGCGAGGTCAGCTCAGCATCCGCCTCCTCCAACCGCTTACGCAATTCCTCCGCTGCTGCGGCTTCGGCCAGCTTCGCGATTTCCTCTTGGCTCAGCTCGGCCTGCAATTCCTCGATCCGTGCCGCCAAAGCCGCACTTGCGTCCGCATCCTGCGAAGCCTCGGCCTCGAGTTGCGCGATCATCGTCTCCAGCGCCTCACGCTGCGCCGCCGCCAGTCGCGCCGCTTCCGCTTGTGCGTCAATCTCATCGCGCGCCTGCGCCAACGCAAGGTTCATCGCCTCTTGCTGGGTCAGCAGTTCGGCCTTTTCGCCCTCAAGCGTTTCAATCGTGATATTGGCTTCATTCTGTTGCGCAATCAGGGCGGCGACCTGCGCCTCAAAGGCCGTGATCTGCGCCTCATAGGCCACCAGTTGATCGCGCGCGTCGTTGCGTTCCGAAATCAGGGACGCAATGAGCAATGCGTTTGTTTCAGCCTCGGCCTGCGCGTCTGACAGGGTGGATTCCAGCGTGCCAATCTGCGCTTCCAAATCGCGGTTGCGATCCCGTGCCAGACCCAATTGCTGTGCCAAGGCCGAGAGTTCAGCCGAAAGCTCGCCAAGCTGGTTTTCCTGTCCCGTGATAGTTTCCCGCAGCACATATTGCAGCACCATGAAGATCGTCAGAACGAACATCAGGACCAGCAACAGCCCCGTCATCGCGTCCACAAAGCCGGGCCAGATCTGAGCCTGAAAACGTTGACCAGTGCGCCGCGACAGAGCCATGACTTAGTCGTCCTGCCCCGGGTGGATCCGGCGTCGGCCTTTGCCTGATTGCGACAAAACGCCGATGGCCTGAGTCAAAGCATTCAGGTCCTGCCGGATCTCGGACATGCTTTCCTGACGGCCCGCGCTGATTTCTTCCAAAATCCGTAGCATCTGAACGTCGATCGAGCGCAGACGCATCCGGCTTTCCGCATCCACACCTTCGCCCTGATGCATCTCAGACAAGGTCGCGATCAGGCGTTCCTGCCCCTCGGCTACGCGGATCATCGCCGTGCCCGCGCCGCCATCACGGCTCATCTGCGCGGTCAGTTGATTGAGCGAATTCGCAAGGTCTCCGATCTGATTTTCGATGACGGTGCGCCGCTCTTCAGATTCCGCGAAGGTCGTCTGAAGGCGATCCATCTGCAGGATCATATGCTCCAGCGCCTCGCCAAAGATTGACGCCTCACCAGAGCCATCCATGTCGCCCGAAGAAAAGCCAACGCGGGTGATCGTCGAGAGCCACTCTTCCATCTCTTGGTAAAAGCGGTTCTGCGCGTGACCTGCGAAAAGTTCGAGCAGACCAACAATCAGCGACCCCGCCAAACCCAACAGGGACGAGGCAAAGGCAATCCCCATGCCGCCCATTTGCTCTTCTAGCCCGCTTTGCAGACGCACAAAGACATCCGCACCGGTCTCGCCCTCTTGCGGTGTCAGGCTGCGGATGGTTTCCACAATCGCCGGAACCGAGGTCGCCAGACCATAAAACGTGCCCAGAAGTCCCAAGAAAATCAGCAAGCCGGTAATATAACGCGTGATCTCCCGCGCCTCATCAACCCGCGTCCCGACCGAGTCCAGAATGGACCGTGTCGAGGCCGTCGAGATCTGGCTCTGTGCCCCACGGGCCCGCAACAAAGACGCCAGAGGCGCCAACAGACGCGGCGGTTGGAACATATCGTGTCCGGGGATCTGCGCCGCAAAGCCTTCGATCCAGCGCACCGAGGAAATCATTGAAATCACTTGCCAAAAACAAGCAAGTACCCCGATCAGAAAGACAAAGACGATGACCCCGTTAAACCAGGGGTTGGCAATAAAGACCGGCAATACCCGCGGCAGGGCGATGTAACTGCCAACAGCAGTTAACGCCAAAACGGCCAGCATCGAGAAGATCTGGCTAATCGGTTGCGAGAATTGTGGCTCGGCCTCGCGGTCTGGCAGCTCCATAGAGGCGGCTCCTGACACTGTTTCTTTTCTGCCGCCACCCTACTGCGCGCGCAGCATCCTGCCAAGGATTATTGGTTTATTGCGGGATTAAGGCGCCAACTGACGCACACGGGTCGACAACCAGTTCAAATCTGCGTCCTCAATGCCCAAATCGGTCAAATGCGCGGCGGTATTATAAAGATATTCCGTGTTGGGACCGCGTCCCCCGACAGCGGTCGAGATAATCTGCGCTTGCTCTTCCAGATCCAGATGCACATATTGCACGTGATTGGGGTCAATCACATAGGTCACGGCCTGCACGCGCCGCCCATCGGCCAGATCAATCATCAGATTGGTTTCCAGGTAGGCCGAAGACACGAGCTCCCGCTCCCGCAATTCCGCCAGCGCGGCCTCTTCGCTCCCGGGGGTCACGCGAAAGGCAACCCCGTGACAGACCGCACCGTCCGCGGCATCCAGCGCCAAGACCAGACCCGGATGCGCGTCGGTGCCACGATGGTGGATCGAGGACATGCAAAAGCTGCGGTGCCAATCGGGTAACGTCGCCACGACCTGCTCGGCCACATCAATGCCCGGGTTCCACAAAAGCGACCCATATCCGAAAACCCAAAGCGTCATTCTTGCCCCATCACTGGCCTATTCCTATCTGCGTGTTTAAACACCAAAGCGACGAAGAGAAAAGGCCGCCGACATGAGACCATTGCTTTACCTGATCGTGACTCTGACACTGGCGTGGTCGGGCTATTGGTTTGTGGCGTCTTCGGGGACGAAAGCAGGGCTTGAGGCATGGTTTCAGGCGCGCGAGATCGAAGGCTGGCAGGCGGAATACACCGATCTGTCCGTTGGGGGCTTCCCCAACCGCGTTGACGCCAGCTTCACCGAGATCGCCTTGGCCGATCCAGATACCGGCCTGGCTTGGGCGGCGCCTTTCTTTCAACTGCTTGCGCTCAGCTATCAGCCCAATCATGTGATTGCGGTCTGGCCGACCGAGCAGGTGATCTCGACGCCTCAGGAAAAGCTGACCGTGACGTCTGCCAAAATGCAGGCCTCCTTGGTGGTCGCGCCCGAGGTCTCATTGCCCGTGGAACGCAGCAATTTCGCGAGCGAGACCCTGGCGATTTCGTCCGACGCCGGATGGAGCATGCAAGCCGACAACCTGCGCATGGCCGTTCGCGCGGTCGAAGGGTCTGAAAACCTCTATGATTTCGCCTATCAAGCCGAGGGCGTCGCGCCTCCTAGCTTTCTGAAAACCTCGGTTCTGCCTGCGAAAATGAGCGCAATGGATCTGGGCATGCAGGTCGGGTTTGACCGACCGTGGGACCTGCGCGCTTTAGAGGATCGCCGCCCTCAACCAACCACGCTTACGATCCGCACCGCGAAAGCCGCGTGGGGAGACCTGTCATTCCAGATGGCCGCAGAGCTGACAATGGATGAGGTCGGTTCTCCGACCGGCGAGGCCACGCTTCGGCTGAACAACTGGCGCGACATGATGGCGATGCTGCGCGAGAGCGGTCAGGTGGCCTCGGCGTCGCTAGACACGGCTGAACCGGTCATGGCGCTGCTTGCAAGCCTCTCGGGATCGCGCGACGATATCGACGTGACGCTGAGGTTTGCCAATGGCGCAGCCTTGGTTGGGATCATCCCAATTGGAACGGCCCCCAAGCTGACATTGCGCTAAGCCGTGCCCTGCGCCGGTCCGGGGGACGGCGCTCGGCATTCTCAGTATCTCAATTTATCTCGGCCAAACCCGCGACAGATCAGCTGATCACCTAAACGCTGGCAAATGCGCCGGCCCATGGGGCCGGTCCGGCGCAGGGCACGGCGGGCCTGCGGCCCTTGATTCCGCGCCATGGGCTTACCGACAGTATGCCCCACCCCGATGGTTCGCCGTATCAAAATGGAAATGATCGCGGTGATGGCGATCTGACTCTGGCCCCAGAACCGTCCCAAACGGCCCACAGGCCGATTTATGCAGGTCCCGCAGAACGCGCCCTTTGCGCCCGGATCCCCAGTGGTCAATCAGCGAAATCACCTCGCCGTTCTCAAAGCGAAACTCGGCAATATCGATGGCCTTGCCCTTGCCATGCTCGGAAATCTTCGCCCCCGGCTTATGGTTCCGCGTCCGGCAGGAATAGCCCGCCACGATCTTGAGTTCCTCGACCTCAGAGCGCATCGGTCGCACCGCCCGCGCCATGCCGCCTTCGACCCAGGACTTAAACGTCTTGGCCGTATCGCAATTCATCGAGGCCGGTGTGCTGAGCTTGACCCCTGCGACCTCATAGACCTTCACCGCATTGCGAATGCCACAGCCCGGCAATTTCCCCGGCACATTGCCGATCTCTAGTCCCTGGATCTTGCGATCTCCGCAGACGCGGCCAACCCGCGTGGAGGTTGCGCGCTTTGGCGGCTCAGGCTCTTTTACTGACGGGCGCTTCGCCACATAGGCGGACCCCGGCCGAAGCATCGGCCTGAGCGAGCGATCCGGCGCGAAAGTCGGCAGAGCCACCGGAAAAATATCCTCCCGCGCGACAGGACGCAGAGACGTATATGGCGCATTGGCCTGCGCCATTTTCACTGTCACCAACAAGGCCAAAAGCCCTGTTCTTAAACGCATTAAGTTGCCTTTCCGCGCCCAAAATCCGGCGCATCGGTGTCTTGCCCTGCTTCGATAATACCACGGCGAATGGACCGCGTGCGTGTAAAATAGTCGTGAAGGTGATCCCCGTCGCCCCGACGGATCGCGCGCTGCAATGCAAAGAGCTCTTCGGTAAAGCGTCCGAGGATCTCGAGCGTCGCGTCCTTGTTGTTCAAGAACACATCCCGCCACATGGTGGGATCCGAGGCCGCAATCCGCGTGAAATCCCGAAAACCCGAGGCTGAGTATTTGATGACTTCGCTTTCGCTCACTCGACGCAGGTCATCGGCAACGCCGACCATCGTGTACGCGATGAGGTGCGGCGTATGCGAGGTCACAGCCAGCACGAGATCATGGTGATCGGGCTCCATTTCCTCGACATTCGAGCCAAGTCCCTTCCAAAAGGCGATTACTCTGTCGACCGCGGCACGATCCGCATCTGCAGGCGGCACCACCAGCGACCAGCGATTGTCAAAGAGCTCGGCAAAGCCAGAGGTCGGCCCAGAATGCTCGGTCCCTGCCAGCGGGTGTGCGGGAACGAAATGCACGCTGTCCGGCAAATGTGGCGCGACATCCGCGATCACTTGCCGTTTGACAGACCCCACGTCCGACACTGTTGCCCCAGCCTTCAGATGCGGCGCGATCTCGGCAGCGACTTGCCCCATGACACCCACAGGCACACAGAGCACCACCAGATCGGCGTCTTTCACGGCCTCGGCTGCGCTGTCAAAAACCTGATCACACAGGCCGATCTTCCGCGAAGTCTCCCGCGTTTCAGCCGAACGCGCATAGCCCGTGACTTCCACCGCCAACCCGCCGCGTTTGATCCCCCAAGCCATGGAGGACGCAATAAGCCCCAAACCAATTAGGGCAACACGATTGTAAATCTGTGTCATGCATCCACCCCTTTGAATTGCTTCACGGTATGCGCCACACGGCGACAGGCGCGCTCATCGCCAATGGTGATGCGCAAACAATTCGGCAAGCCATAGCCGCCGACTTTGCGCACCAGAATGCCCTCGGCTTTCAAAGCCTCATCGCAAGCGTCCGCTTCTTCGGGTGACGCAAATCGCGCGAGGATAAAGTTGGTAAAGCTTTCGTCGACCTCAACACCCGCCGCGCGCAGAGCCTCACTCAGCCACGCGCCGTTGCGCGTGTTTTCGCTTCGGCACCAGCGCACGAACTCTTGATCGCGTACGGCAGCCTCTGCGGTTTGCAGTTGCACATCGGACAGGTTGAAAGGCTGGCGCACACGATTGAGCACATCAATGATCTCTTTGGGCGCATAGCCCCAACCGATCCGCAATCCGCCAAGCCCGTAGATCTTGGAAAACGTCCGCGTCATGATCACGTTAGACCGCGCCTCAACCAAAGCCGCCCCGCCATCATAGCCTTCAACAAACTCGGCATAGGCCCCGTCCAGCACCAGCAGAGCGCCCGAAGGCAGGCCATCCGCCAACCGCGCGACCTCATCTGCGGCCAGCATCGTCGCGGTTGGGTTGCCGGGGTTCGCGATAAAGACGATCCGCGTCTTGGCGTTGCATGCCGCCAGGATCGCATTCACATCCACAACGCGTTCTTTCTCGGCCACCTTCACCGGGGTCGCGCCACAGGCATGCGCCAGAATTGGATACATGGAAAACCCATGCTCAGTGTAGATGATCTCATCGCCGGGCCCAGCAAAGCTTTGCGTCACAAACTGAAGCACCTCGTCCGAGCCAACGCCGCAGACGATCCGCTCGGCATCCAGCCCCTGCACCTCGGCAATCGCAGCCCGTAGCCCCGCGTGATCCGTGCCGGGATATCGATGCAACGCCAGACCGGACTGTGCGAAAGCCGCTTTGGTCGCCTCGCTGGGTCCATAGGGGTTTTCATTGCTGGACAGCTTTACCACCTCGGTGACGCCGGCAAGCGCCGACTGACCGCCCTGATAAAGCGCGATTTCCATGATCCCAGGCTGCACATTGATCTGTGTCATAACACTTCCTTACATTCGCCCTTGTTGTAGTGCGCAGCCGAGCCATAGGAAATGGCAATTCGGCACCTCGGCGAGCCTTGCGACATTTTTTGAGGCAAAGTTAATACACACGACGTTACAAGACTGACACAAATGACCGGTTATTGGCGCGAATTGCCTGTTTGCTAAGCGCAGATACCACCGACCTTCTCCGATTATGACAAAAACGGTCGGAAACGGCGATTTTTGCCCCGTTTTCTTTTGAAAATCGCCGGTTTCAACCCATATCACCCCTAGGAAACTCAACTTGGGATGGACATGGAAAAGGCACTCTCTCGTATACAAAAATTCATGCAAATGGAGGCCAGTGCGGGACTGGTATTGATGGGCGTCGCGGTGCTTGCGATGATCTTTGCAAACACCGGTTTGGCGGGGCTCTATACCTCGGTGCTGGACACCAATATCCGCGTTGGGATCGGGTCGTTTGAGATCTCAAAACCCGCCCTTCTGTGGATCAACGATGGCCTCATGGCGATCTTCTTCTTCCTCATTGGTCTTGAAATCAAACGAGAGGTCCTGCTTGGCGAGCTCTCGAGTTTTGACAAAGCGATCCTGCCGATCTTTGCAGCCATCGGCGGTATGGCCGTGCCCGGTCTGGTCTATGTCGCAATCAACTGGGGCACACCAGAGAACCTTGTGGGCTGGGCGATCCCTGCGGCGACAGACATTGCCTTTGCACTGGGTGTTTTGGCCCTTTTGGGCACCCGCGCGCCGGTCGCGCTCAAGGTGTTTCTACTGGCGGTCGCGATCATCGACGACCTAGGCGCAATAATCATCATTGCGATCTTTTATACGTCGGAACTCTCGACCAACGCGCTAACCTTCTCGATGCTGGGCTTTGCCGCAGCGGTTGCCCTAAACCGTATGGGGATTCAACGCATCGCGCCCTACATCATCATAGGCGTGATCATGTGGGTCTTTGTGCTGAAATCAGGCGTCCACGCGACCTTGGCCGGTGTTCTGATCGCCCTGACCATCCCGCTTAAGGAAAAGAATGGCGACAAAGCGCTGCTCTATAAAGTCGAACACGCGCTGCACCCTTGGGTGGCCTATATGATCCTGCCGATCTTTGCCTTTGCCAACGCGGGCGTGAGCCTCAACGGCCTGTCGGTCAGCGACCTGACCCAGCCTCTGACCTTCGGAATCGCGGCGGGCCTCTTCCTTGGCAAACAGATCGGCGTTGTGGCCGCGACATGGATCGCTGTCAAAAGCGGCATTGCGAAGCTGCCCGAAGGCATCAATTGGCTGCATCTGTATGGCGTCGCCTGCCTGACCGGTATCGGCTTTACCATGAGCCTCTTTGTCGGCTCGCTCGCCTTTGGCGCAGATGACGCAATGAACGCTGTGCGTCTGGGCGTGATCTTTGGCTCTGTGCTCTCGGGCATCCTCGGCTTTGTGATCCTGCGCAGCATAGCCCCAAAGCCGGTCAAAGCCGCCGCGTAAAACAGAGGCATCCAAAAACGAAAAAACCGCGCTGGCATCACAGCGCGGTTTCTTTTTTGATATCGGCAAAAAATTAGTTTTTCGCGTAATATTCAACAACCAGGTTTGGTTCCATCATCACTGGGTATGGAACGTCAGACAGGCCTGGTGCGCGCACGAAGGTCGCGGTCATCTTGGAGTGGTCTGCGTCGATGTAGTCAGGCACGTCGCGCTCTGGCAGCTGAACCGCTTCCAGCAGAACTGCGAGCTGCTTGGACTTGTCACGTACAGAGATCACGTCGCCTTCTTTAACGCGGTAAGATGCGATGTTCACTTTCTTGCCGTTCACTTCAACGTGGCCGTGGTTCACGAACTGACGTGCTGCGAAAACGGTAGGCACGAATTTCGCGCGGTAAACGACTGCGTCCAGACGGCGCTCCAGCAGGCCGATCAGGTTTTCACCGGTATCGCCTTTTACACGCTCAGCCTCGCCGTAGATGCGACGGAATTGCTTTTCGGTCAGGTCGCCGTAGTAGCCTTTCAGCTTCTGCTTTGCGCGCAGCTGAAGACCGAAGTCAGACATTTTGCCTTTGCGGCGCTGACCGTGCTGGCCTGGGCCGTATTCACGACGGTTCACTGGGGATTTTGGACGACCCCAGATGTTTTCGCCCATCCGGCGGTCAATTTTGTACTTGGCAGCGGTTCTTTTTGTCATCTGCTGATCTCCTTCGTTCAGGTTTTCGAAGGGCGTTGTCCTCTTCCCGGATTTTGCCGGGATGACAGGGATCCTCTTGCGAGGGCCACCAACACCAATGAATGGCGGCTTATAAAGGGGATTGAGGGGGAGTCAACGATGAAGTTTGCGTCCGCGCGCTCTAGCCCCCGCACCGCAGTTTCGCGAAAAACAGCCGCGTGTCCGTGGAGCTTGCGAGCGCACCACGTGCGCGCATACGTGCATCCAATTTCTTGTCATAACCCAACCACTGACACGAACCACTTGCCCTCACGGCGCGCTCAGCATCTGAGATCAACCGAGACAGAGGCAGTGCAACGGGTTTATGCGCCGCTGCATTATATAGCGGCATATGCTTCATCTTGGCCCGACACTCCTCATATAGGCTAATTTCCTTGGCTCTCTGACGTCTGTAAAGGATCAACTCACAGGTGCGAATGTCACCACGGATTGTGGACCCATCAGAAAGTAAGACGGATGGCATGTTGTTTTTGGACGCAAGATCACTCGCTCTCGTCGCACTGAATAGATAGACGCTCTCGCCCGGTTTGAGTTGGACGACAGTATCGGCATGCATTGCCTTTAGCGTGTCACTGACAAGCATGTCACTCCAACTGATGGTATCGCCACCAAGCTGTGCGGTGTACTTTCCCGACGAACCGCCGGATGAAGACACGCAAGCAGAAACAAACGCCAGACTCGCAACAAAAAACAGAATTCTCTTCACAGTAATTTCTTTCAATTCAATTCTTTAAAATATCCGCAAATGGTGTGCTCAGTTCAGGCCAAGTACAAAACTTAAGCCACGTCGTGACGCAAAATTGCGGCTTCGCTCGCCGACAGATGACGCCGGGCATGATCCCCAAACGCGTAGGGCTGATCCACAAAGGCCGGATCCAGCGCTTCAAGACGCCTGCGATCAGTTTCATCCAGAACGCTCATATTGGCATCTGCCGGATGGAAGCTCTCGGTTTCCACGCCATTGGCAAAGATGATCTCATGACGCTCCAGCATCAGGTGCATATAGGTGACCTCGCGCATCGCGAAATCTGTCGCGATGCTCGTGCCATTCACCAATTCACTGGCCGAGACCAGAACCTCAGGCGTATTGAACAGATCGCGCGCCACGTCCCCGCGCACCACAAATTTGTGGTCCGGAGACACAATAAGATCGCCCTGCGGTTCACCAGACCCCAAGGCGCCTGATTTCACGCGGATCGGGCGCAGCTTAGGGAACGTGAACAAACGCGCACCGGTCATGCGGCGCGAGCCGATCCATTGCACCTCTTGGGTTCCATTGTCTTTGGTATGCACCAGATCGCCTTCATGCAGGCTTTCAATCGGGCGCGCGCCATAGGGTGTCGAAATTAAAGTACCCGGCGCGAAACAAATCATCTGAGACGGATCGCCCCCCGGCTGCGCATCACGGCCACGGTTCAAAGCATGATAGACGACCCAAAGATCGCGGCCCTTCGGCGGGATCTCATCAATGAACATCAATAAAGGCTGTTTGCCCGCGACCTCAATCAAGGTGACCGTATAGGTCTCAGCGCCATCGGTGACCACGAAACTGTCGTCCAGCATCGGCTCTTCGATATCAACCTTGTTCAGATCAGAGGTATGCGTCAAAGCCGCACCGACCATCTTGCGCACCATGCGCGCGGCCCTGCGGCGTAACATCGCCTCGCCTTCGCCTTGCTCCAAGCGCAATAGGCCCGATGGACCATCAACGCGGACCGTCTCTCCGTTCCAGGACCACACTGCGCCTTTTTGCACGGCACTTATGGGTGCAGCCTGAAGACCATCCAGCTCTGTTTGCGACCAGGAGATGACGAACGTGCCCAAAAAGCCCGTTCCCATTGCTCGTTTCCTGCCTCATTTTTTTGGCAGGATACCAGAAACGAATCAGCCTGCAAAGCAGAAACCGTCGCGGATTCAACACCCTATGGGTGTACAACGCGCACAGACATCTCCTGGCACAGGGTCAGTAAAGACCGGCTTCTTTGGCAATCATCGCCGCATGGGTGCGGTTTTTCGCATCCAGCTTGCGACACAACGTACGCACATGCAGCTTGATGGTCACTTCCTGCAAGCCAAGCTCGGAGGCGATTTCCTTATTGGACTGCCCCTTGCACAAGCCGTTCAGAACCTCGACTTCTCGCTTGCTCAGCTGTTTGGAGACCGGATTGTCCTTTTTCTGGGCCACGATATGTGACACCGGAAAGAACGTCTCGCCCGCCATCATAAAGCGCACTGCATGCACCAGACTTTGTGCTGTCATGGTCTTTGGCAGAAACCCGATCGCCCCGCGGTCGATTGCTTCTTGCGCAATGGAATGCGGCGCATTTCCAGACAGGATGGCAACCGGCGTACCCTGATTGTTTTCTATGGCCTTAGACAGACCCGAAAGCCCTTCCATACCCGGCATATTGTAATCCAGCACCAACAAGTCAAAGCCCTCATCCTCTTCGCAGAGGTTCAGCGCTTCATCCAACGAGCTGGCGCTTTTAACTTCTGAGGCACCTTCTTTCATAAGGTACTCACAAAGAGTATCCCTGACCAAATCATGGTCATCGGCTATAAGTATTCGCATACGCGTGTTCTCTTTCCCCTGACCGTGTCTAATATGGTCCGCGTTAAAACGCTATCAGAGAACCATATAGGACACAGCCTCACTCCCGGACATAGCATTACCCGAATGCATAGGAATATGAGAAGCATAAGTTTCTTGCCGGCTTGAATCTTGTGTTCAATTTCCCACATAAATACAGGAGGGAACGCAGGTTTCCTCAACGTCAGGACCCACAGTTTGACCATTATTTCGGAGACTTGGAAATTTGAGAAAACTCATTGCATTTGCCCTTTTCGCCCTCAGCACAGCAACCCTCACATATGCCGACATCGCTCAACCAAAGGGCGAAGTTGTCTTGACCATTTCAGGCAGCATCGCCGAAGGAAACGCTGATGGCGCCGTTCAGTTTGACATGGAGATGCTACAAAGTCTTCCGTCTCATTCCTTCGTTACATCAACTATTTGGACCGATGGCGACCAGACATTCGAAGGCGTTGAGCTGAGCGTCATCGCAGAGCTGGTTGGCTTTGATGGAGACACGCTCAGCGCGAGCGCCGTCAATGACTACAGCATCGACATCCCCGCTACAGACGCCCAGCCCGGCCGAGCATTGATCGCTTATAAACGAAACGGCCAGCCAATGTCTCTGCGCGACAAAGGTCCGCTTTGGATCGTCTTTCCTTTCGACTCATCGCCCGACTTTCAGAGCGAAACAATTTATTCCCGCAGTATTTGGCAATTGAATAGAATTGCCGTTTTGAATGGCGGCGGATAACGTGCCCCCGGCGGAAATAAGCCGGAAAGCATAGACATGTTCAAAAGTCGCATCGCGAAGGCCCTGTTGTTTGCAGCAGCAGCCATTGTGTGCCTTTTGCAAGTCGGGCTCTTTGCCCACAACATGACAGACCGGATCTCGACCCTGACAGGTCCGCGCCCGGATCAAGCCCCTTGGGCCCTGGGGCAGGTCGAAGCCGAATATCACCGTTTGAATTCCAGCCTGCGCTCAGATTTTGGTGCACCTCTGGACACGCGCGAAATTCGGCTACGTTACGATGTCTTTTACAGTCGCGTGACGCTCATCCACGAAAGCCAAACCTTTGCGAGCCACCGCGAAGAGGCGCGGTTCTCTGAACCTCTCGAGAGTGTTCTCGCCTACCTGCGCAACACCGTGGTTTACTTTGCGCAGGGCGATGATGGCCTACTAAAGGATCTTCCTGCGCTCGCCCGACAGACACAAAGTATCCAAGCAGACGTTCGAAAGATCGCCCTGTCTGGATTTCAGATCAACTGGGCGCAGGCGGATGCGCGCGAAATGGACGCGCGTCACATGATCTTTTGGAACTCGGCCCAGACTGGGATCCTGTTCTTCCTGCTTTTGCTTCTGGCAGCGGGTTTTTATCGACAAGAGTCCGTACGCAGGCGTGCCTTGCAAGAGGTCTCCCGCACCAAGGCGCGCACCGAAGCGATCCTGAAAAGTAACACAGACGCGGTTATAGTTTGCTCGGACAAAGGCAAAGTGCAAGAAATGAACGCGCCTGGGCATATTATGTTTGGAATAGCCAAGAACGCAGTCGAAGGCATTGATTTACAAGATCTTTTGCAGGCCACTACGCCGGCCAAACACTTCAGTGATCCACGCGACTCTGGCTTCCTTCACAAAGAACGGGTTGAAACCCAGGCCACCCGCGCAGATGGCTCCCGTTTTCCCGTCGCGGTCTCTCTCACGCAGGTCGAAACCGACGCTGAAAAAGAGCTTTTCGTGGCCCATGTACGCGACATCACTCGACGGGTGAATTCGCAGAAAGCGTTGCGCGAGGCCCATGACGAGGCCAAAACCAGCGAAAAGGCAAAATCCGATCTTCTGGCGGTGATGAGCCACGAGACCAGAACCCCCTTGAACGGAATCCTTGGCGCCTCTGCCCTTCTGCAAAAATCGATGCGTAGCGAAAAACAACTGCGCCTTGTTGCGGCCATCGAGACCTCGGCCAAACTTTTGCTGCACCATGTGAACAACGTCTTGGACGTCTCGCGCATGGATGCGGGCCAGGACGACATCCGCATCGCGCAATTCGATCTCCGGCTGCTCATCCGGGATATCATCGACAGCCAGCAAGCCCGCGCCACGCAAAGCAAGATCACCCTACTGACGGAGATCGCCGAAGACTTGCCCCAGACTGTTATGGGAGACGCGCAAAAGCTGCGGCAAGTACTTTTGAACCTCGTTGGCAATGCCTTAAAGTTCACCGAAGAAGGCACAGTGATCCTCGAAGTAGAATTGATCGGCGACGGACCCATCGTCGAATTTCGCGTGATGGACACAGGTGCAGGCATCGAAGCACGTCAACTGGACCACATCTTTAAGGACTTCTACACCGCGGACAGCACCTATGCCCGACGCCGCGAAGGCAGCGGTCTGGGTCTTAGCATCGTGAAACGCATCGTGGAATCGCTCGGAGGCGATGTCGGCGCGGAAAGCGTGGTAGGCGAAGGCAGCCTGTTCTGGGTCCGCCTCCCGCTGCCAACAGAAGACAGCGCAGGCATTGTGATGCCCGAAGAAGAGAGTGAGCGCGCGCTCTCAATCCTCTTGGTCGAAGACAACGCCATCAACCGCATGATCACGCAACAGATGTTGTTTGACGCCGGTCACTTCGTCGATCTCGCCGAAGATGGCAAAGTTGGCGCAGCAATGGCGTCCAGCACAGCTTATGATCTAATCCTCATGGACATCAGCATGCCAGGCATGGACGGGATAGAAACCTCTCAGAAAATTCGCGCGGACAATGGGTTGTCTGCCAAAACGCCCATCGTCGCCCTTACGGCATATTCGCGCGACGAAGACTTGGGTCGGGTAAAGTCTGCAGGTATTCACCATATCCTGACCAAACCCACCTCCGAAAGCGCGCTCGAGGCCATGATCCTAAAAGTTATGGGCGATCAGTTCCTCAGTGCATCGAGCCACATCGTCTCGTCGACCAGCAACGCCCTTGTCGACAGGGATGTCGCCGCTGGCGTGATACGTGGTCTGGGGCGCATTCAGGCGGACGCCAATCTGCAAGAGCTGGAACGGGATGTAAGGGCTTTGCTTGAAAGCTTGAAAACCTGCGCCTCTGCCGAAGACCTCGACCTCGAGGAAATTCACCGCCTCACCGGCTCAACCGGCGTCATGGGCATGGCGAAGCTGCGCACCCATCTGATCCGCGCAGAGGCGATGGAACTGGGCGATCCTCAGGACCTCCAGCTCTGGATCAAAGCCACACGTGGGCTTTGGCAGGATACTCATGCCGCCTACACGCGCTTTCTAGAGGCCGCCTCTGAGCCTTAGGTGCTCTCATTCGGACAGGCCGTCTCTCCAAAAGTCACACCTGCTACCCGCCTGCCCCGAGCTGCGTCTCCCGCCTGCGTGCTATCTATGTCTCGTCAACCAACAGTAGTCAATTTCAAATGGAATCGTTTTGGCAAATTGATACACGCACAGAGGCTGCACCACATGTTAGCGGAACCGTTAGGGTTAACGTTACCGCCACCAGTCACAGCATGTAGAAATTTATCGCTAACATCCAGAAATCCAACGCTATTTAACTTTCCCCTATGGCATGCTGGGCTTATATCCGGCCCCAAGCTGCTAAAATTTCGAGAGGACTAGGCATGACCGTCACCGTAGGTATCAACGGATTTGGCCGTATCGGGCGCTGCACATTGATGCACATCGCAGAAGCTGCGCGCGACGACGTGCAAGTGGTCAAGATCAACGCGACCGGCCCACTCGAAACCGCAGCGCATTTGATCCGCTATGACTCGGTTCACGGACGCTTTGCCAATGACGTTGTTGTGCAAAACGGAACAATGGATGTGGGCCAAGGCCCGATCCGCATGTTCTCGACCTACGACATGGACGAGCTCGACTGGACCGGCGTTGACGTTGTTCTGGAATGCACCGGCAAATTCAACGACGGCAACAAAGCGGTCAAACACCGCGAGCGCGGCGCGAAGAAAGTTCTGATTTCGGCACCCGCCAAGAACGTTCAGAAAACCATCGTCTTCGGCGTGAACGACGAGCTGCTTGAAGCCAACGACAACGTCATCTCCAACGGCTCTTGCACCACCAACTGCCTCGCCCCTCTCGCGAAGGCATTGCATCAGGGCATCGGCATCGAAAACGGCCTGATGACCACGATCCACAGCTACACCGGCGACCAGCCAACGCTCGACCGTCGCCACTCTGACCTCTACCGCGCACGTTCCGCTGCGATGGCGATGATCCCAACCTCCACTGGCGCGGCCAAAGCTCTGGGCGAGGTTCTGCCAGACCTGAAAGGCAAACTGGACGGCACCGCAATGCGCGTTCCAACGCCAAACGTCTCTGCCGTCGACCTGACCTTCGTCGCCTCCAAAGACGTCACCGTCGACGACGTGAACGAAGTCGTCCGCGAAGCCGCCGAAGGCGCGATGAAAGGCGTTCTGGCTTATGACCCAGAGCCAAAGGTCTCCATCGACTTCAACCACACAACCGAAAGCTCGATCTACGCCCCTGACCAGACCAAAGTCGTCGGCGGCCGCACCGTGCGCGTTCTGGCGTGGTATGACAACGAATGGGGCTTCTCTGCACGTATGGCTGACGTCGCCGCGAAAATGGGCCAGCTGGGCTAAGCCTACCCCGTTTAGAAAACTTGCGCCCTCGGGTTCGCTATTGCATAGACAAGATGCAGGCAAACCCGAGGGCGTTTTCGTTTCATGACCAATACGATTGCACTGGTGCTGGGCGTGATCATCGTGCTTTTGCTGATCGCCGATCAAATCTGGCTTGGCGGTGCCGCAACCGTTTTCTTGGCCCGAGAGTTCACACAGCTGATCGAATGGATCGCCTTCTGGCGCTAGCGCCTTAGGTCATCGAGACTTTCACAGTCACACCTCCATATAGCGGCTCTTCCCAATTGAGATGCAGCTGATCGCCGCTACTGCCCTGCTCCAGATCCACATAGGGCGTCGCCCAACGCGTCACATTCGAGCCCGTGCGCAAGCGCGAGGTCGCAACCACAGACTCACACACGCGCGCACGGCCTCCGAATGGCAATTGCCCTCCCGTTTCCACAACCCAGGTGCTCGCAGCCGTGTTCTGATCATGCTCCAGCACCAGAGGGTTGTAACTCGGCACATTGATCCGATGGAACGTATTGCCCTCAAAGATCACATCCTTGCTCCGCGTCATATCCAGCGGCGCAAAGGTTGTGTCAACCACATCCACCTGATCGATGTTGTTTTCCAACGCGCGGAACT
>JABSOU010000059.1 GCA_013215215.1 Cognatishimia sp. | reverse complement strand
TTTGCAGCACCCTCAGTACGGAACATATGCGTTTTGTGTTGTCCAATGACTATAAGTTGGACAAACAACACTTTTGCGCGGTTTTTCCAACGCGCGTTGGAAAAACCGTTGGTTCAGATATTAGGTCGCCATCGAAATCAGGCTAACCGGCTCCCAAAACCTCCGCCGCCCGGGGTTTTCATAACGAAAGTGTCGCCGACATGGACCTCTACTTGGTCGTTGCCTTCAAGCATCTCGATTGCCCCATTTGCACGATGAACCGAGTTTTCACCAGTCAAGCCGGCCCCACCTTTACATGTTCCGTGAGGCGGAACTTTCCTGTGTGAGCTTAGAGTTGTGACGGTCATCGCCTCATTAAATGTGAGCCTGCGAACGATGCCATCGCCACCCGCATATCGACCGACGCCACCTGACCCCTGTCGAATTGAAAACTCATCAACGCGAACAGGAAAACGGGCCTCCAGAACTTCGGGATCTGTCATCCGTGTGTTGGTCATATGGCTGTGGACCGCACTAGTGCCATTGTACCCGTCGCCCGCGCCGGTGCCGCCGCAAATGGTCTCGTAGTTTTGATAGACGTCATTCCCATAAACGAAGTTGTTCATCGTGCCCTGGCTGCCGGCGATCACCCCGAGCGCACCATAGAGTGTATCGGCAATCGATTGACTGACCTCGGTGTTTCCTGAAATGACCGCAGCCGGAGATTTCGGATTGATCATCGATCCTTCGGGTACGATCAGTTCGAGAGGCTTGAGGCACCCTTCGTTCATTGGAATGTCTCGACCAACGAGTGTTCTGAACACGTACAAAACAACAGCTCGGCAAATCGCCAGAGGCGCATTGTAGTTGAATGGGCTTTGCTCAGACGTCCCAGTAAAATCAATCGTTGCAGACCGGCTTTCTTTGTTAATTCGTATCGCCACATTGATAGACGCACCGCTGTCCATCGGGTAGTTGAACTTGCCGTCCTTCAGAACATCCAACACGCGTCGCACGCTTTCCTCGGCATTGTCCTGCACATGACCCATATAGGCATGGACTGTTGAGACCCCGAATTGCCGCGCGATCTTTTGCAGTTCAGCAACACCGGTTGCGTTGGCCGCGATCTGGGCCGCCAGATCCGCGATGTTCTGATCGATGTTGCGACAAGGGTATTTTCCAGACCCAAGTAGGTCGCGGGTCTCGGCGTCTCGCAAACGTCCCTGATCGACCAGAAGGAAGTTATCAATCACGACCCCTTCGTCTTCGATGGTACGACTGTCGGGTGGCGCCGAGCCGGGAGTTTTACCGCCGATGTCCGCATGGTGGCCACGCGAGGCAACGGTAAAGAGGATGTCTTGTCCCGCCTCGTCAAACACTGGCGTGATAACCGTGACGTCGGGCAAATGGGTTCCGCCGTTAAACGGGTTGTTCATCATGAACACATCGCCCGGATGAATCTTACCCTGATTGGCCCGCAGAATTGTTCGCACACTTTCAGACATGGAGCCCAGATGCACGGGCACATGAGGCGCGTTTGCCACCAGATCTCCGTTCTGATCGAAAATCGCGCAGGAGAAATCCAAACGTTCTTTGATATTCACGGAATAGGCCGTGTTGGCCAAAGTCGCCCCCATCTGTTCGGCAATAGACATGAAGAGATTGTTGAAGACCTCCAGCATGACCGGGTCGACCTTGGTCCCAATAGCTTCTTGACGCTCAAGCGGAACGATCCGTTCCAGTAGCAAGTTTCCGCCCTTGGCCACCGTTGCGCGCCATCCAGGCTCTACGACGTTGGTGCCAGTCGGCTCTGTCAAAATCGCAGGGCCACAGACTGATTGGCCAATGTCGAGGCTCATGCGGTCGATCAAAGGCACGTCGCCCCATTGCCCTTCAAAGCATACGGGCACCTGCGACTGAGAAATCACATGCCCGTCAGGGTCGGCAAGATTCACACTCTCACCGGTTTGCCCGATCGCCTCTGCGACCAATACGTCGATGATCAGATCGCTGGTATCGGGGACAAATCCAAATTGCTTCTGGTGCGCAGCAACAAAATCGCTCTCCATAGCCTCGGGCGTACCGAAGGGAACTTCCAGGCTTTGTTGTGCATCGCGCGGACGAATTTGAGCGCGTTTTAGGACGATGATTTCGGAGGCTTCAATCCCCTGCCCCTCAACTTCATCTCGCGCCGATTTCGCGATGCTATCCAAGGCCTCACCCGCCTTCGCATCGTCCAGAGGCTGTTCAAACTGTTGCTCACGCATGGCGCGCACGTCCGCAAGCCCCATGCCGAAGGCCGACAGAACGCCTGCAAATGGATGGATAAAGATACTCTCCATGCCCAGCGCGTCAGCCACAAGGCAGGCATGTTGACCACCTGCGCCACCAAAGCAGTTCATAGTGTACTTAGTGACGTCATAGCCACGCTGAACGCTGATCTTTTTGATCGCGTTTGCCATGTTTTCAACCGCAATCCGCAGGAACCCTTCGGCCAGTTCCTCCGGCGTTTTGCCGTCGCCGATTTCATCCGCCAGCGCTTGGAAATTTTGGCGCACGATGTCTTTGTCCAAGGGCTGGTCCGCGTTGGGACCAAAGACATGCGGGAAGTGATCTGGGTTCAGTTTGCCCAAGAGCACGTTGCAATCGGTGACAGTCAGATCTCCGCCACGCCGATAGGCCGCCGGACCAGGGTTCGCACCCGCGCTTTCGGGGCCAACTTGCATCCGCCCGTCGCGATACGACAGGATGGAACCGCCCCCGGCCGCAACCGTGTGGATCGACATCATCGGAGCGCGCATGCGCACGCCCGCGACTTCCGTGTCAAACGACCGCTCAAACTCGCCCGCGTAGTGGCAGACGTCAGTCGACGTGCCGCCCATGTCAAAGCCAATCAGTTTATCAAACCCCAGCTCAGCCGCCGAACGCACCATGCCTACGACGCCGCCCGCAGGCCCCGACAGGATCGCGTCTCGCCCATGGAACAGCCGTGCGTCGGTGAGACCTCCGTTGGATTGCATGAACATGAGGCGCTCACAGCCACCTGTATGCGCGCCAAGCGCGCTGGCGACTTGGTCCACGTAACGGCGCAGGATCGGAGACAGATAGGCGTCAACGACGGCAGTGTCCCCGCGCCCCACGAGTTTGATCAGGGGACTGACCTCGTGACTGAGAGAAATCTGGCTAAAGCCTGATTGCGCAGCCATCTCGCCCAGCTGTTTTTCGTGATCTGGGAACTTGTAGCTATGCATCAAAGCAATCGCGATAGAGCGGTAGCCTTGTCCGTAAGCCTCAGACAGTGCCTTGCGCGCTGAGGCCGTATCCAAAGCCGCAATGATATTGCCATTCGCGTCCACACGTTCTTCGACTTCGACAACGTTTTCATAGAGCAGTTCTGACAGCTCGATATTTAGATCAAAGAGCTTGGGGCGGTTTTGATACCCGATCCGCAACAGATCCTTCATGCCCTTGGTGATGAACAGCACGGTCCGGTCGCCCTTGCGTTCCAACAGCGCATTCGTCGCAACCGTTGTGCCCATTTTGACCGCGTCGATGAGGCCTTCGGGCACCGGTTGATCCGGCGCAAGTTCCAGTAATTCGCGGATACCATGCACCGCTGCATCTTTGTAAACCTCGGGGTTCTCGGACAGAAGTTTGTGTGTCTTCAGCTCTCCTGATGGGGATTTCGCAACGATGTCGGTGAAGGTGCCACCGCGATCGACCCAAAACTGCCACATAGATAAAGCTCCTCTGTTTGCAGGTCGCGCCTGCAGTCTTTCAATTAGGTTTGGGTGGTGGTGTGCTCTGGTCTTAGTAGACCAGAGACGGCAACCACAGTGCGAGTTGTGGGAAGACCAGCAACAGCGCAAGCATGACGAACATGGTGACGACGAAGGGGATCGCACCGCGGATCACGTCGATCATGGGTCCCCCCTTGCGAATGCCCTGCACCACATAAAGGTTGATGCCAATCGGCGGCGTGATCAGCGCGGTTTCCAAGAGCACCATCAACAGGATGCCAAACCACACAGGATCAAAGCCCAGCGCGACGACAATCGGCGTGATCAGCGGCGCCATGGTCAAGAGCATCGACAGCGTCTCCATGAAACAGCCGATCAGGATCAGCACCGCGACAATCATCAGCATCGTCTGCATCGGGCTCCAGCCGAGGCCGGTGACAAAGTCGGTGAGAGCTTGCGTCAGGCCGATGATTGAGAGCACGAAGTTCAGGAACACTGCCGCAATGATGATCAGCATGATCATGGCGGTCGTGCGCATGGTGCCTTCGATCGCTTGGCGCATCATGTCGATCGACATTTTACCGTTCATCGTTGCGAGGACCATCGACGCCACGACCCCAAGCGCTGCCGCCTCAGTTGGTGTCGCAAGCCCTGCATAGATCGAGCCAACGACCACCATAAAGATACCCAATGGCGGGATCAGAGCTGGCAGCGCACTCAGACGTTCCGCCCAAGTGTGGCGCAGCTGTTCTCCGCCCCATTCAGGTTTGATCATACAGGCGACGACAACGGTGGCCATAAAGAGCGCGGCCAGAAGGAAGCCTGGCACAAAGCCTGCGAGATAGAGTTCAGGGACAGATGTATTGGTCAGCAGCCCATATAGGATCAGGTTGATCGACGGCGGGATCAGGATCCCCAAGGTGCCCCCTGCCGCAACTGTGCCCAGGAACAGGCGCTCGTTGTAACCACGTTTCTTAATCTGAGGCACAGCGACAGTGCCGATGGTCGCAGCCGTCGCCACAGAAGACCCAGAGGTCGCGGCGAAAAGCGCGGAAGATCCGATATTAGAGTGCATCAATCCGCCCGGCAGCCAGCCCAGCCATTTGACGATGCCGTCATACATGCGCTCAGTGATCCCGGCGCGCAAAAGAACTTCGCCCATCATCACAAACATCGGGATCGCGACCAGCAGGAAGTCAGTGCTTGTCTGCCACGCCATGTCTGAAATCGCGCGGTGTAGCGGCATCGGACTGTCGGTCCATTGCAGGATCAGGCCAAGCCAGCCAAGCGAGGCTGCAATCGGAACAGCGAGGCCGATCAATGCCAGCAGAATAAGGAGTGTTTTGATCAACATGGCTTATACAGTCTCGTCTTCGATTTGTTCGTCCAGGGATTTGACGCCAATCAGGTTTTGCACGCCGGCCTCGTCGCCTCGGAAGTGTTGGCGGATGGCGACCAAAGCGATCAGCACGCCTGAAAAGACAAAGAACATCCACCCAAGCAGCCAGGGAATTTGAGGTATCGCGAGGGGTACACGCATCGGCGTGATCGACCGCGAGCCGTTGTCCAGAGTGTCACCGACCATGCCCCAGACCATGACCACAACGACCAGCGCGAAACCGGTCAATAGCAGCAGGCCCATCAGGTTGATATAGGGATGCAGCACTTTGGGAATTGCGCCGAGCAAGGCATCCACTCGGATATGCGCGCGCTCAAACAGTGCAAAGGACAGCGCCAATGCTGTGGCAACGCCAAAGGCATAACCCGAAATCTCATCGGCACCACCAAGAGACACATTGAACGCCTTGCGCAGAAACACTTCGAGCGTGACGAGGAAGGCGGAAAGCACGATCAATATGCCGCCCAACCACGTCAGCCAGAGGCTGCATTTACGGGCACCGTTGAAGAGAGCGTCTAACATTTTTCTGGACCTATACGTCAGTTACTGAGGGGCAGGCAGAGTCTACCCGCCCCTCCGTCAATTTAGGAAAGAGTTATTTGGCCGCGGCAGTCAGACCAAGGATCGGGCCAACTGTTTCGTTCCAATTCGCAGCACAGTCCGCGCCGCAACGCTCTGCCCAACGTGCCAGAACAACATCCGTCGCGATTTTGTCCCGCGCGGCGAGGTCTTCGGCGGACGGCTCAACCAGAACCATGGAGCCCGCTTCTCCGACCTCACAGGCACCACCGGTAATGCAGGAAATCGCGACATCGTCCTCCGTCGCAGTTTCAGCCCACATCGCGTCGGTCAGTGCGGCGATCTCAGTTTGCAACAGAGCTTGCTGATCCGCAGACAGGCTGTTCCATTTTTCCATGTTCATCGCGCCAAACGCGAGGCCCCAGCCAACGCGCAGCGTGTAGGCATGGGTTGCCACTTGGTTCCATTTCGCAGTGTAAGCCGACATGGTGCCGGTGATCGCGCAATCTACGACGCCTTTTTCAAGCGCGGGGATCACTTCCGAGAAGGCTACGGTTACAGACGTGCCGCCCACGCCCTCTACGAAGTCACCCAAAGTGGTCGAGTAGACACGGATTTTTTTGCCGTCCAGATCCGCGATGCCATTGACTTCGCCGTTGCACCAAAGGGTCTGGCTTGGGAACGGATAGAGCATCAGAAGTTTCGCGTTGTAGATCTCTGCAAAAGCGTCATGCAGCGTGTCGAAGTAAGCGTCAGACACTTTGCGCTGTGTCTCGATGTCTTGTGTCAGAGAGGACAGATCCGCGCCTTCAAAGATTGCGTTTTCTGCGGCCACATAGCCCGGCAGGCCGAAGGCGAAATCAAAGACGCCGTTTTTCACGAGGCGCATGATCTCGAACCCTTTCAGGCCAAGACCGGATTGGGATTGGATCTTGCCTACGATCTCACCGCCAGAGGCTTCGTTCAGGCGCTGATTAAAGAACGGCTCTTCGTGTTTCTGGAAGTTAGTCAAGCTGGACCAGGTGCCAACGGCGTTCAGGACAACCGGTCCATCGGCCATGGCGGATGTCGCCATAAAGGCAAGTGCGCCCATTGCTGTCGCTAGTTTTTTCATTGGTTCTCTCCGTGTTGGGTTGGGTCTTTGTAAATTGTGGTTTCGGCGTCTTCGGCGACGTCGGTGATCAGCATGTGCCCGGGGGCATGCGTGATACAAATCGGAGGCCTTGCGGTCTGAATGACATTCTGAGGTGTCACGCCACAGGCCCAGAAAACTGGAACCTCGCCCTCTTTGATCTCTACCGGATCGCCATAGTCTGGGGCGTGAACATCCGAGATCCCGATTGCGGCAGGGTCTCCGAAGGCAATCGGCGCGCCATGCGCCTGCGGGAAGCGCGCGCTGATCGCGGTCGCATCTTCGATAAACTGCTCGGCAAGCGGCCGCATAGAGACGACCATCTGACCGTTAAACGGCCCTGCGGGCACGAGGTCGATATTGGTGCGATACATCGGGACATTGCGTCCGGTTTCGATATGGCGTACGGGAATGCCTTCGCGCAGGAAAGCGTTCTCAAAGGTGAAAGAACAGCCCAGCGCGATGGTCACTAGCTCGTCAGTCCAAAGCTCTGTGATATCGGTCAGCTCCTCGGCGAGCGTACCATCGCGAAACACCCGATACCGAGGCACATCGGTGCGGATGTCGATATCGCGCCCCAAGGTTGGCAACATCGGATCGCCCGTTTCGCTCACGCCGACTACAGGGCACGGTTTGGGGTTGCGCTGACAAAACCGCAGGAAGTCCAGTGCAAACTCTTGGGGGAGCATGGCAAGGTTGCACTGGAGCTTCCCAGGGGCCAGACCTGCCGTGTTCGCATCGTGCTGACCATTGCGGATCCTCTGACGAATTTCACTGCTCGATAGGTGAGACAAATCCATCTCGGTGTTTTGCGGAAGTGGCATATTGGCGTCCTTGCTTGGTTGACAAACCATCCCACAAGGCGGTGCATTCAATCAAATTATCATTTTCTATCACTATTGATAAATTTTTTGAAACTAGCTTCCGTGCGTCTTGTGCCACTCAACGGCGACTTCCCGCGCTATTTCCGCACTGTTTTCAATAAGAAAGCTACGGGGCTCGGCAAGAAAGGAGGCCGTGAATTCCAGCGGCGGCAAATCAAATCCGGGATCGAATTCTTCTACCTCATTGGCTTCGAGGTGGCGTGCCGCGAGAATTCTTGGGTATGGGCCAACAGCGATTCCCGCGGCAATCATCTTGAGACTCGCGGACAAAGACGCGGAGGAAAACACCCGAGACTTCGGCCCCACACGATGCGCAAGTTCCGATGTCAATTCGCGGTAGGGTCGTGTCTGGCTCGCATAAGAAATAATAGGAACTTCCGAGAGGTTCACGTCTCCCAATTCTTTTGCCTTAAACCAGTGGAGGTCAAAATGAGGCAACGCGACATTCTTGACGGTGTATTCTGAAACCGGCCCCATAAGAAAAGCCAGATCAAAGCGTCTTTCCAGAATTGCGGTTCTCAAGTTCAGCGAAATGTCGACTGTCAGATCGATATTCACGCGGGGAAATCGCTCACTCAGTGACTGTATGAAATTTGGCAACCAAGCCTGAGCAATTGTTTCAGATGCACCGATGCGGAAAAGCCCTTCGGTTTCCGCTGGGTTGGCGACCCGGTATTTGATCTCTTCTTCGACAAACAAGAGTTGTTCAGCATAGGTCAGCAATTGCTGCCCTTTTTTGGTAAGAACCAATTCACCCGGTCCGCGCTCAAATAGTTTGGCATCCAACTCATCTTCCAAGTTGGAAATGCGGGTCGAAACCGCAGGCTGCGATAGGTGCAGTCGATCGGAGGCTTTTCTGAAACCTCCCAAGCGCGCGACCCAGAGGAATGTACGGAGCTGTTCAAACGTCATCCCCCAAAAAAACATTTATCGAAATGCGGGTCAAACTATCAGAGAAGCTTACTACGCGTTTAGATTTTTTTAATTTTTAATGCTGCAAGGGTAGAAGCGCACAAGCCCACCTTCATGATCGACCGTGTTGATATAAGCTATCCCAAAGTTTAGTTGGCCCGCTGTTGAAAGAAAGGTGGTCTGGTCTGTGTGCATGCAGACACGGCTAGATCGTGATTTCCGTCGTGTGAACCATCATTCCGTCCTCAGACTTCTGCGACCCGGCAGGCTGTAGTTTGAGGGTTTTCAGGCTCGCAGCGAGGGTTTCCTCGGACATGTCACGTGCAATAATCACCACGCGGCTTTTCGTATCACCACCAGACCAGGACTTCAGCGGAACCGGCGCGTCAAAGATGTGCTGCACGCCGTGGAAGACGAAGGGAAGCTCCATCCCTTTGACATGCACAATGCCCTTAATGCGCAGGATATTTTGCCCGTTCATCGCAACGAGTTTCTCCAGCCAGAAATCAAACAACCCCGCCGGAATGGGCTCGTCAATTTCCAGAGATGCCGAGTTTATGCGGCTTTCATGATGTGATTGCGGCACCAACGTGGATTGAAAGCAGGTTGGGCTTACCTCCTGTTTCGGCGCAAATCCTGAAAGCCCCGCCAAAGGATCTGGCGCCGAGGCAGTTGCCCCAAGCCAATCGTCCATTTTAAGCGGCGAGACATTGGTGCGCATCGCGGACAAGCCAAAAATCTCGGCGACATCCAGTTGTCCATTGATCGTGCGGACCATGCGGGCCGCCGCATTCAGTTTCTTCAGCCGCTCTTCAAACTTCGACACCTGTTTCACGGGCACAAGGTCGATCTTATTCACGACCACCAGATCCGCCATGGCAACCTGCTCAACCGCTTCGCGCTGGGTGTCGAGCGTTGCAGGCCCCGTGGCGGCATCTGCGACGGTGACCACCCCGTCGAGCCTAAAGTCGGGAGCGATGACACTATCAACAACCAGCGTGTGCAAGATCGGCCCGGGATCCGCGATGCCAGTGGTTTCAATCACCACGCGGTCAAAGGCGAGCTCACCAAGATTGCGACGGATCATCAGTTGACCGAGCGTTTTCGCGATGTCGCCGCGCATTGTGCAACAGAGGCAGCCGGAATGCATCAAAATGGTCTCTTCAGTGGCTTCCTCGATGAGATCGTGATCAAGACCCGCTTCGCCAAGCTCGTTGACGATAACCGCGATACGCCCAGCACTTGCGTCTTTCATCAACTGATTGAGAAGCGTGGTTTTTCCGGCGCCCAAAAACCCGGTCAACAGAGTTACAGGTATCCGCAGGTCAGTCTTCATTGTGGGGGCCTTTATGTCGTCGTTCTTCTGCAAGGGAAGCTTATGTTATTATATAACACTTAGGGAGTATGTTCCATCTCAGAAATCACGTTTCTTCGTCTCCGGCCTGATTTTCAGGTCGAAGACGCAACGGACGTAACGCCGAAGACTGCTCTCAGCCAACACACACAGCGTCAAAACCGCAGCCGGCCGTCCCCCAAGCTGCGGTTTCAAACTTGATCAGCCGCTTTAAACCTCGACCTCCACTTTGCCGATTGGATTGGAGCAACAGGCAAGAATATAGCCTGCCTCAATGTCGTCTTCCGAGATCCCGCCATTGTGGACCATATGCACCTCTCCGGCGTTTTTCTTAACCTTGCAAGTTCCGCAGACCCCGAAAGTACACCCTGACGGGATGTTCAAACCAACCGAACGCGCAGCAGCAAGGACAGTGTCGGTTTCCGCCACTTTGGCCGTCACGCCAGAGGTCGCAAAGAGGATCTCGGCGCTGCTGTCGTCATCGGGCACAACATCGTCCAATGCGGGCTGATCCGCTTCACTTTCCACCGGAGCACCAAAGCTCTCCTGATGGTAGTTGTCCATGTCAAAGCCAAGACCGACCAGCGCGTCGCGCACCGCTTGCATGAAGGGCTCAGGCCCACAGCAATAGACCTCGCGCTCAAGATAGTCGGGCGCCATCAGTCCCAGCATCAGCTGATTGAACTGCCCCTGAAACCCGGTCCAGGGACGATAACGATCCGCATCTTCGACAACGAATTTCAGATCCAGCCCGTCGGTACGGCTGGCCATATGTTCAAGGCGTTGGCGAAAGATGATCTCGGATGGGCGCTTGGCGCAATTGATAAAAACAATGTCCAGATCGCGCCCTTCATCCCACATGCAGGTCGTCATCGACATCATCGGCGTGATTCCCGAACCCGCAGAGATGAACAGATATTTGCCAGCCGTGCTTTGCGCGTTGGTAAAAAGGCCAGCAGGCCCGATGGCTTTAAGACGCATGCCAGGTTGCAGATTGTCCAGCATCCAGCGTGTGCCAATACTGTCCGCCTGCGCTTTGGCCGTGATCGTGATCGACCGTGGCCGCGACGGGGACGAAGAGATCGTATAGGTGCGATGCACGACACCGCCGGGCTGCCCCGGTGCCGGGATCTCAAGCGTCAGGAACTGGCCCGGGTGATAGGCAAATTGCGCCCCCGAGGGCGCACGAAACGAAAAGCTCGCGGTATTTGCCATTTCGGGCACCACAGAAACGCATTCCAGCATCTCGCCATCCTGCCAGATCTCAGACGACGGCGTGTTGAAGTCTTTCATCTGCCCTACTCCGCCGCCATGGTGTCTGGGGCCAGACGCGCCGACAGCCTGTTACAATACCAATCCACGAACTGCAGCACACCCGACTCCTGAGTGGGAGAATATGGGCCGGGCACATAGGCCGGGCTGTTGATGCCCTGCTGGTTGTCCTCAACCACGCGGCGGTCTTCGTCATTCGTGGCCATCCAGACTTCGGTCAGGCGTTTCAAATCATAGTCAACGCCTTCCACAGCGTCTTTGTGGACCAGCCACTTGGTTGTAACCTCGGTTTCCGTCGGGCTGATCGGCGTGACGCGGAAGACGATGGAATGATCGGCCAGAAAATGGTTCCAAGTGGTTGGATAGTGGAACTTCAACAGCGTCCCGGCATCGGCAAAAGGAGACCGCCCCAACCAGCGGCGCACCGCGGATTTGCCGTCCATCGTGTAGCTCTCGGCACCTTCTTTCAGCGGCATGCGGGCCAGACGGAATTGACCATCGCCATTCAAATAGAATTGCGACGGAAGGCCTGCGGCCTCACATCGGTCAAAGTGGGCCTGCATGTGAGCCGGTGTTTCACCGCCTTCGATTCCAGTGACGCTTGGATCGTCGGAGAAAGTCCGACAGAGCGCCGGGTGGTTGCCCCCACAGTGATAACACTCGCGATTGTTCTCCCACACGAGCTTCCAGTTTCCGTTCTCGATGATCGTGCTTTCATAGGCGACCTTCGCATTGCCCAGATCATGCGGCGCGAGATAGGGGTCTGCGACATTGGCAAAGGCGTCGAAATCTGGGGCGTCCTCGGCAAGGCAAATGTAAATCAACCCCGCTAGCTCGCGGCAATGCACGGACTTGAGCCCATGCTGTTTGGGATCAAAATCAGGCCCCATGTCACGCGCCCAAAGCAGGGATCCGTCCAGCTCGTAAGTCCAATGGTGATAGGGGCAAACTAGCTTCGGCGCATTGCCTTTCGCCGCTTTGCAAATCACGGATCCGCGATGGCGACAGGTGTTGTGAAACGCCCTGATCTGATTGTCAGCACCGCGCACAATGATCACGCGATATGCGCCGACAGAATAGGTGACGTAGTCACCCGCTTTCACTAATTCACAGGCGGGTACGGCAAAGAGCCATTCACGGTAATGTATGGCCTCAAGGTCGGTCTGAAAAACGTCAGGATCTGTATAAAACGCCTGTTCCAGAGCATGCCCCGGATTTGGACGTGCCAACAGGCTTTGGATGTTGCTCACTTCTAGCTCTCCTGCCGCGCCCCGCGGCTTTGCTTGGGCGAATGACAAGGAGGACACGTACGGAGGCGCGAGGATCACGTCCGACAACCGTGCCCCCACCGCCACCCGCGGTTTGACATATCTGCGAGGCTGGTTTCCGGACTTGAAAGGGGTTTGAACTTGGTTGCGACACCTTCCCGGGATCCTCGTCCCAGTGGTGATTGTCGAACCTAACCTTCCTTACCGTTGCGGGGGCAGTGCCGGAATTTCACCGGCTTCCCAATTCTCCGCTGACTGCGAAACAGACAGCGGCACCTCATGATCGCATGATACGAACGACTCGTTTTGACGCTGAAGTACTTGCGACATTCTCAGGCGAAAAACAGACATAGAGAAAATTTGCCTGTGGATTGGGGGAGTTGTGCAAGTTGCATTTCGGAAATTTTCGCAAACTTGCAGAATGGAGTTCGTCTCTCTCAGTGGGTGCAACAATCTAGCTAGGCCTTGCGCGAAAAAGATCCCCGAGTGCTGTTCGCCATTTCCCTGCACTAAGCACCCGTCCTTCTACCCCAAGTTAGGTCGCTTCGTGTGACCCAGATACAACGTGAAATTGGCACACTGGACGTTACTGATGAGGCACCCGCCACTCGCGAACAGTGGTGTTCCGAGCCTCTACGGCCTGACTGCACCTAGCAAACGCTCAAGAAAGGAAGATGGCTGGGGTGGTAGGATACCTTGCTTCTCGATAGCGTTCTTCGGCTTTCCTGCAGCAGGTAGCAAACTGGGGCACTTACTGGGGCATTTTTAGGGAGCCAGCGATAGGGGCACTTCGACATCCCAGCCATACGGGTGCAGCGGGTGCTTCTTCTGTCTGCGAAAGGAACAGCTGTCTCACGGGGTTCTCTGGCCCTCTCTGGGGGCTTCTTTCTTGTGGGTCCCTCTGTACGTGTGTGTCCGCTCCCCCCTAATAGGTACCAGTGATGGGAGATGGGGGGTAGGTACGCACTTCGATCTATCGCACCATCGACATTGGCCAGGCCCAAGTTGCCAGAGATTGGCAGTCGATATAAACTTGCCGCTAAAGCACGAAGTGGAGGAGCGATTGGTTTGCGATCCCGCACCACCCAAAGTCACACATGTGTCGGACTATTTTGCAATCGGAACCTGCTCTTTTTGCAGAACCCAATCCATTGATTCCCACCATGACTTGGAAAGTTTGGGCCGCCCCAAAGACGGGACCGCTGAATTGGTGTGTACACTGAGCAAGAACATTAAGAAGTGCTCACAAAAATTACCAGTAATGCGGATAGGAAAGAAAAGCTCTAGCTGTAAGTTCGTAGCTTGGATGTACCCCAGTAGGATGTTCGTCGTGCTCGCCCATCTTCGTTAGCTTCCGTTGCTTGCTTAGCCGGGCTTGGAAGGATTTACAAACGGTAGCGAATGGCGCCTTAAGGTTTAGAACAACTGATGCTGCACCTATAGTTCGCTCTTAGTTTGCTCTGCCCGGAAAAGACGACTGCAAGCTCGACAACACAATTCGTTAGAATTCGACGCAAGTCGCATACCGAAGTACAAAAATTCACGCGGATTGAACTGATTGCGAATTGAGCTAAACTGTTTGTTGTTAAATTGGGAATCTGTACGATCACGTCTTTTCAGTTCCATATCGACAGAGTCGCCCGAGCTGTTGAGTCGGGCGCAGCAGGTGCGCGCTCAAGACTTGCGGCATCCTGGGTGCGGTCGCAAAGAAAACACGGCTTAGATCCAGGCCGAAAAGACCGCCCAGAGTACTTAACCAACTTCGAAATCGAAACGAGAAAACGCGAACTGGGACGTGTAGTAACAATAGCCGAGTCTAAGCTCGATCAACTTTTTGCAGTAGTTGGTGGCTCCGGATGCTGTGTTCTATTGACCGATCGAGATGGCATTGTGATTGACCACCGATATCAGATGGCTGACGAACATGCGTTTCGAGCTTGGGGACTTGGTGCCGGCGCTGATTGGAGCGAGTCTGCGCAAGGTACCAACGGCATCGGCACTTGCTTAGCGGAAGGTAGAGAGTTGATTGTGCACCGGGATCAGCACTTTATGGCAACCAATATCGAAATGAGCTGTATTGATGCTCCGGTTTATGGCCCGGACGGTGAAATCGTGGCGGCTCTGGATGTGTCCTCTGCGCGCGCTGATCAAACAGAAGCATTAAATGGCCTAATTGCCGAGCTCGTTAGACAAGCTGCTCGCAATATAGAGGCCGATGCGTTTCAAGATAAGTTCAGTGATGCAAGGGTTTTGGTTGTCAGTGACTCAAGTGACGGCGTATCGCTTCTCGCGACAAATGCCGATGATATCGTTATCGGGGCGACACGCGCTGCGCGTCGCGCTTTCGATCTTCAGTCCTTTGGCGATCTAAAGCCGATACCACTCGGTGATTTGATTGGCCGAGATAGCGCATCAACGGGATTTGCACGCGCACAAAGTGCAGCAATCACACGTGCGCTTATCCGTGCAGATCACAACGTAAGCTTAGCCGCCCGGGAATTGGGCGTATCGCGAGCAACGCTGTATCGGCGAATGAAGCGGTTTGGAATCAAAGGTTAGAAGCCGCGTGTCTCAGAATTGAGACAGTTCCACACTGCAATAGTCTGTCCCTGTCTTCACAGGGCTTTTTGGATTTGCTCCGCTGCGTCAACATTTTTGACGGGGCCGTCCATGAAGCTAGAAGACACCAAAGACATCGCAGCGCCACGCACAGTGGTATGGGAAGCGATTTTGAACCCAGAGGTCTTAAAGACCTGCATTCCTGGCTGCCAAGAACTCACGGGAAGCGTTGAGGACGGTTTCGAAGCGGTCGTCATCCAAAAAGTTGGCCCGGTAAAAGCAACGTTCAAAGGCCAGGTCACCCTTTCAGATATTAAGGTGTCTGAGAGTCTCCTTCTTACTGGAGAAGGGAAAGGCGGTCCTGCTGGCTTTGCTAAGGGCGCGGCCAAAGTCAGTTTCGCTGATACAGATGAAGGCGGAACGCGACTAACCTATGATGTTGAAGCGAAGGTCGGCGGCAAGTTAGCCCAATTGGGTAGTCGCATCATTGACGGCTTTACGAAGAAGCTCGCCGATCAGTTTTTTGAGCGGTTTCAAGACGGCTTAGAAGAGCCTGTTGAAACAGAAAACGCAGACGAAGACGAAGACGAAGAGAAACCCAAAAAAGGTTGGCTCAAACGCATGTTCAACTAGCGCGCCGATCTAGTCATCTAAAGGGAGGAAAAAGATGCCAACAGTTACTATGAATATTAACGGGCGACAGATGTCAGCCAACGTCGAGAACCGAACGTTGCTTGTCGCTGCATTGCGTGAAGACTTAAACCTCACTGGTACGCACGTCGGCTGCGACACCAGCCAATGTGGTGCGTGCCTTGTGCATGTTAACGGCAAGGCTGTGAAATCCTGCACGATGCTTGCGGTTGAAGCAGACGGTGCTGATGTGGAAACAATTGAAGGTCAGGCGAATGCCGACGGGTCGCTCAATGTTATCCAGCAAGCCTTCCAAGACCACCACGGTCTTCAATGCGGGTTTTGTACGCCGGGAATGGTTATGAGCGCGGCAGCACTGTTAAAAGAGAACCCCAAGCCAACAGAAGCAGAGATCCGCAACCACCTCGAAGGCAATATATGCCGGTGTACCGGCTACCAGGGCATTGTGAACGCAATTATGGCAGCGAGCGGTCAATCGGTCGCTATGGCCGCAGAATAGGAGTCAGTGATATGGCAGCAGATGGAGGAATGGGCTTTGCCACGAAACGACGTGAGGACGTGCGTTTCCTAACCGGCCGCGGAAAGTACACTGATGACTATTCGCCTGCGAATACAACGTATTGCGCCTTTGCGAGATCGACCGTCGCAAACGGGACGATTAAAAGTATCGATGTGTCCGTAGCCGAAGAAATGCCAGGCGTTGTGGCCGTGTTCACAGGCGAAGATTTCGTTGAAGTGGGTGGCAATCCAGCCGGTTGGGCAATTGTAAGTCGTGATGGCGATCCAATGAAAGAGCCAAAGCGCCCTGTTTTAGCACATGGAAAAGTTCGGCACGTGGGTGATGCCTATGCAGCCGTAATCGCCGAGTCGCTCGCAGAGGCGATGGACGCCGTTGAGGCCATCGAAGCCGATATTGAAGAGCTGGATGCTGTCGTCAACATGGCTGATGCTTTGGCGAACAATGATGTCTTGGTTCATGATGAGATCGGTACGAACCAATGTTTCGACTGGGGTTGGATAGAAGACAATCGTGCCGCCACTGATGAGGCGATCAAAAACGCTCCGCATGTGACAACACTTGAGCTGGTCAATAATCGTCTTGTTCCGAATGCGATGGAGCCACGTTGCTCGATTGGGGAATACGACCCCGGCACTGGCGACTACAAACTAACCACAACCTCGCAGAACCCTCACCTTACGCGTTTGCTGATCAGCGCTTTTGTGATGGGTATTCCTGAAAATAAGCTCACCGTTCACGCACCTGATGTTGGTGGAGGGTTCGGGTCAAAGATCTATCACTATGGCGAAGAAGCGTTAGTACTCGCAGCCGCCAAGAAGCTGGGGAGACCGGTAAAGTGGACATCCACCCGGACCGAGGCCTTCTTGAGCGATGCCCATGGGCGGGATCATGTGACAAAGATCGAGTTGGCCTGTGAAAAAGATGGTACCTTTATAGCATTCAGAACTGAGACCATGGCCAATGTGGGCGCGTATTTGTCGAATTTCTCAACTGCGACCCCGACGTTCCTCCACGGAACTTTGATGGCGGGAAATTATACGGTTCCGAACGTCTATGTGAACGTCAAGGCTGTTTTCACCAACACAGCACCCGTTGACGCGTATCGAGGCGCTGGTCGTCCGGAGGCCACGTTTAGCCTTGAACGTGTGATCGACAAGGCTGCGCGGGAACTTGGCATCAACCCGGTGGAAATTCGGCGAAAGAACTTCGTTAAACCCGACCAATATCCCTTCGCCTCCGCTGCGGGTCTTGAATACGACAGTGGAAACTATGATGCCCTTATGGACGGCCTTGAAAAACATGCGGATCTGGCAGGCTTTGAGGCACGCGCAGCAGAGAGTGCCAAGAACGGCAAGCTTCGCGGCTTAGGCGTCAATAGCTACATCGAAGCATGTGGAATTGCGCCGTCCAATTTAGTAGGGGTACTTGGCTCGCGGGTCGGTCTCTACGATGCAGCAACGGTACGCGTAAATGCCACCGGCAATATCTCTGTCATGGTTGGCGCGCACAGTCACGGGCAAGGGCATGAAACGGCATTCCCTCAAGTGGTCGCAGATATGCTTGGCGTAGATCCGATGTCGGTTGAAATTGTACATGGCGACACCTCAAAGATCCCGTTTGGGATGGGCACCTATGGGTCACGTAGCCTTGCGGTTTGTGGATCTGCTGTCTATCGGGCCACCGAAAAGATCATCAAAAAAGCAACTCTCATTGCCGCCCATATGATGGAAGACAGCGCAGAGAATGTTGATTTTGCGGATGGCGAATTCTCCGTCAAGGGCACCAACAAGAAGGTTGGCTTTGGCGAGGTTGCCTTAAAAGCCTACATCCCCCATGACTTCCCGATTGAGGATATCGAACCAGGGTTGGAAGAAACCGCGTTTTACGATCCTGCGAACTTCACCTATCCATCAGGCGCTTACGCCTGCGAGGTCGAGGTGGATCCAGATACGGGCAAAGTCGACATTTGCTCAATGGTTGCCATGGATGACTTCGGCAACGTCGTAAATCCGATGATCGTCACGGGCCAGGTGCAAGGCGGTTTAGCGCAGGGTATTGGTCAGGCACTTTTAGAGCATGGGGTATATGACGAGAACGGTCAGCTACTGTCCGGTTCTTTGATGGACTACGCTATGCCACGCGCCGACGATTTTCCCAACCTTGTTGTTGATCACAGCTACGCAACTGAATGCACCCATAATCCGATTGGAGTTAAGGGCTGCGGCGAAGCAGGGGCAATCGGATCGCCTCCAACAGTGGTCAATGCCGTTGTAGACGCGCTGCAACGCGGTGGACACGACGTGGAACATATCGACATGCCGGTGTCTCCCGCGCGTGTCTGGGAAGCGATGAACGGATGATCTGGGAAGGCTTAAACCGGTGCAACCGGTCCAGCCACCAGAAAGGAGAAAAACATGTACAATTTTGAATTCTCAAACCCAAAAACAATCGAAAATGCTACTAAGGCACTGTCATCAGAAGACGCACAAGCACTTGGCGGAGGTCAGACTTTGCTCCCAACGATGAAGCAACGTTTGGCGTCGGCAGAGGTCTTGGTTAGTCTCAGCGGTATTTCCGAAATGGTGGGTGTTAGCCAAAGCGATGGTACCGTCAGCATTGGTGGTGCTACGACGCATGCGGAAGTAGCTAGACAATCGAGGGAAGCTTATCCCGCGCTAGCGCAATTGGCCGGCAAAATTGGCGATCCTGCGGTTCGCAATCGAGGCACGATTGGTGGATCACTTGCGAACAACGATCCCGCCGCTTGTTACCCAGCCGGCGCTTTGGCGTCAGGGGCGACGATTCAGACAAACAAACGTGAAATCCAGGCGGATGAGTTCTTCCGAGGGATGTTCGAAACAGCGCTCGACGAAGGCGAAATAATCACCTCTGTGACATTTCCTGTTCCGGAGGTTGCCAACTACCAAAAATTTGAACAGCCAGCGTCAAGATTTGCACTCGTGGGTGTTTTTGTCGCTAAAACATCCGGTGGGGTTCGCGTTGCTGTAACGGGTGCATCGAATAACGGTGTGTATCGCTGGCGGGAAGCGGAAGCTGCATTGAGCACGGATTTCTCTGCCTCTGCAATTGATGGCATGTCGGGTGATCCGTCTGATATGATTGAGGATCTGCATGGGTCGCCGGCATATCGCGCCCATCTTGTCGGTGTACTAACACGTAGGGCTGTATCGTCCTGTAGCTAAAGATAAAAATTAAGATTGCCTACCTGGAGGGAAATTCTAGCCAGGTAGGTGTTTTTCGCTGCGGAAATCAGAAGCCCACCCCACCTGCCAGCCACTACCGGACCATGGACCCTATCTATGTTCGACCTAAATTCGACAGGCACGAATCCTATCATCGCGGCATTGACAGCAACCCAACCATGCACATTTGCAGTGATAGTTGGAATTGAGGGCCCCTCTTATCGCCCTCTTGGTGCAATGATGACCATCTTCGCGAGTGGAGATTACGTCGGTACACTTTCATCTGGTTGTGTTGAAGCAGATATTGCATTGCATGCGGTGGACGCACTTGCAGACAACACGACGCGTGTTTTGCGATACGGTGTCGGGTCACCTTTTTTTGACATCGAATTACCATGCGGTGGCGGGCTTGAAATATTGCTGATCCCAAATCCGGATGTCTCAGTATTGCAAGCAATTGAAGACAATCGAAGTAACCGCCGAAGTTGCACGCTGGAAATTGATTTCAACACAGGAACTATGTCGCTTGCGAACAACGAGGAAACTGCAAGGCTTGAGGCGTCGATAAAAATACGTCTCGATCCCGAGATCCGCTTTCTTGTGTTTGGAAAGGGACCTGAGGCTGAAACTTTCGCTACGCTAGTAAACTCGGCGGGATACCCTACGTATTTGCTTTCGCCAGATGCAGAAACGCTGAAAACAGGCTCAAGGATTGGTTGCCGGACAATCCGAATGCAATCGCGAACCGTGCCAAATGGAGTCGGTGTCGACTATCGAACCAGTATCGTCTTGTTTTTCCACGACCATGACTGGGAACCACCAATCTTGCAGTGGGCGCTCAAATCGGACGCTTTTTATATCGGAAGCCAAGGCAGTATGAGAGCTCGAAATTCTAGAGATATAGAATTGAGATTGATGGGCGTTCGAGAGACCGATCTAAAGCGTTTGAAGGGTCCCATTGGTTTAATCCCCTCAACTCGAGATGCGGGAACGCTTGCAGTTTCAGTTCTCGCAGAAGTCCTGGCCGATGCGATGAAGCTCTAGTGTAGAAGCATCTGCCTTCCAATTTTACGATGAGAACCGTTGATTTGGACCTTGCGTTGGCGCCTTTTCCCGCTTCGGGATTCATCAAGACGTTGCTTTTAGCACATTCCGTTCTTTTTTCTTAAGTTTTCGAAGTTCGGTTTTGTTCCAGGGGACGACATCGTGATCGACAAAAAAATAGAGAAGGTCCCCGCCCGAGCTTTCGCCCGGACGGAGTGTTGATCATGGTGGTAGCCTCTCGGTGAGCACATACTCCGCTAGCCAAGCCCAGTAATCCTGACGGGATGGAAAGCCCTGTCCCTGAGCCGCGACATCCTCTGCACGCTTTCGGGACAAGCCACCATCGTACTCGGCAATGGCAGCGCGTTCCTCGAAGGCTTCGATATCAGGTATCATGGCGCCGCGACCCGGTCCACCAAGTCCCGCTTCTGCTGATCCGAGATGCCTGCTGAGTAGAGTGAGTAGGTGATCCCGTTCTCAGAGCGAGCCGAAGAGTGCCCCACGATGCTGGCTGTGAAGTGCTCTGGAGCTCCAGTTCTTTCACACTGAGTGATGAACCACTTGCGGGTGCTGTGGAACACCAGACCGGGCCTCTCGACCTTCAGCCTTTTCCGAAGTAGAGCAAAGCGCTTGGTGATGTCGTTGACTGTGAGGTCAGGAAAGAGCGGTCCTTGCGCTGGCTTTCTTTTCAACAATGCCAGAAGCTCAGGATGCACCGGAACCCACCGTTCTGCTGCCTCGGTCTTTAGAAGACGAAGGTGGTTGGGACGAAGATGGAAGAAGAGCCCTACTGGGCCCTTGTCCACGATATCATCACCAAGGAGCCCTGCTGCTTCACCTGCTCGCATCCCAGAGAAGAGACAGAGCTTCATAACATCAGCAATGACATGCTCCCTAGCACTCAGGAGCTTCTTCACCTCGTCATCCGTTGGCACAGCATAGGGCTGCGGGCGGATCTTGGCTTCGAAGCGAACATGCGCGAAGGGATTGGCCTCCAGTAAGTCCTCATAGACACACCACGTGAGCCACTGGTTCACCTGCGCCCAGATACGCCTCTGGGTACGCCCAGTGATGTGATCTCTTCGACCCATCGACCACGTGACTGCTGCATCCAGCGAGAGGCCCCGCGTCGTCCGGGACTTCCCGATGTTGGCACTTAGCCGAGAGATGAGGGACAAGAACTCCTTTCCATCCTCCTTCACCAGTTCCGAGAGCTTCTTCTCTCCGTGCTTGGAGGCAAAGAGCTCCACGGAGTAACGAACACTCTTAAAGCCACCGGGGCGCAGTTCTCGGATGCGTCGATGCAGATAACGGAGAGAGGCTTGCTCCACCGAGGTGTCCTTTGCGATCCTCTTCGTGAAGCCCACTTGCTCAGAGTGCTGCAGACTGTCACGGAGACGAGCGAGAGCCTCTTCCGAATGGCGGGACCATCCAGAGGAGGAAGGCAGCGAGAGTGCCCCAGAGAGGGCCTCCTCGACAGTCTTCTCGTACTGGGTGTTGACCTCTGCCGCCCTTTTGCGAGCAAGCTTCAGGTCTCCGGTCTTCAGGGATTGCTTGAGGGCCTTCTGGCCCAAGAGGGCAGCAACATCCTTGGGGTAGTTGCGGCGATAGAGCCAAGTCTGACCTTTCAGATAGGCATAGCGGATCTGTGCTGACATTTGTCAGGTTCCTTTCGGTTTAAAAAT
>JABSOU010000058.1 GCA_013215215.1 Cognatishimia sp. | reverse complement strand
CAAACGCAGCGCCAAGAAAGCGCAGCGCATTCTCAAGATGGCGAAACTGGACGCAGACTGGGGCGGCGCGCCGACACTCGAAGAGGTCTCAGAGCGCGAAGACGCGCGTATGATGGCCGATGAGGGCTGGGCGGCTCCGGTCAATGAGAGCGAACAGGATACGGTTGCAGCCCTGACGGAAGCCTTCACCGCAGAGCAACTCGCGGCGGCTTATCTGCGCCTGCGGCGCACTGCACGCTCGGCCCCCGAAGAGCTGAACAGCTTCGCCGAGACCAAACCCCGCCGCAAAGAGGATTTCGGCCCAAGCACCTGGTTCTCGGTTGCGGGCGGCCGCGCTGCGGATGCTGAAGTGCGACGTCTTTTGCCGATGATCTGTAAGGCCGGAGACCTGACCAAAGAAGACATCGGCGCGATCCGTATTCAGCAGAGTGAAACCTTCGTGCAGGTTCTGAATTCAAGCGTCGATGGGTTCCTGGCGGCTATTGGCCCAGACCTGACCATCGAAGGTTCTAAAGTGACCCAAGTCGAAGGCGCCCCAAAATTGGAACGGCCTGAACAGTCCGACCGCCCGTTCAAATCGCGCGGCCCCAAACGTGACGGCGGTAAACCATTCAAAAAACCTCGGCGCGACGAGGACCTTCCTGCGAAACCCCACCGCAAAGGCGACGCCAAAAAGCCGCGCGACGAAACGGTGTGGAAGGATCTGGGTCCAAAGGCCGACAAGGCCGCCTCTGATAAGCCCAAGAGCCACAAGAAACGCGACAACGGGCCAAGTGACAAACGCAAAGGCCCACCGCCGCCTAAAGGCAAACCCAACAGCAAAAAGAACAAGGCCCGCGCGGCGGCGGCCAAGCTGGCGGCCAAGGGAAAAGGGAAACCTGCGTCCAAAGGGGGCGAGGCGCGTCCTAAGCGTCGGGGCTAAGGCCTGAGCATCCTTTCAGCCAAAGACGGACCATCCGGTCATCTCGGCAAACTTCTCAGCGGCCTCAGTGCCCAGCTGAGAGTTGCCTTGCGCGTTCAACCCCGGTGACCAGATCGCGACCGAGGCTTTGTTGGGCACGATCATGAGGATGCCACCGCCCACACCGCTTTTGCCGGGCAGGCCGACTCGATAGGCGAATTCTCGGGACCCGTCGTAGTGCCCACAGGTCAGCATCAGTGCATTGATGCGACGCACATTGCTTTGGGAAATCAAACGCGGGCCGTTCGCGCCAATAAGAAACCGCCCCGCGCGGGCCAGTTGTTCGCAGGTTATCTCGATGGCGCATTGATGAAAATACGTCCCGCAGGTCATCTCGGGCGGGTTATGGAAATTGCCCTGAGCCTGCATGAAATGCGCCAAGGACAGGTTACGTGCGCCGTGCTCGGCCTCGGATTTCGCCGCGGCTTTGTTGATATGGATGTCGTCATCCCCCGCTGCAGCGCGCACAAATCGCAAGAGTTCGCCAAGCACTTCGCGCGGCTGATGGCCCGTCAAGATCGCGTCGGTCACAACCAAAGCACCTGCGTTGATGAATGGATTGCGGGGAATGCCGCGTTCATGTTCCAACTGCAGGATCGAGTTGAAGGGCAGGCCAGAGGGTTCGCGCCCCACGCGGCTCCAGAGCTGATCGCCAAGACGTCCCAGTGCAAGGGCCAGCGTAAAGACCTTAGAGACCGACTGGATCGAAAAACGCGTTGCCGCATCGCCGACAGAAAAGCTCTGACCATTGGCCATTACAACGGACATGCCAAACTGCTTGGAATCAACCGAGGCCAGCTCGGGGATATAGCTTGCAACCGCGCCCCGCTCGATCTGAGAATCTGCGTGTTTGGAGATACGGTCCAGTATGGTTTTGATCTGTGCCAAATGATGTCCCTCCGTACCGCGGAGTAGTGACGAGGGTGCCGCCAAAGTTCAACCGGATTTCTTCGTCGTGTTAGGGCGCCTTTGGCCGATCAAATGCCGCAATCAAATGCCCGAATCGCGATGTGAGTTCTGCGATGCAGCATTGAAATTGCTGCGCTTTAACCCTGCATAAATTATGTGTGATGCAGCAATTTCCCCCAAACCTCTCCTTTTTTGCACCAAAATCAGGGGTTTGGCGGATCTTAAGGTTTCCGTTTGGCCAATATTGTTTCTATAGTCTGAACTGTTGTTCAAAAAAACAAAACAGAACACTGGGGAGTGGCTATAGATGATCCGGTCTGAATTGATTCAGAAACTCGCGGACGAGAATCCGCATCTTTATCAGCGCGACGTAGAGCGCATTGTGAATTCCATTTTCGAAGAGATCACCGAAGCCATGGCGCGTGGCGATCGGGTCGAGCTGCGCGGCTTTGGTGCGTTTTCGGTAAAACAGCGCGACGCGCGCGTCGGCCGTAATCCGCGCACCGGCGAGTCTGTCGCAGTTGAAGAAAAACACGTTCCGTTCTTTAAGACAGGGAAGCTCTTAAGAGATCGTCTAAACGGAAAAGCCTAATGCGCTATATTCGCTATGCCTTTTTGGCAAGCCTTGGGGTGGTACTGATATCGGTGGCTTTGGCCAATCGAGGCATGGTCACCTTGAACCTGCTGCCCACTCCGATGGGAGAGTTGCTGAACTTTAACTTCTCGGTGTCTTTGCCGCTGTTCATCGTGATTTTCATGGGCATCGGCGCGGGGCTTTTGATCGGCTTCTTTTGGGAATACCTGCGCGAGCATAAGCATCGCGCCGCGGCAGGGGCTGCACAGCGCGATTTGAAAAATAGCCAACGCGAAGTGCGCCGCCTCAAAGGCAAAGCGAACGAAGGTAAGGACGAGGTACTGGCCCTTTTGGATGAAGCGAGCTAGATCCTGTCACAAGAGATCACCTGATGGCCCCAGAGATCCTCTGGGGCTTTTCATTTTGAGGGGCTTATGGACACCAAAGTCAAAATCTGTGGGCTGACCACGCCCGAAACCATCAAGGCCGCGGCCGAGGCGGGCGTGACCTATGTCGGGTTCAACTTCTTTGCCAAATCGCCGCGCTATGCCGCGCCCGATCTGGCGCGCGCGCTTGCGCTGGACACGCCGGTCGGCGTGGCAAAAGTGGGGCTTGTGGTGAACGCTGATGATGCCTTTCTGGATCATCTGACAGACACGGTGCCATTGGATATGATCCAACTGCATGGCAAGGAAACGCCCGAGCGTGTGGCAGAGGTGCGCGCGCGCTATGGTTTGCCTGTAATCAAGGCCATCGGCATTGCGACGGCTGAGGACGCCAAACAGATCGATGTCTACGGTCAGGTCGCAGATCAGCTTTTGGTCGATGCCAAGGCACCGAAGGATTCCGTTTTGCCCGGCGGCAACGGGCTGGCCTTTGACTGGCAGCTCATCAATCGTAAGTTCTGGCCCAAGCCGTGGATGCTGGCCGGAGGGCTGACGCCTGAAAACGTGGGCCTTGCGGTGCAGATGACAGGGGCTCGTCAGGTGGACACGGCCTCGGGTGTCGAGAGCGCGCCGGGGGTGAAAGACCCAGACCTGATGCGCGCTTTCATCACGGCGGCACGCGAAAAGCCTGCACCGAAACTTTGACGTCACTTTCCGATGGTGTCCGGGCGCGTTCCGTCCTAAGACTTTCGGCAACTTCTGAGAAATGAGGCAGCTATGGCCAACGATCTTTTCAACAGCTTCATGAACGGCCCCGACGACAAGGGTCGCTTTGGTGACTTCGGCGGACGCTTCGTGTCTGAGACACTGATGCCGCTGATCCTGGATCTGGAAGCGGAATATGAGAAAGCCAAGACCGACCCATCATTCTGGGCCGAGATGGATGACCTCTGGGCGCATTACGTTGGCCGTCCAAGCCCACTCTATTTCGCGCCACGCATGACCGAGGAGCTTGGCGGGGCCAAGATTTACCTTAAGCGCGACGAGCTGAACCACACGGGCGCACATAAGATCAACAACGTGCTGGGTCAGATCATTCTGGCACGTCGCATGGGCAAGACCCGCATCATCGCAGAAACCGGTGCCGGTCAGCACGGCGTTGCGACAGCAACGGTCTGCGCCAAGTTCGGCCTGAAATGCGTGGTCTATATGGGCGCGCATGATGTGGAGCGTCAGGCTCCAAACGTGTTCCGTATGCGTTTGTTGGGCGCCGAGGTTGTGCCAGTGACGTCTGGTCGTGGCACGCTGAAAGACGCCATGAACGACGCGCTGCGCGATTGGGTGACCAATGTCGCCGACACCTTCTATTGCATCGGCACCGTCGCCGGCCCGCACCCATACCCTGCGATGGTACGCGACTTCCAAGCCATCATCGGCAAAGAAGTCCGCGAGCAGCTTGCCGCGCAAGAAGGCGAGGGCCGTCTGCCTGACACCGTGATTGCAGCGATTGGTGGTGGCTCCAATGCGATGGGCTTGTTCTTCCCTTTCCTGGATGATCAATCCGTCAATATCGTCGGCGTCGAAGCAGGCGGCAAAGGCGTGAACCAAAAGATGGAACACTGCGCGTCCTTGACCGGAGGCCGTCCCGGCGTCCTTCATGGCAACCGTACCTATCTGTTGCAGGACGACGATGGTCAGATCCTCGAGGGCTTCTCGATCTCGGCAGGCCTAGATTACCCAGGCATCGGTCCGGAACACGCCTGGTTGCACGAAATCGGCCGCGCACAATATGTGTCGATCACCGACAAAGAAGCGCTCGAAGCCTTCCAATTCTCTTGCCGCACCGAAGGCATCATCCCGGCGCTCGAGCCCAGCCACGCGCTGGCACATGTGATGAAGCTGGCTCCGACTCTGCCGAAAGACCATATCATCGTGATGAACATGTGTGGTCGTGGCGACAAAGACATCTTTACGGTCGCGCGCCATCTGGGCTTTGACATGAAAGACGCTGAATAAACCCACTTAGTGGAGAAGATCTCTAGGGCGCCCTATCTTGGGGCGCCCTTTTTTGTTCCGCAGTTGGCNAAAATCGCAATACCAGCGTCCGGGTCGCGCATAAACACATGGATTAAGCGTCTCAACCATGGCTTAGGCGTTCCATTTGGTTGCGGAATGTGGATGAAACACGATTTTGCGTTTGGAATTTGCGCGAGACAGTATTTAAGTATCTGTTTTGTATGGTTTAAAATGGAAATCATGAAGCCCCGAGCGGCTAAACTTTTGTTCCCATTTCTAACCCTTGGTGCTGAAAACCCGGCTCTAAACCCCAGCCCAATATCTCTGGCCAGCGCCTCGGCCCAAGTTGTGTCCAAGGCAGCCAACGCTGTCGATGAACCCTCGTATGACTAACCTCGTAAACACAGGACACAGAGATGAAAAAAATCCTTTCCACCACCGCAATCGTATTCTTGGGCACCGCTGCTTTCGCACAAAGCACCGACTTTGAAGCCCGGATCACAGCTGATCTGGAAGGTCAGGGCTATACCGTTGTCGATGTTGAAACATACGGCGGCGAAGTGATCGTTGAAGCCACACGCGACGGCACAGAGTTTGAGTTCACCTATGACGCGGCGTCCGAGGCCCTGCTGGACACCGAAGAAGAGCCAGTCGACGCTGATGAAGACGAAGCGGAAGGCGACATGGATGAGGCGGAAGACATGGACGACGAAGACGACGACATGGACGACGACGAAGACGAGGATGACGACGACGAAGAAGATGAAGACGACGATGAGGATGAAGACGAGGACGAAGACGACGACTAAGTCGCCCTACGGACCGTCTCATGGTGACAGATAGGCGATCCGCCTAGAAAGTTACCACGCTGGCTGATGTTGCATCCCCGACCTCGCATCAGCCAGCGCTTTCGTTTCATCGAGATTTCCAGATGTCTCAGCTCTGGACCCACGGTTTTGACCACTGGCGCATAAACCATGGTTGATTTGCCTAAACGCAAGTGCTGAATGGCTGGATTTAACCCTTAGCTCAATGTCTTAACTGCCCAGGGCCATGTCATTCCCAACCTACAGCATCAGGCTGCACAACTTCAGGAATAGGGAACGTGACATGAAAAATCTTTTGGCGACGACAGCTTTGGCACTTTTGGCCTCTGGCGCTTATGCGCAAGAAGCACCTAACCCCCCCTCTAACCCGCAGGACCAAATCACCGCGGATCTAGAGGCGCAGGGTTTTACGGTATCTGACACGCGCAGTTTCTTTGGGCGCACGCGGGTTGAAACCACGCGCGCCGGTGTTGAGGTCGAATTTGTGTTTCGCAACACGACGCAAGAGCTGTTGGACATCAGAGTGGATGAAGACAGCCTGCCAGATGGCGACCCAACCCCCGAGCTTTTTGAGCTGATCGAAGATCTGGGCGATCTCGCTGACTTCGGTGGGGGCGAAGACGGTGAAGACCTTATCGAAGATCTCGAAGATCTTCTGGAAGGCCTCGAAGACGCCCTCGAAGAAGAGGACGAAGAGGAAGAAGGTGAAGAGGACGAAGAGGGTCAAGATGAGGATGATGCCGATCATGATGAGGACGACGCCCACGATGATGAGGACGACGCGCATCACGATGAGGATGACGCCGATCATGATGAAGGCGACGAAAGTGATCACGACGAGGGCGAAGAAGACGAAGGCGAGGATGACGAAGACGATAGCGAAGATGACGACGAAGAAGATGACGACACAGATGAGGATGATGACGACGACGATGACGGTGACGACGAGTCCTAAGTCCCTCTAGGACGTAGCTCAGCGAAAGACCCCACAAATGTCCCCACACTAACGGCTTTCGCTTGAAATCACTTGAATGATCGTCATGCTGGCCAATGCATACGTCCCGTGCAGCATTGGTCAGCAGCCATTTCGGAGAAGACGATGATGAGAAAATTTGTACTAACGTTTTGCATAGGGTGTACCCTCGCGATGCCTGCAACTGCTGCCCCAACCATCCAGGAAATCATCTCTCAATTAGAAGCGCAGGGGTATAGAGACGTCACCGTGTCTCGCACCTGGCTTGGGCGCGTTCGGATAGAAGCCGAGAGCAGCACCCACGAGCGCGAGATTGTGTTCAACCAGCGCACCGGAGAGATCCTGCGTGATTTCTGGGAAGAGTTGGAGGACGAGGAAGATGAGGAAGGAGAGGGCGAGGACCCTGAAGTGGCTGACGAAGATGACGCCAGTGACGCAGCGGAGGACGAAGCTGAAGATACGGAGTCAGATGCTGACGAAGAAGAGGGCGACGAGGATGACGGCGACGCTGACGACGAAGACGAGGATGACGACGACGGTAACGACGAAGAGGGTGATGAGGACGAAGATGACAGCTGATCACTCTTGGACCTCAGGGGAGTTTACGCTTCTGAATGGATAAAAATCGTCTGTTTTTGATTACCGTCACAGCCGTGCAGGGGGCCTGCGCGGTGTTTTTCGTATCAGATATATTGTTGACGATCATTGGTGTTCAAACCAACCCGATCCGCTGGCAGACGCGCGAACTCTTAGAGATCGGCGCGGCGGTTGGTCTGACGCTGGGGGTGGTTTTTGGCTATTTAACCTTGCGGCGATCCCTCAAGCGTACAGCGGCGGCCGAAGCCAGCCTCAGGTCTGTGCAGATGACCTTTCAGGAGCACATAGAAGACAGGTTCAATGCCTGGGAGCTGACGGCGGCCGAGCGGGATGTAGCCCTGTTTACCATCAAAGGGCTCAGCGTTTCAGATATCGCAGAGCTGCGCGAGACCTCGGAGGGCACGGTCAAGGCGCAAAGCGCGGGGATATACCGCAAAGCAGGGGTCAACAATCGCACACAGCTGCTCAGCCTCTTTATCGACGATCTGCTAGAACAGGACAGTTAACGGCGCGTGCCTGTTGGCAATGCGTATTGCTCAAGCACGCTGAGGGGCACGATGTCGGTGGCCCTCAGATGTGTCGCCGCAAGATTAACCCTTGGTGCGCATCCCTCGTCGTGAGCCTGCAAAAACCGCGCCGCGCACAGACACCAGCTGTCCCCAGCCTTGAGCCCCGCAAACCCATATTCCGGACGCGGGGTCGAGAGGTCGTTTCCAACATATTTGGAATAGGCTAGGAACTCGTCCGTCATGACCGCACAGACCGTATGGCTGCCTTGATCAGACGCGCAGGTGTTGCATGCCCCGTCGCGAAAGAACCCGGTCACCGGGTCCATGCTGCAGGAGATGAGTGTCTCGCCAAGAACGTTGACGCTGGGATCTGCTTTCATAGGTGCAGACTACAAGGTTTCAGCGATAGCGCGAAACATTTCTATGTTGGTTGCGTTCACACCCCTGTTCCGGAAACCGCGGTCCGCGCCATTGGTGACGATCACGATATTACGGGGGTGGTCGATGTAGATGTACTGCCCGTAAATACCCCGCGCGAAATACTCGCCGGGACGCGCATCCGATGGCATCCACCATTGAAACCCATACTGCTGCCGTCCTGCTTTGGTCGGTGCGCTGGGCGTCGTTGAGGCTGCGATCCAGTCTGCGGGCACGATCTGTGTGCCGTTAAAAGCTCCGTCATTCGCGATCATCTGCCCAAACCGCGCATAGTCGCGCGTTGTGAAATTCAGCCCGCCCAGCACAAAGGCTACGCCCACGCCGTCCGTGACGTAGTAACCGTCTTGCTCCATGCCCAAGGGCGTCAGGATTTTCTCAGTCAAAAGCTCCGAGATCGGACGCCCTGTGGCTCCCCGGATCACCATGCCGATCACATGTGTGTCGATAGAGACATACTGCCATGCATCCCCCGGCGTCGCGAAAGAGCTGTCAATCGAGGCCGTGAAGTCGTCCATCTTTTGCCCCAGCGCAAGGACGCGTCCCATGCGGTTGATGTCTGAGTTGAAATCCAGATAGTCCTCGTCAAATTCGACCCCGCTGGCCATGTTCAAAACATTGCGCACGGTGGCGTCCTTGTAGGCGCTGCCTGAAAGCTCAGGCACGTATTTGACCACCGGATCGTCTAGCGAGGCGATCGCACCCTCGGCCAAGACAACGCCAAAGAGAGCTGAGAGATAGCTTTTGGCCACCGACCAGGAAATGCGGCGATCCTCTGCTGTGGTGCCAAGGTAATAGTCCTCAAACCGCATTTCCCCGTCTTTCAGAACGATCAGAGAGGTCACGCTGCGGTCTTTGATCCATTGATCCGCGCCATCGGGCAGGGTGATCGTATCGCCTTTTGGGAAAACATAGGTCGGGCCATCGCCCTTGGGCAGGTCGGTTTTGAGGAACGCCGCTTCCATGGACGAGAAATTGCCAACGATCTTGTCGGCATCAAACAAAGAGTTCACGACCAAGAGCCGTTGGATTTCCTCGCGTTTCCAGAAACCCAGAGCGGCGACAACAATCACCAGAACCAAAATGATACGTAATAAAATTCGACCCAAACGGCGCATATGACCTCTCCCTCACTCCATCTTCAGCATGAAAGCAGAGAGCCCATGGTGCAACGTGAACGCTACGGCAACTGAGGGTCTAGCGGAATTTGTCCATCAGCCTTTGCAGAGGAGATTTCTCCTCTACAGGGTCTGGCTCTGCCTGCTGCGGAGGAGGCGCTTTGGCGGGTTTCGCCTTGGGCTTTGTGGTCGAGGACCTTGGCGGGGCCACGCGTAGCGCGACGGCGTTCATGAACTTGCCACCATCATCGCGGGCCAGATGTTCGGCCCCGTCGCTGATCCCACGCATGAGATCATCCAGCCACACCTGATCCGCCCTAGCAAAATCACGCAGCACATAGCCCGCAACCGCATCTTTGTGACCCGGGTGCCCAATCCCCAAACGTACACGGTCGTAATGCGGCCCGATATGCTGGTGGATCGAACGCAGCCCATTATGGCCCGCATGGCCTCCGCCAGCCTTCACACGGCATTTGCCGGGGGCCAGATCCAACTCATCATGCAGAACCGTGATGTCCGTGCTGTCGAGCTTATAAAACCGCATGGCCTCGCCCACGGATTGACCGGATTTGTTCATGAAGGTCATCGGCTTAAGCAAAATGACCTTGTCGCTGCCAAATTTGCCTTCGCTGACTTCCCCCTGAAACTTGCTACGCCAGGGCGAAAACCCGTGGTCTTCGGCAATGCGATCCAGGGCCATAAACCCGATATTATGGCGATTGCCTGCGTATTTATCGCCTGGATTCCCAAGGCCTACGAAAAGTCTCATGGTGGTCTCACCGTCTTTGTGATGGGTTCGCTTTTAGGTCGGATCCGGTGATTTAGCGAGAGATATTGGCATTATTTTTCCGCTCGCCTAAGGTTGCCACAAATTTGCAATCAGAGTTGTTTTTCAGTGAAGCCCTTCGACTTAAACGGAATTTCCATCGCACTTCCCGCCGATATGCAGGACGGCCCAATTGCGGCGCGTCTGAAAGAGGGGCGCTATGAACGCGCCGAAGCGCAGGCCGCGCGGCTTTTGATCCAGCCGGGCATGCGGGTTGTCGAAATCGGAGCGGGGCTTGGCTATGTCAGCGCGATCTGTGCATCAAAAGCAGGGGCCGAGAACGTGGTAAGTTTTGAAGCCAACCCCAGAATGGTGCCGGTCGCGCGCAAGACATTGGATCTGAACGGGTTTCACGCAACGCCCGTAGAACATGCCGCCATTGTCGGCCACGCGCATGAGGGCGAGTACGTGAGTTTTGCGGCGGGAAAGCATTTCTGGGGATCCTCTCTGGCCTCAATCGCCGGACCTCACGGCAAACGCATCGAGGTGCCTGCGCTCAGACTGCAAGACGTCCTCACCATGGTACAGCCCGACGTTCTGATCATGGACGTCGAAGGGGCAGAGCTTGGCTATATGGACACGGAGTGGCCCACTTGCCTGCGCGCCGTCGTGATGGAGCGGCATCCCAAGAAATATGGCGCAGAAGGCAAGGCAGCGATCCGAAAAGCCATGATCGCGGCGGGGTTCCGGCGTGATCCCGAGGCCTCGGCAGACACGGTCACCTGCTTTCGGCGATAAAAAAACGCGGCCCGTTTCCGAGCCGCGTTTCTATCATTGGCAAAAGCCCAGCGAGGATTATTCCTCTGCTGCAACCTCTTCGCCCTCTACTGCTTCGCCTTCACCTTCGTCGTCGCTGTCAGAAGACCGCAGGGAAGATGGTGCAGAGATGTTCGCGATCACGAAGTCACGATCGATCGTTGGCTTCGCGCCTGCTGGCAGCTCAACCGCAGAGATGGTCAGAACGTCGCCAACTTCTTTGCCTGCCAGATCAACAACGATCTTTTCAGGAATGTCGCCCGCGGTCACGTTTAGCTCAACTTCGGAACGTACAACAGTCAGAACGCCGCCTTTTTTGATGCCAGGCGCTTCTTCTTCGTTCACAAACTCAACCGGGATAAACAGGTTGATTTTGGAAGTCCGACGCAGACGCAGCAGGTCCAGGTGGGTCGGCAGGTCTTTGACGGTGTGGCGCTGCACGTTACGGCAGATCACGCGCACGTCTTCCTGACCTTCAACTTTCAGGTTGAAAAGGGTCGACAGGAAGCGGCCGTCTTTGAGCTTTTTGAAAAGCACGTTGAATGGGATGTTGATCGCGATAGGATCCGCGTCACCACCATAAACAACACCAGGTACGAAGCCGTCGCGACGAGCTTGACGAGCGGCGCCCTTGCCTGTCCCCGTCCGGACTTCGGCGTGAAGATCAGGGATCTGTCCAGCCATTTGAATTCTCCAATAGATTAGGGCAGGGTCCCTCCAAGGCTGTAACCCCGCGTGAAGCGCTGCCCTTAGCGCAGAATCATCAGATTGCAAAGGGGTATTCGCGCGTTTTCGGCCGCGATTTACCCGTTGTATTGCTGCAAATGCCCACCGGCGTCCAAAACCCTTTGATAAAGGGCAAATTCTTCGGCGCGGAAGGCGCGTAGCTCGGCCTCAACGTCTGGCGACAGGGGGGTCGGTTTGTCAGGCGAGACGTTCTTTTGCTGGAACTCGAATGTCTTGCCAAAACGGTCATTCAGAAAGCCTCGCACGACCTGCTGTTTTTCGTAAGCAAAGATGTGGTGAACAGGGATCACGCCGTCAAACATCGACAGGAACCCAAGCTGTGTGCCAATGGCTGCGGCTGGCGGTTGCGGCTCTTGCATGACGTGGCGCACGAAGTCGTCAAAGCTCAGATCCTGACAATCTGAGCGCCCACCTTTTGCTACGGGTCGCGCGCGGTATCTGTACCAGCTTCGGATTTGCTCAATAGGATCGCGGATGATCGCCATGACCTCGGGTTTGAGGCCATAGAACTCGTCCAGAAACGGCACCATGCGGCGTTTGAACTGGCCTGCGGTCATATGCTTGCGGCGTTTCGCAAAGACGATGTCGGCATGGGGACGCAGGGCCATTTCATAGGCCGTGCTTCCGGTCTTGGGGACGGCAAGGAAGGCGAGGTTTTGCTCGAAGTATATTTGCACGGGGCTGCTGTGTCTCACCTAGTTGTCGGCTGTACCGAGCTGGAAAAAACCTACCACTGTTTGAAAAACACTGTGGAGTTGCTCGCTGTTTATCCCAAGAGACAAAAAGAGAGAGGCTAGCGTCGCAATAAATGAAGCAAAGGCTAGAAGACGCCACCTTGCAGAGTCCTTTTGTAACTTTTGCATCTCGGTTTCAAACTTACGTCGATTTGTACCAGACTCGGCTATGGAATCTATGAACCCTTGCCGCAACTCGGTGAGTTCAAATACCAAGTTTTTCGCGGCCGTTTTATATATTTCCTCACGCTGATTTGTTTGCCGCCGTGCTCTTATCAAATCAGAGTGCAGCTCTTCCAGTTTTGCGCGATAGATGTCGAAGTCTGAGAAGCCGGTAGACATCTCTTCAAAACTATAAATGTGTGCATATTCATCGAATTCTGCTCTAAGGAGAAGAAAAACCGAGTCCACCAACTCTCTTTCAGCGGCGTCGATACTTTGCAGGGACTGATGTAAAGTTTCCCTTATTTGCGAGCGTTCATCCGATGAAAATCTCCTGCGTGAATTGATTGTCAATGAAATGCTGAAAAGATGCCGGCTTGCATGCCGAAGCTCAATTGTCGCTGGTACAACGAGATGCCCATGGATGGACTCTACATGTTTTAAATTTGCCTCGAGTTCATTCCAAGTGATGGAAGCTTCGTGAAGGTCATCCTTCGTTTGCTTAATAAACTCAGCGTCAGTTTGAGAATCAATGTTCGAATAGTCTTCTTCGTTTGGCCTCATTTCAGAAATACTTCTTCAATAGATTTTCCATTTCGTCCTTAGTAATCACTGATCCAATTTGAATAGCGACGCTGCCACGTGAATGACGAGCCACGATATCGCGAGCGAGTTTATCTGTCTGCAAAGAAATGTTTTTTCGAGCTTTCTCAAGCTCTCGCTCTCGCCTCTTGGCGGTATTGTAGGCGATCCATTTTTTGATCATTGCGGGCGTTTCAATAGATGGCCGTTTCTTCAAGAAAACGACGTAGTGGAAAATGACTGTTGTCAAGCTAGCCTATTCCCACTCCCCCGAAAACCCTTTCGGCACCATCAGCACATCCCGATCAATCTCATCGATTGTGCGCCGTCCAGCCAGTCCCATCGAGATATCCAGCTCTTTGTGAATGACCTCCAGCGCCTTGGTCACGCCACGCTCACCCATCGCGCCCAGCCCATAGATGAAGGCCCGCCCGATATAGGTCCCTTTGGCCCCAAGAGCGACGGCCTTGAGCACGTCCTGACCAGAGCGAATGCCGCTGTCCAGATGCACTTCGATTTTGTCACCTACCGCGTCCATAATCGGGGGCAGGGCGCGGATGGCCGAGAGGGCTCCGTCGAGTTGGCGACCGCCGTGGTTAGACACGATGATCGCATCGGCCCCGACGTCCAACGCTTTGACCGCGTCGCGCGGGTCGATGATGCCTTTGATGATCAGAGGGCCTTCCCACATCTTGCGGAACTCTTTGATGCGGTCCCAATCCAGCGCCTGATCAAAGCTCTTGGCGGTCCATTCAAACAGAGAACTCGGGTCGTTCACGCCCTTTGCATGCCCAATGATATTGCCAAACCCGCGACGTTTGGTGCCAAGCATCTCAAGGCCCCAGCGCCATTTGGTCGAGAGGTTGATGATATTCTTGAGCGTCGGCTTGGGCGGGGCAGAAAGACCGTTTTTCAGATCCTTATGGCGCTGGCCCAGCAATTGCAGGTCAACGGTGATCACGGCGGCCGAACATTTCGCATCCTTAGCGCGATCAAACAGGCGGCGCATAAAGTCGTCATCGGTCAGCGTATAGACCTGCATCCAAAAGGGCTTATCCGTGTTTTCAGCCACATCCTCTATTGAGCAGATCGACATGGTCGAGAGCGTGAAGGGTACGCCAAACTTGCCCGCCGCCCGCGCGGCTTTGATCTCGCCATCTGCCGATTGCATGCCCGTCAGGCCAACAGGGGCCAAGGCCACTGGCATCGAGACGTCCTGACCGATCATCTGCGTCGCCGTGCTGCGGCCCGTCATATCGATGGCCACGCGCTGCTTGAGGTAGATGTCCGCAAAATCCGAGGTGTTCTCGCGGAAGGTCTGTTCGGTATAGCTGCCGCTTTCCGCGTAATCATAGAACATGCGCGGCACGCGGCGTTCATAGATGCGTTTCAGATCCTCGATGCAGGTGATCACTGGCATAGCATAACTCTCTAAATTGGTAAGGGATGTTTGCCAATTTGGGCAAAAACTTGCAATCCCCAATATTGGGTAGGGCCATCAGACAGGCAAAACCGTCGAAGATTTCGTGCGGCGCAGGACGAAATTCGTATAGGACGAACTGATGATGCCCAGCCTTAACACACGTTTCATTATGAAATGTTCGAGCGCCTCGGCGTCTTCGGCCACGACCTTTAAGAGGTAGTCGTTCGATCCGGTGATCGAGGCGCATTCGATCACCTGCGCTTCGTTTTGTACAAAGCGATCAAAGGTTTGAATGGTTTCTTCTTTGTGATCAATCAGGGATAGCTGCAGATAGGCCTGAGCGTTCAGGCCCAGGGCCTTTTGATCTAGCAGGGCCACATAGCCTGTGATGATCCCGCTGTCCTGCAAGCGTTTCACACGGCGAAAACAGGGGGATGTGGACATGTTCACCTGCGCGGCGAGGGCTTGCAGGCTGATTTTGCCGTCTTTCTGGAGGGTGCGCAGGATTCTGCGGTCAATTTCATCGAGCTGGGGCATGAGTTTGGGTGTTGTCGTTTTCTTTAGGCATATTTTGCCCTACAATTGACGCTCAGGCTAGATTTTAGGTGATTTTTTGCCCCTGTTTCGCGCGAAACTTTCCCAAAGAGAGGAAAAACATGCCGAAATCGACCGCCTATACCGCTAAAACACCCGATGAGAACGGGTTGATTCCCTACACAGGCGAAGAAGACGCCGTTTGGGCGGATCTGGTAAGCGCCCAATGGGACGCGGTTCAGACCCATATGGCGCGCCCCTATCTGGATGGACTGAAGAAGCTCGATATGCCACGCAGCAAAGTGCCTCAATGCACCGACATTTCCGTAGTTTTGCAGCGTGAGACGGGTTGGAAAGTGGCACCGGTGCCTGCACTGATCGGGTTCAAGACGTTCTTTGGCATGCTCGCCGATCGCACCTTCCCGGCGGCGTCCTTCATCCGGTCGCGCAAGGATTTTGACTACATTGAAGAACCCGACATTTTTCACGAGATCTTTGGCCATACGCCGCTCTTGACCGACTCCCGTTTCGCGCGGTTCTCGGAAGCGATAGGGCGGGCAGGGCAAGCAGTAGACAAATCGCAATATTCCTGGCTGATCCGTCTCTATTGGTTCACCATCGAGTTCGGCCTGACCTACGAGAACGGCGCACTTAAGGCGCTTGGCTCTGGGCTGGCGTCCTCCAAAACCGAGCTGCCCCATGCGGTTCTCAGCGGCGACCCTTTGATCCGTCCCTTTGACATTCAGGACATCCTGCGCACGCCCTATCGCATCGACATTCATCAGCCGGTCTATTTCGTGATCGAGACCCTCGATGACCTGTTCGCCGCTGCCGACCGCGACCTGACACAGGACATCGCCGAAGCGCAATCCAAAGGCCTGTTTGAGCCGCTTTACCCTCCAATTCAAAAGGCATCGTAATGACAACCCAAGAAACCTGTGAGCCCTGCACTCTGGGCGACGGCGTGCTGTCCGTTGAACAGATCCAGGCGAGTTTTGCTTTGCTGGATGGCTGGGTATTGGCCGAGGATCACATCAAAAAACGTTTTGACTTCAAAGGCTTTGCCAAAGCGGTTGAGATGGCGAACCTAGCGGCCTGGCATTCCAACAAAATGGGCCACCACGCAGACATCGCCTTTGGATGGGGTTATTGCGAGGTCACTTACACGAGCCACGAGGCAGGTGGGTTGACAGCCAACGATTTCATCTGCGCGCGCAAGCTGGATGAGTTGCTCAGCTAAAGCGTCAAATGCCGATAGAACAGATCCTCGGGCGCCTGGCGTGGCGCTTCGTCGTCGCGCGTCGCCCCGAGGCGTTCGGCGAGTTTTTGTGATTTCTCGTTCTCTGGGTCGATATAGCTGACCAGCCCTTTGATGCTGAGCACCTCATAGGCCCAACGCCGCATGCATTCGGCCGCTTCAAAGGCATAGCCTTTGCCCTCTGCGGCCTCGTAAAGCATCCAACCAAGTTCTTTCTCTGGAAAATGCGGGCCGTGGTTGATGCCGACTTGGCCAACGACGTCTCCGGTGGCCTTCTCAACAATCATCAAAGCGCCGTGGCCAAACAGCGCCCATTGGCCAGCATCCTGACAGAATAAACCCCAAGCCTCACGTTCGTGAAACGGCCCGCCCATGAATTTCGCGCGGTCGGACACCATAAGCTTTTTGTAAGCCGACCAATCGTCCAGCTCCATCGGGCGCAGGATCAGGCGGTCGGTTTCAAGCGTGGGGGCCTAGGGCATGGTTTCAGGCGCGGTGCGCCCCGTCAGCAAGCGTCTTAACGAATGCCAGAACTTCGTCTGCTGGTTTGCCCTCGCCAATCATTTTCACAATCGCAGAACCAACAACAGCGCCGTCGGACACGGAGGCAATCGCCTCGGATTTCTCGGGCGTGTTGATACCAAAGCCGACTATGACAGGCAGGTCGGTCTTGGCTTTGATCGCCTCGACCTCTGGACCAACATTGGTGGCCTGCGCCTCAGCCGCGCCGGTGATGCCGGTGATCGAGACGTAATAGACAAAGCCAGAGGTGTTCTGCAGAACCTTCGGCAGGCGCTTTTCGTCGGTGGTTGGTGTTGCGAGCCGGATAAAGTTCAGACCTGCAGCTTGGGCCGGGATGCAGAGCTCGTCGTCTTCTTCGGGTGGCAGGTCGACCACGATCAACCCGTCGATACCAGCCTCTTTGGCGTCTTGCAGGAACTTATCAACGCCACGGCTGTAGATTGGATTGTAGTAGCCCATCAGCACGATCGGGGTCGTGTCGTCATCTTTGCGGAAATCCCGCGCCATTTGCAGCGTGGTTTCCAGCGTCATGCCCTGATCCAGCGCGCGCTGACCGGCCAGCTGAATGGTTGGACCGTCAGCCATTGGATCGGTGAAGGGCAGGCCGAGCTCGATAATATCAACACCTGCGGCTGGCAGGCCTTTGACCACCTCAAGCGAGGTCTCATAGTTCGGATCACCTGCCATCACATAGGACACAAAGGCTTTCTTGCCTTGCGCTTTCAGCTCGGCGAATTTGGCGTCGATGCGGGTCGTGAAGTCGGTCATTGGGCGATCCTTAATACTACGCCCTGCGGTTTGCCTAAAGTTTTGGGGGAAATCAATCCTTCGCGGACGGCGTAGGCGCTTTGCGACCCAAAAGACGCGAGATCATGCGGCGCAAAGGGCCGGGGCCTGCCGACTTGCCAAGGCTAATGCCCGCGCGAATGCGTTCGATTTCATGGTTGTCGATCACACGTTCCGCACAGCCGCAACCTTCGCCGAGGCCGACCTTGGTGCAATAGAATTTCTCAAAGCTCTGGTGGCGCATTTACTCTTCCTCTTTGGCGATCATGATCATCCAATGGGTCCCGAACCGATCCTTGCAGGTGCCAAACCCGTAGGCAAAGAAGGTTTCCTGATAGTCCATCAGGATTTCTCCGCCTTCAGCCAGTTTTGCAAATTTGGCGCTGCCGTCTTTGGCGTCCTTCGCGTAATGGGTCACATGCACCGAGGCCTGTGGCGCATAGGGCTGACCCGGCAGGATATCAGAGGCCATCAGCATATGCTCGCCAATGCGGATATGCGAATACATCACCCGCGCGTCAGGCGGCATTCCGGCCTCAGGTGGTGCCTCGGCGAAGGACGTTTTCACGACTTCATCTGCCCCAAGAACCTCGGCATAAAAATCTATCGCTTCTTCGCAGTTGCCATCGAAAAATAGAAATGGCGTAAAGCTCATAATTCATTCCCCCTTGCACATAATGGCTCGACCCTAACACCACCTTGCGTCATTCCCAAACACTCAGTAAGAGCGGCAGAGCAAATGACAGGAGGCCAATATGGGCTTTAAAGTTGGGATCGTCGGGCTGCCGAATGTGGGCAAATCCACCACGTTTAATGCGCTGACCAAAACGGCAGCTGCGCAGGCGGCGAATTTTCCGTTCTGTACGATTGAGCCCAACGTTGGCGATGTGGCTGTGCCGGATGATCGTCTGGACAAGCTCGCGGCGATTGCGAGCTCTAAGCAGATCATTCCAACGCGCATGACGTTTGTTGATATCGCAGGTTTGGTGAAAGGTGCGTCCAAAGGCGAAGGTCTCGGCAACCAGTTCCTCGCCAATATCCGTGAAACCGATGCCATCGCGCACGTGTTGCGGTGTTTTGACGATGACGACGTGACTCATGTGGATGACCGGGTCGATCCAGTGGCAGATGCGGAAACCATCGAGACCGAGCTGATGCTCGCGGATCTGGAGAGCATCGAGAAACGTCGTCAGGGTCTGGTGCGCAAGCTCAAGGGCAATGACAAAGAGGCCAAAGAGCAGGACCGCCTGCTGGCCATGGCGCAGGAAGCGATTGAGAACGACCGCCCCGCGCGTACCGTAGAAATCGCGCCAGAGGACGAAAAGCTCTGGAAGGGTCTGCAGCTCTTGTCCACCAAGCCTGTGCTCTATGTCTGTAACGTCGGAGAATCCGAGGCCGCCGAAGGCAACGCGCATTCCGCAGCCGTGGCTGAAATGGCCGCGGGGCAGGGTAATACCCATGTGATCATCTCGGCGCAGATCGAAGAAGAGATTAGCCAGCTTGAAGCCGAAGAAGCCGAGATGTTCCTCAGCGAGATGGGCCTCGAAGAAGCCGGTCTGGATCGTCTGATCCGCGCGGGTCATGACCTCTTGCAACTGGAAACCTACTTCACTGTCGGCCCCAAAGAAGCCCGCGCCTGGACCATCAAAAAAGGCACTTTGGCCCCACAAGCGGCGGGTGTCATTCATGGTGATTTTGAGCGTGGCTTCATCCGGGCCGAGACCATCGCCTATGACGACTACATCGCCTGCAATGGCGAGCAGGGCGCGAAAGAAGCAGGCAAGATGCGCGCCGAAGGCAAGGCCTATGTGGTGCAGGACGGCGACGTCATGCACTTCTTGTTCAATACCTAAGCCTCGCCCGAGGCTTTCGAAAAATTTGAAACTGTTCCGGCCGGGCAGGGCGCATTCGCGCTTGCCTCCGTTAGCGCTATCTACATGATGGGCCGCTAAAATATGAGGACCCTATGACAAAGATCATTATCGACACAGACCCGGGCATTGATGACGCAATGGCGATTTTCTACGCGGCGGCGGCCGAGGACATAGACTTGCTGGGTCTTACCGCGATCTTTGGCAATGTGACCGTCGACACCGCGACACGCAATGCGCTGCGACTGGTCGAGGCGGCCGGTCTCGATATTCCAGTGGCTCGGGGCGCGGATAAGCCGCTTGAGATGCCGCATATCAAACCATCAGCCCACGTCCACGGCGATGAGGGCTTCGGCGATATTCCGGCGATGACTCCCAAGGGCAAAGCCGTGGACGAAACTGCCGCCGAGTTCCTCGTCCGCATGGCGCGCGAGCACAAAGGCGAGCTTGTGCTCTGTCCAATCGGGCCATTGACCAACATTGCGCTTGCCATCCAAGCGGATCCAGAGTTCGCCTCAAACGTGGATCGCATTGTCCTGATGGGCGGCTCTTACAAAGAGGGCGGCAATATCACGCCCTTTGCCGAGGCCAATATTTACCACGATCCTCATGCGGCTGAAGTTGTCTTTGCCTCTAGCGCAACGGTCGAGATGGTCGGATTGGATGTCACCCATCAGATCCTCTGCACCAAAGAGGATTTCGCCGCAATGGCCGAGGCCGCGCCTAAGCTAGGCGGCATGCTTCAGGACATGAGTCACTTCTATCTGAAGTTCTACGAAACCGTCGGCAAGTTTGACGGCTGCAGCCTACATGACCCCGCTGCCGTCATCGCCTGCACACACCCGCATCTCTTCACGCCTGAGCCGGTTGCCATTACCGTTGTCACTGAAGGCGAAGAAATAGGCGAAACCCGAGCTGCCGATGACGCACGCAGTGAAACAAGTGTTTTGATGGGTGTGGAAAGTGAAGCTGTGAAGTCTCTGTTTATGCAGAGAATTTCTGGTCTTTCTTGATTGCAATGAGTGCGGTTTGACGCGTTTGAGCGACAGCCGCGAACCCATCAAAAAAATGATAAAAAGCCCTTGTGGAAGCAGGGGCTTTTCTTTACTTCCGGTCAGTGGAGACGTGGCCGAGTGGTCGAAGGCGCTCCCCTGCTAAGGGAGTATACCGGAAACGGTATCGAGGGTTCGAATCCCTTCGTCTCCGCCATCGCTGCGGGCTTGCAATACCTAATAGGAGGCCTACAATCAGGCCTTCACGAAGTTCCTTGTTAGGAATTCCTACGCTAGCTTCCCGTCTTTAGAACAACTTGAATTGTTTGTCCTCCTCGCTTTTGAGCGTTACCCGTTTAACAGAACGGCTGCGGCTTCCCAATTTTTGAAAAACCGCAGCAGAAGACGTTCGAAAGCCTTCCTGTTTGCGAATTTCGAAAATACGTTTCTTGGCGTCTCTCGCCGCGACGTCATGGTCAATGATGCGTTGAGGGTAGTCTCGTCCCAACTTGAACGTGTCATTTTCGAACAGAGTACGGTCCCACGTCCATGGCGTGTGTATGAATTCGTCTGACACCGCCTCCAACTCTGGAACCCACTTTCGAATGAAAGCACCCGTTGGATCATGCTCTTTGGATTGTTTGACCGGGTTGTAAACACGTATGGCATTGATCCCCGTCACACCAGATTGCATTTGGAGCTGACTATAGTGGACTCCGGGTTCGTAGTCGGTGAATACTCTTGCAAGGAAATGGCCAATGACCCGCCAATCTAGCCACAACTGATAGCTGGCAAAGCTCACTAACATGGCGCGCATACGGAAGGTGATCCAGCCCTCAGCAATGAGATTGCGCATACAGGCGTCTATGAACGGGAACCCGGTCTGTCCTGAAGCCCAGGCCTTGAAATGAGCTTCGTTGTGGGCGTGCTCGCGTATTCCTTCGAAGGCTGGGTGCATGCATTTCGTTTCGATAGATGGCTGGTCTTCGATTTTTTGGACGAAATGACATCGCCACGCGAGCCGGGAGCCGAAAGCACGGTAGTTTCGACCATAGATCGATTTCTCCATGGGAGATAACTGAGAGCTACGCTTCGCAAGTGACTGAACGACTTCGCGCACTGACAGCGTGCCCCAAGCGAGGTGCGCTGAAAGCCTGGAGCAATGATATTCTGACAGGTTGGGTGCTGAGATATGCGAAAGGTAGCGGCGCGACCGGTTCAGCAAAAAGCTCCGCAAGTCTTCGATAGCGGCGCGTCTTCCGCCACGTTGCACTCTGCCGCGAAGTGGCGCGCCAAAAAAAGGGGAGTCTTTGTCTGGCAATACGTCTGTTTTGACGGTTGTTGCTTCAAGTTTGCTGGGCTTTGCGAGGATCTCATCTTTCATGCGGGCGTTTCTGATTTTTGCCCAGTCATCGCGGCTACTGAGCCTGCGCACGACCCCATTTGATGGAAACTCGCGAAACTTGATGCCTTGATCTGCGCTAAGCCGAGCTACGGAAATATCTCGCGCGTAGGTCCAACCGTTCCCGGATTCTTCATGCGCAAAGACTTCGGCGACCCCGAAATCTCGAAACAACTTGCCAAAGACCTCGCATGCATCACCAGCCTTCACGACAAGTGGCTGCCCCAGAACCGAAAGCGCCTTGTTCAGGTCGACCAAACAATCGTGGATAAAATGCCAATGCCGGCGTGACGCAAACGGCTGTTGCCAATACTCCGGCTCCACAATGTACAGCGGGATCACTGGCCGACCTGACTGAGATGCCGCTAACAGCGGCGCGTGATCGTGAACGCGTAGATCGCGTTTAAACCAGACAATACATGGGGATGGTGACATCGGCTCAGATCCACGCGTCGATTGGGTGGTGAGGCGTCAGGTCCGTTTTAACCAACCTCTAAGCGTCACATTCTTGCATGCTCAGCTTTACCTCAGCCTCTTCCTCCATGACCGCTGAAAATGTGGAGCTCTCTGATTGGAAGCTGACGGTGGTCCCGCTTATCTCACTATCAGCGACAGTGATCGCGCGCGCGCCACGAGTGTC
>JABSOU010000057.1 GCA_013215215.1 Cognatishimia sp. | reverse complement strand
GCAGGTGGGTAAAGACAATCGCGTCGATCTCGTCTGGATGCACACCCAGTTTCTGCTCAAGATGCTCATGCACCTGCAGGCAACCGCGCTTTTCACATTTGTGGTGGTATTTGGTCGCGCGTTCCTCATCAGGTAGGCCGGTGTCGATCAGGATCTTGTGCTCACCGGTGTCCACATAGTGGCAGTAAACTGGGTTCCAGTATTTCTTACCCGCAGGGCCTTTCCAGAAAATATAGGTTCCAAGGTCAGCTTCGAGCCAGCCAGTATTGATCGGGTAGATCTTTGTCTCTTGTACGCCCATGGCAGGTACCCTTTTGCGATTGATTCTATTTTGTATACAAAAATATTATTTTGCATCCGGTCGCAAGGGTGTTTTTTGTTTTTCTGTTTAGTAGGCCTTCAGAGCCTGCATAAAACTCTCTGTCATATGGGCGCGCATGCCGCTGGAGGCAGTTCCCGAATCCTCTGAGAAAATATCGTCGATCAAAGCCTGGTGGCTTTTGGCAGACTCGATCAGATCCTCAGTGTCGCGGAATTTCTTGGCGCGGAAGGGGCCGGTGCGGCGCCGGAACTCTGTGGCCATCTCGGCCATGTAGGGATTTCCAGTCGCGCGATAGATGGTTTCGTGAAAGGCTTCGTTGGCGCGCAGGTAGGCGTTGCGATCGCCGGCCTCGGCGGCGCGAACGCATTCCGCTTGCGCGGCCTCAATTTCAGATCTGGCCAATAAATTAAGGCGTTGAGACGCAATGCGTGCACAGGCGGCCTCAATTTCATGCATGGCCTCAAAGATCTGCGCGAGCTCTTCGCGGGTGTATTCTGCAATGAAAACCCCGCGTTTTTCGCCAGGGACCAGAACGCCCTGGGCTGTTAGGCGCGATAGGGCCTCGCGCACGGGGGTCCGAGATGCGCCGAATCTTTCAGCGAGGCGCGTTTCATCCAGCCTTTGGCCTGGGGACAATTCTCCGGCGCTGATCTCTTCAATCAAGGCGCGTTCGATTCGCTGGGCTGTCGACAGCTTTGATGTTGTGGACCCATTTTGTACTACGGTTGGCATAATTAAGGCTCTTTGTTCGCGTTGTTCTCATCTACTTACAGTTTTTTTAAAGAAAATGCAATTTTGCATATTTACTTTTATTATTGTATACAAAATAGTGGGCGCGAGGAATTTAGGGGAGTCGCATGCCTGAAATACGCTTGGAAAAGCTCATCAAGCGCTACGGTGCTGTAGAGGTCCTTCATGGGATCGATCTGCATATGGCCGAGAATGAGTTTACTGTCTTGGTCGGCCCGTCAGGCTGTGGCAAGTCCACAACTCTGCGGATGATCGCGGGACTCGAAGAAGTCTCGGATGGCGAGATTTACATCGACGGACAACCCGTCAGCCATCTGGAGCCCAAAGATCGCAACCTTGCGATGGTGTTCCAGGACTATGCTCTATACCCGCACATGGATGTGGCGCGGAATATTTCCTTTGCTCTGCGTTTGCAGAAGCGCCCAAAGGACGAGATCGAAACGAAGGTCAAAGAAGTTGCCGACATTGTTGGCCTCACAGACTTCCTAACCCGCAAACCAGGCGCTTTGTCTGGGGGGCAACGTCAACGGGTCGCCATGGCGCGGGCACTGGCAAAGGACAGTCAGACCTTTTTGTTTGACGAGCCTTTGTCCAACCTTGATGCCAAGCTGCGCGGACAGATGCGCGCCGAACTGGCCATCATGCGCCAGCGGGTTCAGAAAAACATGATTTATGTGACCCACGATCAGATCGAAGCGATGACGCTCGCGGATCGGATCGTTGTCATGCATGGCGGCTATATCCAACAGCAGGGCACGCCGGAAGAATTGTTCAAAAGCCCTGCGAACAAGTTTGTTGCTGGTTTCCTTGGGTCTCCTCCTATGAACTTCTTGGATGCGGAGCTTCTGGAAGAGGGCGGCGAGCTCTTTGCAAAAGGCTCTGCTTTCCAGGTGAGGATCCCCGAGGTCAAAGCCAAGCAACTGGGCCGCACGGACGGCAAGATTACTTTGGGCATCCGCCCAAGCGACCTGAATTATGATGCGAATGCCGCCTCCCAAGTGGCGCTCGATTTGCAGGTCAAGGTCTCGGAATATGTCGGGGCCCAATCGGTTCTGCTTTGCACCTGTGGAGACGCGGATGTGACGGTGGAACTTAAATCCGAAACGCCAATCGCACTCGGTGAGACTCTTCGGTTCGCGGTCAGACCGGAGGGCATCCATCTCTTTGATCGCAAGAGCGAAAACGCACTTTGAATAACCTGATAAGCATCAAGGGAGGAATTGATATGCTTACGACTTTGAAACGGGCGGCCCTCGGCGCGACCACTGCCATCGTGATGGCAGGGGCGGCTTTGGCGAACCCCTATGCGGATTATGCGGGCACGACGCTTGTTGTGAACTTCCCCGCGCACCCACATTACAACGCAGTTATGAAGATCCTGCCTGAGTTCACCAAAGAGACCGGCATTGAGGTCGAGGTCGACCAGCTGCCATACCTGAAAATGCGTGAACGTCAGACACTTGAGCTTGCTCAGGACGAAGGTGACTATGACCTGATCGCCTATGTGGTCTTTTCCAAGGCCGATTACGTCTATGCAGACCAGCTTGAGAATCTTGCGCGTTACTTCATGAATCCCAAGCTGGCCGATCCGAATTACGATGCAGATGATCTGATCGACGGATATGTCTACAATATCGGCTTTGCGGGCGGCAACAAGGGCTACCTTGAAGGCAAAACAGGCTCATTGTTTGGTGTGCCTTACGGGTCCGAGACCTCTATTCTGGGCTATCGCAAAGACATCTTTGAAAAGCACGGCCTTGAGGTCCCTGAGACCTATGAAGAGATGCTGGACATTGCGTGCAAGATTCCAGAGCTCGAGCCTGGCATGGGCGGTCTCTCTTCGCGGGCGGCCTCTGGCCACCACGCATCCCACGCCTTCTTGCTGCACCTCGCACCCTTGGGTGGTCGCGTCTTTGACGACAACTGGAACCCGATTGTGAACAACGCAGCCGGTGTTCAGGCAGCGGAAGCTCTGAAGCAAATCGTGGATTGCGGTCCAGAGGGCGCGACCTCCTTCGGCTTTGGTGAAGCACTCGGCAGCTTCCTTGCGGGCGACACGGCGATGTTCCTCGACACCACGGTTGTTGCAGGTCAGATCAACGACCCGGCACGTTCGCAGGTTGTGGGCAAAGTCGGCTGGGCAATGCACCCAATGGGCACCCGTCGCGGCTCTCAGACCGGTGGCTTTGGTATCGGCATTCCAAAGAACGCTGAACACAAAGAAGCAGCCTTCCTGCTGATGCAGTGGCTGACCAGCAAAGCAGGCGACAAAATGGTGGCTCTGGCCGGTGGTAACCCATCGCGCTTCTCGACCCACGCGGATGCAGATGTGAATGCAAAGTTCCCACATATGGCGACCTTTGGCGAAGCTCTGAAACACGCGGATCCTGACTGGCGTCCAATCATCCCGGTTTGGGGCAAGATCAACGCAGACCTGGGCACCACCCTGTCCAAAGTTCTGACCGAAGATCTGGACATCCAGACCGCGCTGGACGGTGTGGCGGAACGCACCAAAGCCGTTATGGACGAAGCCGGCTACTACACCTGGCAGTAATACTCCCTCGTGTGGTCCCTCAAGTGAGGGGCCGCACATTCACCAAGACGAAGACGGAACGAATACGTGGCGACCAAAGGCATCAACCGCTTGACTCCCTATATGTTCATGGCTCCGGCCGCGATCATCATGGGCATCGCGCTTCTCTACCCTCTGGGCTACATGGTTTACGGGTCTTTCCGTGACTGGAACCCAAGCCAAACAATCGGCGAAAGTGAATTCGTCGGGCTGAAAAACTACATCACTCTGTTTTATGATCCTGCCTTCCGCGAAAGCTTGAGTGTCACACTGACATTCGCATTCGCTGTTGTTTTCGCAGAGCTTTTGCTGGGCGTTGGTCTAGCGCTACTGCTGGATCGCAATATCCGTGGCATGTCGATCCTGCGGACCCTGTTCATCCTGCCTATGATGATTGCTCCGGTCGTGGTCGGTCTCATGTGGCGCTATATGTATCACCCGACTGTTGGGACGTTTAACCGATTTCTCGAAAGCATTGGCCTCGAAGGTGTGGATTGGCTGGGCCAACATGCTTTGATGTCAGTGATCATTGCGGATGTCTGGCAATGGACGCCGTTTATTTTCATTCTTTCGCTGGCGGCGCTGCAATCCCTACCGCGCTCGGCGTTGGAGGCCGCGCGTATCGATGGTGCTACTCCCTGGCAACAGATCATTCACATCAAACTGCCTCTGATGATGCCGGTTTTGATCGTGACCGCTCTTTTGCGCCTGATTGATGCCTTCAAAGTGCTCGAGGTGATCCTTGTGATGACCGAAGGCGGTCCTGGTCTGTCCACCGAAATCGTTGCCTTGCGGATTTCCCGAACTGCGACGGAATTCCGCGAACTTGGGACCGCTGCGGCGATGTCCAACTACCTGTTGATTCTGCTCTTGCTGCTGACGCTCTCGATGTTTGCCGTCACCAAATTGCAAGAAGCCCGCGCCGCCCGTCTGGCCCGTCAAATCCAAGAAGAAGACTGAACCCATGAGCTATGAACGCCAAAACCCTGCCTTTTACGCTCTGCTTGTGGCGCTGATCTTTATGGCCGTTGGCCCGATCGTGCTGATGTTCGCGAATTCGTTCAAACTAGACGTAGACATAATTTCCGGCACCTCGGGGCTGTTGTTCCTGCCGACGATCCAGAACTATGAAACCGCGCTTTGCGATGTGCTGTGGTATGAACCCGATCACATTGATTTCTGCGCATTGAAGTTCGGCGGCGCCTTCATCAACTCGCTGATCATCGCACTGGTTTCGACCGCCCTGACATTGGTCATCGGCTGTATGGCGGCTTACGCGCTGGTGCGGTTCCGCTTTATGGGGCGGGATACGGCGTCGCTGACCACATTGATGGTGCGTATGGTGCCGCCAGCGGTTCTCTTGGTGCCTGTGTTTGGCCTGTGGAACAACGAGTTCTGCATTGGCAAAACGACTTGGCTGGGCTCACTCATCCGCGAAAGTCTAGGGGGTCGCGGGGATGTGTGCCTGGCCGGGACCCATTCAGGGATCATTCTGGTCTATGTTGCGATGAACTTGCCTTTCGTGATCTGGATCCTGCAGAGTTTCATCGTGCAAGTTCCGCGTTCACTCGAAGAAGCTGCGCGCGTAGATGGGGCTGGTCCCTTTCAGGTGTTCTTTAAAGTCGTTTTGCCCCTGATCAAACCCGGCCTTGCTGCAGCGGCGATCTTTACCTTCCGGATTGCCTGGAACGAATATCTCCTGGCCTCGGCGCTCTCTGATCGTGATACAAAGACGGTGCCGATCCTGATTGTGAATAACATGTCCGAGTTCAACGTCGAATGGGGAGTGATCATGGCCACAGGTATGCTCCTGGCGATCCCGCCGATCATTTTCACACTCTTTGCCAGCCGTCAGATCATCACCGGCATGACCGCCGGCGCGGTGAAAGGCTAAACCCGTGGCGCGTGTCCTAGTCCTATCGACACTGAATACCAAGGCAGAAGAGACAGAATACTTCCTGTCTCACCTCGCACAGCACGGCGTTCAGGGAGAGGTCATTGATCTGGCCCTGGATACTGGCGGCAAAATCCTGGACGGCGACGGCAAACTCGCAGCGATGGAGCAAGCGGTCGCGCGTGCCGAGGCATCAGTCGAGGCCGAGCTCTCAGATCGCGTCCATGCGGTTGTTGGCCTTGGCGGCGGCACAGGGGGCGAGCTGGCCCTGAGGGTTCTGAGCAGCCTGCCGATCACCTTTCCAAAAGTGCTGATCACAACGCTGCCCTTTGACCCGCGCTTTGCGGCGGCCGACAGCTCTATCGTTCTCGTGCCCACATTGGCCGATATATGCGGGTTGAACGCAACCCTGCGCGAAGTGCTTGAAAACGCAGCCGCCTTGACCGCAGGCCTTTGTCAAACGCGGCGCTTGCCGGGGGTATGTGTCGACGAGACCTCGATTGGCATTACAGCGCTGGGCGCAACTGAAGGAGCCGTTGGCCCTCTGGTCGAGACCCTGCAAGGCCAGGGCGAAGAATGCACGGTTTTTCATTCCAACGGGTTCGGCGGAGCCGCCTTTGCGCGGTTTGCGGATCGGGGAGCATTTAGGGCTATCGTGGACCTCACCCCGCATGAGCTCACACGCCAGCACGTCGGCGGTATCTACGTGCCACGCGACACGCGTTTCACAGCGGGCGGGGACCTTCCGCGCGTTGTCTTGCCCGGTGCTTTGAATTTCATGGGCCTGGGGCAACGCGATCAGGTTGCTTTGGAGTTGCTTGAGCGTCCTCACTACGCACACACGGGGTTCTTCACGCATGTTCAGCTCTCGGAGTCCGAGATGCGGCATGTGACAACCGAGCTCATCAAAGCCTTGCTCCCGAACACTGGCCCAACGACGTTGATCGTGCCGATGGGCGGCTTCTCTCATCAGGACTCTCCGGGCGGTGCGATTGAAAACCCCAAGCTGCGCGAGGTGTTTTTAGACACGACGCGTGCGCTTCTGCCAAACAACATCACTCTTGAGGTTCTGGATGCTCATATCTCTGACCCAAAAGTGACATCCGCAATTCTCTCCGCGCTCGGGCCCGCCTTGGCGCAAAGAAAGGTCTCGCATGTCTGACATCAACGCCAAGAAAGACGCCCTGATTTCCATTGCCAAACGGTGTTTTGAAACTGGTCTGCAAACCAACGCAGGCGGCAACCTGTCGGTGCGTCTAGACAGCCGCGATGCGATTGTGATCAAGCCCTCGGGCGTTGGTTTCAATGAATGCACGCGCGACAACCTGCAGGTCGTGAAGCTGGACGGGACAATCGAACCCAGTGCGCATAAACCCTCCAAAGATCTGGATTTTCACCTCGACCTCTATCGAATCCGCGAGGACATCAACGCGATTGTGCATTGCCATTCGCCATGGGCCACAGGCTATGCGAGCGCAGGCATCGAAATTCCCTGCCTAACGGTGCAGACCATCGAAAAGATCGGGCGCATGCCGCTTATACCTTTGTCACCGCTCGGCGGGCCGCAGACCGAGCAGGAAATTAGCCCGGTCTTCAAAGATCCCAAAGTCGTTGCCGCCGTGCTTGCCAATCACGGAACCATCGGAGTTGGCGCGACGTTGATGAAAGCACAGTACTTGGCTGAAATCATAGAAGAAACAGCCCATATCGCCTTTGTCCGAGACGTCGCGATGCTTGCACATTCAAAGAACTCCGCAGCAATGCCGAGTTTTGGAACCGCAAAGGATGCTCGAGCCTCCGCTTAAGGGGCCAAGGCGTCGTGCGATTTCCAGCGAAATGATTTGATTTCGGTTTTGGAAGGGTTTGGTGGAGCCTAGGGGGATGGAACCCCTGACCTCTACAATGCCATGGGCGCGGTTGAATCGTGAGAAAAGTAGATGCAAGTCGAGGAAAAGCGAGAATAAGACACTTAAATAGAAGTTCTAAATTCATCGGCAGCGTCCAAATGAAACTTAACAAGTGTGAATTTAAGTGAAATCTGTTTGAAACAGGTAATAGTGACCGACGGGTGACCAAGCCGCAATCGGCCCGTAGCCGACCTTGGGCACTCAATGGAGATGCTGCAGGCGCGTTCCGCTTTACGGTCATTAGCTGCGATGGTGAATTCTTGTCAGTAACCAATCTCTACATTTGACAAGGTTAATCACAGATTCAAAGTTTACGAAACGACACGAGGTTAGGCCCTCGGGGTGCCTCCCGAAGGCCATTGTTGTTATCTGTTTTCTTAGCGCCCGAGCGTGTCCAGGATCGGTAAGGGCGGAAAGCCGACTTTCGCTACTTGCGCGAAAACTTAAATTTGGACTCTTCGTACCGGTAACCGCGGGGTTTTTGCATAGCCAAATACAGTCGGCTGAAACCAAAGTGTTGATGCAACTGAACTATTCCAAGAAACTTCATAAGTTCCTTTAGCGCCACCGATATAAAGCCGATTAACCAAAACCGTTTTTTCAGACGCTGTTCAGGCGATGTTTGCTTAACAAATCCAACATCATATGTTTCGCGTTTTGTCTGTGGTCACGGTGAATTTCGACAGCTCTTGTTGCGTCTCCCTTCGCAATCGCTTCATAGAGTTGCCTATGATCCTCGTTAGATTGAACGGGCAGGGGGCGCATAAACAGCGTAACTGATCGTGCACGGCGTACTTGGTCATTCATCATTTCAAACACCGAGAAAGCGCGCGAGTTTTGCCCGAGCCTAACAAGCTCTCTGTGGAACAAGTCGTCTGACTTTGCCCAATTCTCAAGGTCTTTGATTTCGAGGGCATGCTCCATATTTTCAATTGCCGCCGCGAGTGCTTTCAAGTCGTGCCGAGAATAGTTTGCTTCTGCTGCGCGGCGTGCCGCCAAACACTCGAGCTCTGTGAGAACGTCATAAATCTCTTCCATGTCATCTGGCGAAACCGGCAAAATTCGAACGCCTTTACGAGGCCTCAATTCCAACAAGCCTTGGCTTTCTAGAGTCAACGCAGCCTCGCGAATTGGGGTGCGGGACATTTCAAGCCGCACTGCCAGTTCACTTTCAAGGTGATCAGAGCCTGCCGCCAAGTCACCCCGAAAAATCATTTCGCGAAGCAAATGAACCGCGCGCTGGGTCGTTGAAAGTTGTTTGCCCGATGGTTGCACCAAGTTTAGTCCAATGCTGTTTTTTGCCCTGTCTCGGCGGAACTATAGATCGCGTTTTCTATTTCGATGACACGAATATAGTCTTTGGCCTCGTTTTCTATGTCCGATCCGTGGATTAGGCCAGAAATCACATGGCTCTGCAAGTGATGCACGCAGTCGCCGCCAAAGCCGTCCCAAGTGTCAGCGGCTAAAATTTCTGCTTCCTCCGTTTGCGCGAATTTTCGCAGCGAAATTGACCCATCACCGCGTAAGGCAAGAGAGCCCTTTGAGCCCTCAATCAACGCCTCACCCATCGTGCGGCGGAGATTGTCGGCGGCATGATCCAGGTTGCGATTGCCGTCGAATATGGCGCGCACGCCATTAGGATGATCAAAAATCACATAGCCGGCATCCTCGCCGGCAATGACTGGGTTCACCTTGCGCAAGTCTGCGTAAACGGCGGTTGGTTCACCCAAAAGAAAACGAAACGTGTCGACCCAATGGACCGCAGTTTCATGGATCAAGAATCTCTTCATCTCGCGAAAATATGGTTGCCGATCCAGGTAAGCATCCATGCCTTGTCCGTCACCCGGCCGCAGTCTGAATGTGAGTTGTTGAACCTCGCCAATCGCATTTTCGCTTAGTGCTTTTTTGATCTGACGATACCAAGGTTGAAACCGAAAGTTTTCGTGGACAACAATCCTTGTTCCCGCCTCGTCTGCCAACGCGATCATGCTTTTGGCTTCTTGGATATCCTGACAGAACGGCTTTTGGCAGATGATCGTTTTAACGCCCTGTGCAATGGCCGTTTTTATCGTCTGAGCATGTGCAACAGGGGGTAAAATAATATCCAGCAAGTTTGGGTTGGTGTCCGACAGCATTTTTGAAAGGTCGTCATAGGCGGCATATCCCGTCGCCTGTGCTTTGCTGATATCGCGGTTGCATGAGCCGACGACTTGGACATCGTCCATACGCGCCCAACTTTCGTAGTGAAACTTGCTAAAGTAACCTGCTCCGACGCACGCGACTTTGATACTCTTTGTCATACGGTTTCCATCGCAACAAGGGCTTGGACCGCCACAGCGGCATCGTCAGTTCCAGACGTACCGCCTAGATCTCGCGTCAACGTTTTGCCCCTCGCGACAACGCGCTCGACAGCCTCGCGAAGACGATTGCCGTCTGCAACTAGAGCCTCATTGCTATGTTTGATCCCTAGCCAATCCAACATCATCGCGGCGGACAAAATCATGGCGAAAGGATTCGCTAGGCCGTGACCGGCGATATCAGGCGCCGATCCATGGCAGGGTTGGAAGACCGCATGCTCCAACCCGATGTCGGCGGAAGGAGCGAGTCCAAGGCCGCCCATTAGGCCTGCTCCAAGATCTGATAAAATGTCACCAAACATGTTTTCTGTTACGAGAACGTCAAAGTCCCATGGTTTCTGAACCATCCAAAGCGCAGTTGCGTCAACATAAGCATGGTCGGCAACTAAGTCGGGGTTGCGGAGGGCTTCCTGATCAAACAACTCTCGGAAAAAAGCAAACGCGCGAAAGACGTTGGCTTTGTCCACGCAGGTTACGCGTCCCGGTCCGCGACCTGCCTTCTTTCGCTTGCCCGCAAGTTCGAAGGCGAATCTGAATAATTTCTCCGAAATGTCGCGTGTGATCAGAAGTGTTTCTCGAGCTTCGTCATTCGTAACTTCGCCACAGCCCTGCGAAAAAAAAAGGCCCTCTGTGCTTTCGCGAATGAGGACAAAGTCGATCTCTTTGCCTTGTGGAAGGGAGAGCGGTCCACGCTGTCCCTCGCGAACGGTAACTGGTCTGACGCCAGCAAAAAGCGTTAGTTCCTTTCTAAGGTCGATCTGTGGCGAGATTTCCGTTCCGTCCGCATAGCGCACATCTGGCAAACCCATTGCGGAAAGTAGAATCGCATCCGCCTGGCGAGCTGCGTCCATAGAGTCTTTCGGAAGCGATTCTCCGGTTGCTGCGTAATGTGCTGCGCCAGCGGGTAAGTCTTGAAAGTTCAAGCTGTATTCATTGGACGCATCTGACATCGCACGAAGGATTTTCACTGTAGGATCAGTGATTTCCGGGCCAATACCGTCGCCTGCGAATACCGCAATTTCAAATGTCTTACTCATAGACACTGTTCCCCTTCTGACTTCTTAACTTTGGCATTTTGCACGAGATTGCGCAAAAAAATTTGACAACGCATTATTTAATGCATACGCAAATGAATGCAACAATAAACGCATTGAGTCTGGGAGGACGACATCAAATGAAACTCAACATTGCAAAGATTGCGGGTGCAGCCGCGCTCGTGACAGGGCTGGCAGGCGGTGCTTTGGCCCAAGAATATCCATTCCGCGATATCACCACAGCGGTTGTTTGGGGTGCAGGTGGGGGCACAGACTCCATCAATCGCATGATCATGGCCGAGATGGAAAAGCACCTTCCTGTATCGATCAACGTTATCAACCAAACTGGCGGTGTCGCCGGGTCCAACGGCATGGTCTATGTGCAGAACCAAGCGGACGATGGCTACACTCTGGTCGGTCTGTCGGAATCCGACGTGACGGCTGCTGTGCAAGGCGGCTGGGACCAGAAATTTGATTACTGGTATCCGTTTATCGTCGGTGGTTCGCCGGACCTGATTTCTGTGCCTGCAAACAGCCCTTACAACACATTGCAAGAGCTGGTTGATGCAGCCAAAGCTGCGCCTGGTACTATTCCGGCAGCAGCTTCAGGCGCTGGCTCTATCCATCACCTGAACCTTTTGGCGATCGAGAATGGTGCAAATGCCACATTCAAATTCGTGCCTTACAAAGGGTCTGCTCCGGGTCAAGAAGCTGCGATTGCAGGTGAAGTCGCATTGGTTGTGACCTCTTTGGCAGAACAGGCCGCTTTGATTGAAGGTGGGAAACTTAAACCGCTGGCAATGCTGACACCAGAGTCCGTCGAGATCGCAGGCATGAGTGTTCCTTCGGCCTTTGACATCTATGACGGGTTGTACAAATACCTGCCACTCAAGCAAGCCATCGGCTTTGCCGTGCACAATTCGGCGTCTGATGATGTGAAGGCGAAATTGGGCGATGCTTTTGAAAAGGCGATTGCGTCTGATGTCGTTGCCGAGTGGGCTGTCGCGAATAACTATGATGTTGGCGGCCAGTACGGCGAAGAAGCGCAGGCGCTGTTCGCGACACTGGAAAGCACATTTGCTTACACGCTGAAAGACCTTGGCGCGACGACCGTCGATCCCGCGTCGCTTGGCATCGAGAAACCTTAAAACAATCAACTCAAGTTAGGCGCGTCGCCAGGCGCGCCTTTCACTTGCCCGAACATGGTTGCACTGGAGGCAAAATTGAACTCTCCCACCGAACAGGAAATCCTTCGCGCAAGGGACTTTTGGGGCGCAATCGTCCTGTTTTTCCTGTCTGTATTTTTCCTTTGGCGTACGTCTTTCATCCCCCTGTTCGGGCAAAACCGCGCAGGAGTAAGCGGTGCTGATTGGTACAATTCAGCAGCCCTCGTGCCTTTTGGCATCTTCGGAGCACTGCTTGTTCTGTCGCTTGTTCTCATGAACATTTCAATAAAGGCAGGCGGGGCTAGGCTCGCTCTGACACGGATTGGGATAGGCTGGAATCGCAGCGAAGCTTTGCGATTTAGCACGCTCGCGCTCATTCTGTTTTTCTACATCGTTGGCCTGGTGCCACGGGTCGACTTCATCATCGGGTCGGGACTACTGATAACGGCCCTGATCTTTGGCTATCATGGAGGCCGATCTGATCGTATGATCCTGGTGACGCTGATCGTCGCGATTGCAGGATTATATGCCTTTGCAGCGCATCTTCCGCGATCAGAATGGAAAGCCCATGACGACGATTGGGTGGCGCTGGCACTGTGGTTTGGGCTGACTTTATGGGTCCTTGCTACAAACCGCAAAGACCGCGTGGCGCGTGCAATTCCAATCATTGCGATACTGGCACCAACACTCCTGGTTTTGGCAATGGCTTTTGGTTTCCGCCAAAACGTGCCGAACCGGTCTGGACTGCTCTTCAGCCAAATCGAGTACCATTATTTCGTGAACATCAAACCGCTCTGGAGCCGCTAGAATGGACTTCATTTTCTCGCAATTGGCTGGATTTGGATCCGCTTTTGTCGCTCTGGTCGTCGACCCTCTAACCTATGCCCATCTCATCATATCCGTCTTTCTGGGCATCACATTTGGTGCGCTTCCGGGGCTCACCGCGACGTTGGCTGTCACCATTTTGACTGGATTCTTTGGGAATAAAATCCCTTTGGATTATTCGCTTATCGCGCTTTTGGGAGCCTACGTGGGTGCGATTTATGGAGGATCCTATCCGTCCATTTTGCTCAATATTCCCGGAACAGCGGCCAGTGCCGCCACAGCGATGGACGGACATCCTTTGGCTAAAGCGGGTCGGGGTGGAGAAGCGCTTGGCCTTACGACGACAGCGAGTTTTATCGGCACTTTGATTGGGACCGTGGCTTTGCTGGTTTTCGTCTGGGTGCTGCTTTTGATTTCACAGAATATCGCCAGTCCTGAAAAGGCGCTCTTGGCGCTGTTCGGCATCCTATTGTCGGGTACGTTGATGAGCGAAGATCTGGTCATCAAGGGCTGGATATCTGGGCTGATTGGCTTGGCGATGGCGATGGTCGGGCTGGACCCGCTACTGTCAGAGCCGCGCTACACTTTTGGCTGGTCTTACATGCTGTCAGGCTTTCAGGTCGTGCCTGTTCTGATGGGGGCATTCGCGGTCCCTCAGATTATTGATGGCATGCGCCACATGAACGTTGGGCAGATGGTTGCACTGCACGGGCGCATATTGCCAAATCTGGCCTCAGTGCGCCGATACATGCCGACAATTTCGCGTTCAGGGGTTATTGGCACAGGTGTGGGAGCGTTGCCCGGCGTCGGAGAAGATGTGGCAGGTTGGGTTTCCTATGGTGTCGGGAAAACAGTTTCCAAAGAGGGAGACAAGTTCGGCAAAGGGTCTTTGGAAGGCCTTTTGTCTTCGGAAACCGCGAACAACGCGTGCATCGGTGGTGCGCTGATCCCTTTGTTGGTCTTAGGCATTCCCGGTTCGCCACCCGCAGCAGCCCTCATGGGGGCGTTTAAAATCAACAACGTTATTCCTGGTCCGACAATCGATCCAGACATCATTCTGCGTGTCGTTGCAATCATGGTCTTGGCATCCTTTACGATGTTTATCTTGGGCCTGTTCACCGCAAAGTTCTTCATCAAAATTTTGCGTATTCCACAAACTGTCTTTCTGCCGATTGTGATGGTTCTGACGGCCATTGGATCGTTCAGTGTCGGCGGTGGGATCAACGATCTATACCTGATGCTCGGAGTTGGATTTGTGGCCTACTTTATGAACATGATGAAATACCCAATCGCACCGTTGGTCATCGGGGTTATTTTGGGCGGGCTTTTTGATGAGACCTTTCGCCGATCATTATTCCTTTCGGATGGGAGCTTAGGCGTGTTTGTGTCGCGACCAGGTGCTGCCGTACTCTTAGCTTTAAATATCGCTCTGATTGCGGCGCAAATTCCGATGTTGAAACTCGGGTTTGCCCGGTTGCGAGGGAAGGAAGTTTAAGTGTTTGCTGTACTCGTCACCTTCACCATCAAAGAAGGGCGGATTAAGGATTTCCTACCTCTCATTAAGGCGAATGCTGCGCAGTCGCTTAAAGCGGAGCGTGGGTGCCATGTCTTCGAGATCTGTCGAGATGATCAAGATATCGTCCTCTACGAAGTCTACGACGACCGCGCTGCCTTTGACGCCCATCTTGCGTCTGACCACTTTTTGACCTTCGACGCCCAAATTGCGGATATGGTTTTGGATAAACACATTCGGTTGTTTAGCGAGGTCTACAGATGAGTGGTGCCACTGGAATTTGGGAAGTTCATGCGATCAAATACGCGGACAGAAATGAGCGTACCCGCGCGGACAGCTTTATCTTCTACGACAACCATGATGCGCCCCACGCAATGGATTATTTCATGTGGCTTTTGCGAGCTGGAAACAGATCGATTTTGGTCGATACGGGGTATGACCACGCCGAAGCAAAGCTGCGTGGTCGCCCGATCCGGTTAGATCCGGGCGAGGCTCTGGCACCTTTTGGGCTCTTGCCCGAGAATATCAACGAGATCATCGTGACACATATGCACTATGATCATGCGGGCGGGTTGGCACTGTTTCCTAATGCGCATCTGCATATGCAGTCCGAAGAAATGGCCTTCGCAACAGGGCCATGCATGTGTCACGATCATTTACGCGCGCCTTTCACTGCGGGCCATGTGTGCGAGGCCGTAACGCGCTTATATCGCGGGAAGCTCACGTTTCATGAGGGTGATAGCCAGATCGCCGACGGTGTCACGGTGCATTGCATCGGCGGGCATTCTAGGGGCTTGCAAGCGGTTCGCGTGCGCACGCAATCGGGTTGGATGGTTCTGGCCTCGGATGCAGCTCACTATTACGAGAATTTCATCGCGCGAAAGCCATTCCCAATTGTCGTCGACCTCAAGAACATGCTGGATGGTTTCAAGACGCTTGAGAAGTTGGCCTCTAAACCAGAGCTTATCATTCCCGGCCATGATCCGATCGTTCGACAGATCTTTCCAATAGGTAAGGCGGATCACATCAATCGATTAGACGTCGGCCCAATCGCAGAGATCCCAAAATGAAACTAGGTGTCATCGCAGATGATTTCACAGGCGCATCTGACATTGCCCTGACCCTTGCTGAGGCCGGTATGTCGGTTACCCAATTCATCGGCGTCCCAAACGAGCCAGCCGAGGCTTCGTTGCAGGCTGGCGTTATCGCTTTGAAATCAAGAACAGCGTCCGTCAACGAAGCCGTGGCAGATAGCCTTGCCGCTTGCGAGTGGTTGCTGAAACAGGGCGTTGAACAAGTCGTTTTGAAGGTTTGCTCCACTTTTGACAGCACCCCAAAAGGAAATATCGGGCCAGTTCTTGAAGCCTTGGCGGAGCGTCTGGACGCCAAGCATATTTTGACATGCCCTGCATTTCCGGAGAACGGTCGCAGCGTCTATCAGGGGCATCTTTTCGTAAATGATGTACTGCTCAATGAGAGCGGCATGAAGGATCACCCACTGACACCAATGAAAGATGCAGACTTAAGGCGTGTTCTGGCCGCGCAGACGTCTTGGAACGTCATTCATATTCCAGCCCAAGTCGTTAATCGGGGCTCAAGCGCGATCCGCGAGGCCTTGCCGTCTTCAAAGGCCATGACCATCGTCGATGCCATCCACGATGAAGATCTATTCACCATTGGAGATGCCGCCAAAGGGCAAGTATTGCTGTGTGGCGGATCGGGGATTGCTTTGGGGCTGCCGCGCAATTTTGGAGTGGAGTCTGCGACGCCTAGATGGCTTTCGTTGACCGGAAAAGGCGTTGTGTTTTCAGGAAGCTGCTCTGCTGCGACACGCGAACAGGTCGCGACCTTCAAAGCATCAAACCCATCATTTGAAGTGCTGGCCGAAGATGTGATTAACGGTGTCTTGTCAGCAGAGAAGATCAGAGACTGGGTAATCGAACAGACAAAAATTCCCATCGTTTACTCTTCGGCAGATCCCGAAGTTGTGAAAGAGGCCCAACAAAGGTTTGGCACAGAGGTTGCAGCACAAGCGATCGAAAAACTCTTTGCCAAGCTTGCCAAATTGCTTGCGGATAGTGGCGTCTCGCGAATTGTCGTGGCGGGAGGTGAAACCTCAGGTTCAGTTGTAAATGGCCTAGAGGCAAAGCGCCTGATTATTGGTCCAAAGATCGCTCCCGGTGTTCCGATGGTCCGATTGCCTGACCGACCAATAGCGCTTGCGCTCAAGTCTGGAAATTTTGGTGCGGCCGACTTTTTCGAAAGGGCACTAGCGCTAATGGAGGAAGGTGCATGAGCGAGCTCTCCCAAACTTGCGAAGACATTGCTCGCATTGCGAAATCTATGTTCGATCGCGGACTTACCCCTGGGTCCACAGGAAACCTTTCGGTCAAGCTGTCAGATGGTTCATTTCTAATCACGCCCTCAGGAAGTTCTATGGGGTCTTTGGAGCCGTCCAAAATTAGTCACCTTAGTCCCACATTGGAGTTGTTGGATGGTGATCCGCCCACCAAGGAAATCCCGCTTCACATGGCGTTTTACGAAACTCGACCTTCTGCAAAAGCAGTCGTGCATTTGCATTCGACCTACGCGACGCTGCTATCGATGTTGCCTGATATTGATCCGGACAATGTGCTGCCACCGATGACACCCTATGCAATCATGTTGCTGGGCAAGGTGAAGCTTCTCCCATTCTTTCTTCCAGGTGATAACGGTATGGGGCAATCGGTGAGAGACCTAAACGGCGAACACGCCGCGGTTATTCTGGCAAACCATGGTCCGGTAGTTTCAGGACGAAGCCTCCAGAAAGCGGCCTATGCCTATGAAGAGCTAGAGGAAACCGCGAAACTTGCAGTATTGGCACGGGGGTTAAATCCAAGATTATTGACACAGCGCCAAGTCGATTTAATCGAGCGCAAGTATCCTGTCGACAAATGAGTGATGGCAAAGTGCTATGGGTGTAGCGAGTCAATTTGAGTGCGGGTCGACCAAAATTTTCTGAAGCAATTTGAGATGTCTAAACGTCGTCAGTCGACGGTTTATGGTACTGGTGCCACGGTACTTTCGCGTGTCTGTAATTGAACGTCCAGCTGCAAAATTCTGTCTGGTTTTCCGGCGCGAGCGCCCATTTGTGCAAGTAGTTGCTCTGCAGCGGCGCGTCCAAGTCCTACCCGATTTTGCTTGATCGTAGTCAGCGGCGGATCACAGAACTCTGCGATTTCAATATCGTCAAAGCCAACCACAGAAATGTCGTTAGGTACTGAGATACCTTCACGCTTTAGGCCAGAAATAAGCCCGATTGCCACCATGTCAGAGGCGCAAAAAACGGCTGTTGGACGATCGTCCATTCCCGCAATTTCTTGTGCTGCGAGAAAGCCAGAGTTCAGCGAGAAATCACCTCGTATTATCCATTCTACACAGGTTGGAAGGTTCAACTTTTGCCGGGCCTGAAGCATTCCTTCGCGGCGCTCTCGCGTTAGAACGTTGCCTTCTGGTCCTGTGATGTGTGCGATTTTTCGATGGCCAAGGTCGTATAGGTGCTGGATCGCCAACTTCGCACCCATAGCATTGTTGCTTCGAACCGAAGGAAAGTCGACAAGAGGGCTCCATTCACAGGCAAATACTATCCTGTCGTCGACGGAGTGATGCTTGAACAATTCCAATTCGGAAATTGACAGGGCGCCATCCAGAGAAATCAAACCATCGATCCGGCGGTCGAGGAAGTAGTCGACAAGATTCAGATCGCGTTCCGATGGATCAGATGTGTCGGATACCAAAATCGAGAATTCTGTCTCTGAAAATACGGCCGAGATTCCCTGAAGAATTTGCGAAAAGAATGGGTTTCCGAGATTCGGCACTAGAATCAGTACAGCACCTGCTTGCTGCTTTCGCAGGTTTCTTGCAGCTTTATTTAGTCTGTATCCGGTTGCTGAAATGGCGTTTCTGACAGCGGTACGGGCGTCTTCACTGACTTTATTTGGGTCTGAAAGCGCTCGACTCACTGTCGCAGTAGATACGCCAGCAACTCTTGCAACGTCTTGTACTGTAACCGCTTTTCTATCCAATGCTCAAAGCCTTCATAACTTATTTTCACGACCAAATTATTATAGTGTTGACAGAGGGGCTACCAGTTAGATTATTTTTGTAATCGATTACAAGCAATCGTTTGTTTCGCCGTGTAATCGATTACAAAGTGTTGCGCTCTAAATTGAGCGCTGGACCCGTGGGTCCGAAAAGGGAGGAAAAAATGAACATAATCCGGAACATTCTGGTGGGAACAACAGCACTGTGCGCAGCGACCGCTGTGACAGCTGCTGATCTCGAAGTGACTCATTGGTGGACGTCCGGCGGTGAAGCCGCTGCGGTGTCTGAATTCGCCAAGGCGCTGAACGAGAAGACAGAGCACAATTGGGTGGATGGTGCAATCGCTGGCTCCGGCGGTACGGCGCGGCCAATCATCATCAGCCGTATTCTCGGCGGTGACCCAATGCATGCCACTCAGCTGAACCATGGCCGTCAGGCAGAAGAGTTGATCGAAGCAGGATTGCTTCTCGACCTCACCGATGTTGCCGAAGCTGAGGGATGGAAAGATATCGTAAACCCGTCTTCACTGCTGGACAGTTGTACCGTGGATGGTCGCGTTTATTGCGCGCCTGTGAATATTCACTCCTGGCAATGGATTTGGCTGAGCCACAAAGCCTACGCTGATGCAGGGGTCGACGTACCAAGCAATTGGGACGAGTTTGTCGCTGCAGCGCCCGCGCTTGAAGCTGCTGGCAAGATCCCACTGGCGATGGGACAACAGCCTTGGCAGTCCTCAGGTGCCTTCGGCGTGATGGCGATCGCGATCGCGGGTATAGATGCCTGGACAGCCGTCAACGTTGACAAAGATGCTGCAGTTGCAGGTGGCGCGGACTATGCACGCGTATTTGAAGCAGCCGCCAACGCCCGGACATTTGCTGCAAACTCAAACGTTCAGGACTGGAACCAAGCGACCAACCTCGTCATTACCGGCCAAGCAGGTGGTCAGATTATGGGTGACTGGGCGCAAGGTGAATTCGCCGTTGCAGAACAGACTGCTGGCGTAGACTACACCTGTCTGCCAGGCTTGGGTGTGAATGAGATCATCTCAACCGGCGGTGACGCGTTCTACTTCCCGAAACAGAACGACGCAGACATCGAGGCCGCTCAGAAAGAGCTGGCAGCTCTGTTGTTGTCGCCAGAAGTTCAGGTTTCCTTCAACCTGAAAAAAGGCTCGCTGCCTGTACGCGGCGACGTTGATCTGTCTGCAGCGAACGACTGTATGCAGAAAGGTCTCGAGATCTTGGCCTCCGGCGCCATCCTCCCAAGTGGCGATCAGACGTTGTCTCCGGACACCTCAGGTCAGATTGAGGACCTGATGGTCGAGTTCTGGAATGATCCATCATACTCCGCGGCTGACGCCCAAGAGCGTTTCGCGGCGATCATCGCAGACGCTGACTAACCCACCGTTGGGTCCAGCTCTTCGGAGCTGGACCCGTGCAGACCGCCAAAGTGTGGTCGCTTCAATACGTAGGTAATTTTCATGTCGATCACCGAGAATGCGTCCGTGCGACAGGACAGAAGTTCGCGAAAGCCACCCAACCGCATGTTCAAAAACATGACAGCGAAGATCGCATCCATCCCTATGGTGTTCACTGCCCTGGTGGTTTTTATCGGCTGTACGGTCTGGACGATTTATCACTCCTTTACCAGATCTCGCCTGCTGCCCGCGCCTGACAAATGGGTGGGTTTGGATCAATACGAACGTCTCTGGAGCACGCGGCGCTGGTTGGTTTCGATTGAGAATTTGGCAATCTATGGGATCTGTTCGATGATCCTTAGCCTTGTGATCGGCTTTACACTGGCGGCACTCTTGGATCGCAAAATTCGAGGGGAGGCAGTATTTCGCACAATTTTTCTCTATCCTTTCGCGCTGAGCTTTATCGTAACAGGCCTTGTGTGGCAGTGGATCCTGAACCCTCAGTTCGGCATTCAATCTGTCGTGCAGAAACTGGGGTGGAGCGGGTTTGCGTTTGACCCTCTGAACAACCCGGACATCGTGATCTATGGCATTCTGATCGCAGGGATCTGGCAGGGCTCGGGCTTTATTATGGTGATAATGCTCGCGGGTCTGCGCGGCATTGATGAGGACATTTGGAAGGCCACGCGCGTCGATGGCATCGCGACCTGGAAGACCTATTTGGTGGTTATAATTCCGATGATGCGTCCGATTTTTGTAACCGCATTGGTCCTAATCGCCTCGGGTATCATCAAAGTTTACGATCTTGTGGTGGCCCAAACATCGGGTGGTCCGGGCATCGCCTCGGAAGTGCCTGCCAAATACGTTATCGAAAAAATGTTCCAGTCACAGAACCTCGGTCAGGGCTTCGCAGCCTCGACGATGATGCTCGTCAGCGTGCTCGTTGTTCTCATCCCATGGGCATATCTGGAATTCGGGGGAAAACGTCGTGACTAATCTATCGACACGCCTCGAGGGTCCACGCGGCCCAAAGCCACGTAAGCGGTTGTCGCCCACCAACATCATGCTCTACAGCACCTTGTTTGTGGCTTCCGTCTATTATCTGCTTCCGCTCTACGTCATGATCGTCACGTCTTTGAAAGGCATGCCAGAGATCCGTCTGGGCAACGTATTCGCCTTGCCTGTGGAAGTTACATTTGAGCCTTGGGTGAAAGCCTGGTCGCAGGCCTGCACAGGCATCAATTGTGAAGGTTTGTCGCGCGGTTTCTGGAACTCTGTTCGTATCATGGTTCCGTCGGTGATCATCTCGATCATCATCGCCTCGGTGAACGGCTATGCACTAGCGAATTGGAAGTTCAAAGGGTCTGAAGTGTTCTTCACTATTCTGATCTTTGGTGCCTTCATTCCATACCAGGTGATGATCTATCCAATCGTAATTCTTCTTCGCGAAACAGGCGATGTCATCGCAGCCGCGACAGGTACAAACTTTCGTCTGATGGGAACGCTCGGGGGGCTCGTGATCGTGCATTCGATCTTTGGCATGCCGATCCTGACGCTTCTGTTTCGCAACTATTTCGCGTCCGTTCCTGAAGAGCTGTTCAAAGCGGCGCGCGTCGATGGGGCAGGGTTCTGGCGGATTTACTTTCAGGTCATGTTGCCGATGTCGCTGCCGATCTTTGTTGTTGCGATCATCCTTCAAGTCACTGGCATCTGGAACGACTTCTTGTTTGGCGTAATCTACACCAAGCCTGAAATTTACCCGATGACAGTGCAGCTCAATAACATCGTGAATTCGGTCCAAGGCGTCAAAGAATATAACGTCAATATGGCCGCGACTTTGCTGACGGGTCTGGTGCCGCTGGTGATCTACTTCGTCTCTGGAAAACTGTTTGTCCGCGGTATCGCCGCCGGTGCCGTGAAAGGATAAGTCATGGGAAATACAACAACGAATGGTATCGAGCTTGATCCTGATCTGATGAAACAGGCTAAGCCCGTGCATCAGGATCCCAGCATCGAAATCAAGAACCTCCATCTAAGTTTTGGCTCTGTCGAAGTGCTCAAAGACCTCAACCTTGAAATTGGCAAAGGTGAGTTTCTAGTTCTCTTGGGGTCATCTGGCTGTGGCAAGTCGACATTGCTGAACTGCATCGCTGGGCTATTGGACGTCACCGATGGTCAGATCCACATCGGTGGTCGCAATGTCACCTGGGAAGAACCCTCGGATCGCGGCATTGGCATGGTGTTCCAAAGCTATGCGCTTTACCCGCAAATGAGTGTCGAAGGGAATCTTTCATTTGGCTTGAGGAATGCGGGTGTGCCGAAGGCGGAAATCGCTGAGCGTGTCGCACGCGCCGCGAAGACTCTGCAAATCGAACCCTTGTTGAAACGCAAACCCGCCGCTTTGTCTGGAGGTCAAAGACAACGGGTTGCGATTGGCCGAGCCTTGGTGCGCGACGTTGATGTCTTCCTATTCGACGAACCGCTTTCCAACCTCGACGCAAAATTGCGTGCAGATTTGAGAGTCGAAATTAAGCAGCTGCACCAGACCCTCGACAATACGATGATCTATGTGACCCATGACCAGATCGAGGCCATGACCTTGGCCGACCGCATTGCGATCATGAAGGGGGGCAAGATTTTGCAACTCGCAGCCCCCAATGAGATCTACAGCCGCCCTGCAAATAAGTACGTAGCGGAGTTCATCGGTTCCCCAACAATGAACTTCTTTAGCGGTGACCTCTCCAAAGGCAGCTTCACGTGCTCGGCAGGCGACTTTTCTACCGCCGGATATGAATTTGGCACTTCATTAGCAGACAACGGTGCGGCGTGGTTTGGTATTCGTCCCGAGCATATTCAATGTGGTGAGGAAGCATCCCTCAGTCCGATCAAACTGGAAAGCAAAGTGCAATTGGTCGAGCCATTGGGATCGGACACATTGGCCCGCGTGCTTGTTGGAGAGCATCAAATCTGGGTTCGTCTGGACGGACAGGCCGAACTCAGAACAGGGGATCCACTGACCATCGGGTTCTCTGCTTCTTTGGCGAACATTTTCAGCAAAACAACCGAAGAACGCCTATAGGGGCGAAGTATACAGGAAGACAATTATGAGTTT
>JABSOU010000056.1:2286-23034 GCA_013215215.1 Cognatishimia sp. | reverse complement strand
CCTCGAACGGACCGCGAGTCAAGCGGGCCCCACCGAAACGCAAAGGAACTGATCATGAGCAATATCCTTATTTTGAACGGGGCACAGCCCTATGAATTCGCCCCCGGTACCCTGAACGCCGCCCTGACCGAGCGCGCCAGAGCCTTTCTCGAGTCGCAAGGGCACGAGGTGCGGGTGACCACCGTGGCCGAAGGCTATGACGCCAACGCCGAGGTCGAAAGCCACGTCTGGGCCGACACGGTCATCATGCAATTCCCGATCAATTGGATGGGCGCGCCGTGGTCGTTCAAGAAATATATGGACGAGGTCTATACCGTCGGCATGGACGGCCGCCTGACCAACGGCGACGGTCGCAGCCCCGAGGCCCCCAAGGAAAACTATGGCATGGGCGGAACGCTGGCTGGCACGAAGTACATGCTGTCGGTTACGTTCAACGCCCCGCGCGAGGCGTTTGATGACGCGTCCGAGCCATTCTTCGAGGGTGGCAGCGTCGATGATCTGCTGCGCCCGATGCACCTGAACGCCCGGTTCTTCAATATGGCGCCGTTGCCGACCTTTGCCGCTTTCGACGTGATGAAGAACCCGGAAATCGAAGCCGATTTCGAGCGGTTCGATGCCCATCTCGACGCTGTATTAGCGGAGGCTGACGATGTCGCAGCCTGATATCATACTCTACACCGCCAACACGATGAACGGGTGGAAGCCGCTGATTTTCCTGCACGAGGCCGAGATCGACTATGAGCTGGTCAACGTCGATTTCTCGAAGAAAGAACAGCACGCGCCCGACTATGTGAAGATGAACCCCAACGGCAAGATCCCAACGATCTGGGACCGGTCCGAAGAACGTGCGATCTTCGAGAGCGGCGCGATCCTGTGGCATCTGGCGGAAAAATATGGGCGGTTCCTGTCCGACGATCCGGTGGAGCGGTCCGAGACGCTGCAGTGGTTGTTCTTTCAAGTCGGCCATATCGGCCCGATCATGGGGCAGGCTATGTTTTTCCAGCGTATCGCCAAGCCCAATGGCGACGAGGTGCCTTACGCCATCAATCGTTATGTAGCGGAAAGCCGTCGCTTGTTTGAGGTGCTGGATACGCGGCTCAAGGGTCGCGACTGGCTGGTGGGGAACGAGATGTCGATTGCCGATATCGCGACTTACCCTTGGGCGCGCAGCTATTTCTGGGCGACGGTAGAGGTTGAGGGCCTGCCCAACCTTCAAGCCTGGTTTGACCGGCTCGATGCAATGCCGAGGGTGCAGGAGGCGCTGCAATTGCCCGAGCCACGTCCTTCGGCCTTCGGCAAGGGCGACATCGCGGCGGCAGCCAAGGCGAATGCCGCGCGGTTTGCTTCTGACGTGAACAAGGACTGAACAATGCTCGACACAAACGCTACTGACATCGGTTTTACCTACCAAACCAAGGACACGGCCCCTGAAGCGTCGAAACCGCTGATTGATCGGACAGTGGCCGAATTCGGCGGTCTGATCAGCTTGCACGCGCTGTTTGCCGAAAGCCCGGTGACCTACGAGACCTATCAAGAGGCATTCGACCTGTTCCTCAAGCACAGCTCTTTCACGTTGCTCGAGACGCAGGTGGTCTTCATGACTTCGAACTTCATCAACCGTTGCCATTACTGCATGGCCGGTCACACAATGATGATGAAGCGCGCCGGGATGCCGGACGACATCATCGAGGACCTGCGTGAGGGCCGTACCTTGGCCGACCCAAAGCTGGCGGCGCTGCAAAGCTTTAGCCGAGTACTGCTCGAAAACCGCGGGCATATCGGCGACGACCGGCTGCAGGCTTTTCTGGACGCGGGCTATGACCGCAAGGCGGCGCTGGATGTGTTGACGGGGCTGGCGGCCAAGTTGATCTCGAACTTCACCAATGCTTTGGCGCACACACGGCTGGACCGCGGCATGGACAAATTCGCCTGGGTGCATCCTGACGACCGTTGACCCATTTCGGCTCGCCCCGGTGGGGCGGGTCACCCGATACCAGAAAGGACGCCCCAATGGCGCTAAAAGACCACCCGATGTGGCGCAAACCACAGCACCACCACGATCTTGATGACGCACATGACCACGTGCACTGGGTCGAACTGTTTTACGACCTGGTCCATGTGGTGACGATTTTCCTTTTGGGGAACTACCTGTCGGATCATCTAGATCTGCACGGGTTTTTGATTTTTACGGCGGTCTTCGTTGCCCTTTGGTATGCATGGGGTGAACTGAGCATCTTCAACTCCATCTATGTCAGCACCGATATCTGGCACCGGATCATCATGTCCTTCATGATCTGTACCGTCATGTTCATGGCCGCTGCGATCCCGGCCATCGATGGAAAGGGCTGGGCGTTCTTTGCTTTGGGGTTCGCGGCCAACCGCGCGTTGATCGGTGCCCTGTATTTCCGCGCGCGACGCGTCAATGCCGAGAGCAAGTCGTTCGCCAGCGAACAGATCCGCAACTTTCTGGTCTTCGCCGTGATCTTCGCGGTAACTGCTTTCCTGCCCAAACCCCTGGCATACTGGGTTTTCGCTGCAGCCATGGTGACCACTCAACTGGTCTATATGATCCCACAGACCAGCGTTCTGCGGTTTGAGCGCTTTGCCCCGCGCCTAGGTCACATGTCCGAGCGGTTTGCGTTGTTGACGCTGATTGTTTTGGGCGAAGGGTTTTTTAAACTGGTCATCACCTTGTCAGAGAAAGGTATCTACAAGGTCACGCCCGACGTGCTGGTCAATTTCGTGATCGGCGGCGTTTCGATGTTCGTGATGTGCTGGATCTATTTCGACTTTGTCGGCAATGCCAAACCCAAGGACAACAGGCCTGCAACCATTGTCATCTGGTGGCTGGCACATCTTGTGCTGATGCTCTGCGGGGTGATGGTGGGTGTGGCGCTTGCAGCCGAAGTCAAGATCGGTTTCTGGGATCCATACCCGGTCAAATACGCGGCTATCGGTTGCTTCGGGTTGGCCGGATACATTGCCATGCTCTGGGCATTGCGTCAGATCATCGAGGATCGGGTCGCGTCCAGATTTGGACGTGGGGACGTGCGCCTTTTCGGAATACTCTGTGCAATTGGCACTTACTTTGCAGTGCCACATGTGCCGTCTCTGGTGGCCAACTTGCTGTGGGGGACTGCGCTGTTTTCGCAAATCGTGATCCCCGTCAGTCGGGCCTGGATGACCTTCCGCAATGAATGAAGCCAGCTCCACTCTGCGGGCACGGGTCTATTGGTGGCTCGAGCGGCCCGACCGAAACGCCGATGGTCCGCTGCTGCTGGAAATCGCGCTGATCGTACTCATTTCGCTCAACGTCGGTGCGGTGTTCCTTGAGACCGTTGCACCGATCTATGAACGCTGGAAGCTTGCTTTCGATATGTTCGAGACGGTGTCGTTGCTGGTATTCACCGCCGAATACTTGGCCCGGTGGTGGGTGGCCCCCGAAAACCCTGAGGTCCGATCGCGAAGAGACTGGGCCATCAGTCCGCTGGCGATCGTTGATCTGCTGGCGATCCTTCCGGCTGTGCTGGGTATGCTATTTCCTTTGGATCTGCGAATACTGCGCACGCTCAGGATGCTCCGTCTTCTTAAACTCACCCGATACTCGCCGGCACTCGGCATGCTTCTGGCCGTGTTCGAGGAGGAAGCCGGAGCGTTTTTCGCCGGGTTCTTCATCCTTGTTCTGATGCTGATCTTTGCCTCCAGCGGGGCCTGGCTTGCCGAACATGAGGCGCAACCAGAGGCTTTCGGTTCTATCCCCTCTGCCATGTGGTGGGCGGTGGCCACGCTGACGACGGTTGGTTACGGCGATGTGACGCCGGTGACGGTGGCAGGCAAGATTTTCGGCGCTGTCATCACAATCCTGGGGATCGGCATGGCCGCGTTGCCTGCCGGGATCATTGCCAGCGGACTGAACGACCAGCTTCACCGCCGCCGTGCCAGCCTTGAAGCGCAGTTTCGTCTTGCACTGGAAGATGGCGCGATCTGTGCGGACGAGCAGGCCGAGATTGATGCCCTGCGCAAAGAGTTGGGCCTGTCTCGTCGGGCAGCCGCCCACATTCACGAGCAAGTACGAACCGACACCACGGCGCGTCAGGGCGTGTGCCCTGCCTGCGGCCGGTCTCTTCCAGTTTCTGAGTCCAAGGAGTGATCTGATGAGCGACCCTACCCCCCTTCGTGTTGACATCGTTTCTGATGTCGTCTGCCCCTGGTGTGTGATTGGGTATCACCAATTGGCCAAGGCGGCGCAAGAAACCGGAATCAGGATCGACGTGCATTGGCATCCGTTCGAGCTAAACCCTGATATGGCTCAGGAAGGCGAGAACCTGCGGGAACATCTGGCCGCGAAGTACGGCACCACACTGGAAGGCTCGATCAAGGCGCGGGCCCGCCTGACCGAGATGGGCGCGGCGCTTGGGTTCACATTCAACTATGCGGACGACATGCGGATGGTGAACACCTTCCGCGCCCATCAACTGATCGACTGGGCCGAAGATCAGGGCCACGCCCATGACATGAAACTGGCGTTGTTCGCCGCTTTCTTCACCCGGCGCGAGGACCTCAACAATGTGGATGTCCTTGCGGATGTTGCCGCTGGTATTGGTCTTGATCGTGACTCTGCTTTCGCCATGCTGGAAAGTGGCGAGCGCGCCGAATCTGTTCGCGAGAAAGAGCGATCCTGGGCGTCCCGCGGAATCACCGGCGTGCCTGCAACGATCTTTGACCGCCAGCATCTCGTCACCGGCGCGCAGGGCGAAAGGAACTATGCCAATATTCTGAAACAGCTGCGGCCGGCGCAAGCCGACTGAGGGCAAGCACAAACCAAGGGAGGAGCAACCATGTCAAAAGCACAAGTGATCCACAAGAAGGGTCCGCCCAGTTGCATGAACTGGGAAGACTGGCACGTACCCGACCCAGGCCTTGGCGAAGTGCGTATGCGGCACACGGCGGTTGGGGTGAACTATTCCGACACCTATCACCGCGGCGGTATCTCTCATCCGTGGGCGGTGCCCGACGAGCCGGTGGTGATCGGCTTTGAAGGTGTGGGCATTATCGAAGGCGTCGGTGAAGGCGTGACCGGTTTCAAGACTGGAGACCGCGTCGCCTATGGCATCCCGCCCTTGGGAAGCTATTCCGAGGTGCGCAACTATCCCGCCGACAAGTTGCTGCATTTGCCCGAAGGGCTAGACGACAAGCAGGTTGCCGCGCTGCTGATGAAGGGCATGACCGCGCATTACCTTCTGCACCGCACATACGCCGTGCAGCCCGGTGAAACGATCCTTGTCCACGCGGCGGCTGGCGGTATGGGTCTTATCCTCTGTCAATGGGCCAAGGCACTCGGGGCTACCATCGTCGGCACCGTCTCGACTCCGGAAAAGGCCGAGGTCGCCCGCGAGGCAGGTTGCGATATTCCGGTCGTTCGCTCTCAGCAGAGTTTCGTCGACGTTGTGCGTGACGTGACAGACGGTGAAGGCTGCGCGGTCGTCTATGAGGCTATTGGCAAGGACACGTTACAGGACAGCCTGGACTGCTTGCGCCTTATGGGGGTCTGTGCGGCTTACGGGCACGTCTCGGGTCCGCCCGACCCAGTGGAAGTCATACAGGATCTGGGCCGGCGCGGATCGCTGTTCATCACCCGCCCCGCGATCATGCATTACGTTGCCAAACGTTCCGATCTGGAATGGACCGCGCGGGATCTGTTCAAGGCCATCGGCGACGGAATTCTGGATGCCAACATCAACTACGAATACGCGCTGAAGGATGCGGTCAAGGCACATGAGGCCATCGAATCCGGCAAGACCCTGGGCGCGACGGTGTTGATCCCATGAGCCTCCCCGGCATCAAGGCCCTGTCTTTCGACACTGGCGGCACTCTGCTGGATTGGCATACCGGCTTTCGAGAAGCCTTTGCGCAAGCGGGGCGGCGTCACGGGATCGACCGCGATTGGGGCCAGATTGCAAACCGGTTTCGCCGCCAGTCGCTGGACATGATGCTTGACCTCGGGGCTGACGGCCCGCCGGAGTACAATTTTGACGAAGCCCATGCGCTCAGTCTGAAGATACTGCTGCGCTAAGAGGGGCTGGACGCGTTTGACGATGCAGACCGGCGCAGAATCGCTTGGGAAGCCCCGCATCGCCTGACAGCATGGCCGGATGTCCGAGAAGGGCTAAGCGCGCTGCGAGAGCGCTACATCGTGGCGACTTTCACGTTGTTGTCCTATCGCTTGGTGATCGACGCCTCGCGCCGGAACGGGCTGACCTGGGACGCGGTGCTGTCCTGCGAAGGACTCGGCGTTTACTAGCCTTTGCCCGAAGCTTACCTGCGCGCGGCGAAGATCCTGCAACTGGCACCAGCCGAATGCCTGATGGTCGCTTGCCATCCCTTCGACCTCGATGCGGCGGCCAACGTCGGGTTTCGCACGGCGCTGGTGAGGCGGCCCACCGAATGGGGGGGCGACCTGTCAGAACGACCGACAATGCCCCCGTGTCGTACCTATGACATTGAGGTCAATAGTGTCGAAGAAATTTTGGAGCGGTTGGCGTAGCCCACCTGTGCGATTTCTGAAAATCGTTCATTCGGCAAGACAAGCCGACGCCCGACAACATCAAAGTGACTTTCCGTCATATAGCTCCTCAGGCAATCGCATCGCTTTGATCTCATCAACACAGCCGAGGTTGATGCGGTAATGCCCAGGGTTCAGGCGCGTTTCGACAAACGTGTGAATGCCACATCGGCTGCAAAAATGATGCCGCGCTGTCATCGTGCCAAACTGGTACGTAGCGAGTGCTCCTTCGGGGTCGAAAATCTCGATCTGGTCGGGTGGGATTGTCGTAACCGTCATCCCGATCCCCTTGCGAGCGCACAATGAGCAGTCGCACCGCAAGATGCTTGTGATCTCGGGACACAGGAACGCAAACGTGACGGCTTCGCAATGGCAACTTCCCTTGTATTGCTTCATCAGAAATCCCGATCTTCTTTTGCGGTTCAGTCTGACGATAGGTAATTGAGGTGGCTGAATCCGAAGCCTCCACGACACCTGGTGTCAGGGTTGACCTGCAAGACTGCGGGTGCCCTTGAGCGCGTATTCGCGCGCGAAGGGAGCGGCAATCAAGCTGGCGAAATCCACTCTCCCAAGACCTCGTCGGTATGTTCGCCCGGTTTGGGTGCGGGGCGATCAGGACGGTTTGGGGTATCGCGAAATCTTGGGGCCGGGGCTGGGTGCAGCTGCCCGTCAAACTCAACAAAGGTTCCCCGCGCTATATTGTGCGGATGCGATGGCGCCTCTCCCAGCGACAGAACCGGCGCGAAACATACGTCGGTGCCCTCCATGATCTCGCACCATTCATCGCGGGACTTGCCCTTGATCACATGTGCCAGCTTGGATTTCATGTCCGGCCATTTGCCCGGATTCATCTGCGCGGCAAACTCAGGGTCTTCTGACAGGCCGGTTTTCTCCAACATAACCGTATAGAACTGTGGTTCTATCGACCCAATGCTGATGTATTTTCCATCCGCACATTTATAAGTGTCATAAAAGGGCGCGGCACCGTCGAGAAAGTTGGATCCGCGCTGATCCTGCCAAAGTCCCATACCCTTGAGATCATGGAACATGGCCATCAACAGGGCGCTGCCATCGCTCATCGCAGCGTCGATCACCTGCCCTTCGCCCGTGGTTTTCGCGCGAAATAATCCGGCAAGCAGCCCCATGGCGAGGAACATCGCACCACCACCATAATCCCCCACGAGGTTCAGCGGGGGCGCCGGGGGCAAACCAGGTCGCCCCATCGCGCCCAGGGCACCGGAAATCGCGATGTAGTTCAGGTCATGACCGGCAGCTTGCGATAGAGGGCCTTCCTGGCCCCATCCCGTCATGCGCCCGTATACAACTGCGGGGTTGCGCGCCAACACCTGGTCAGGGCCAAGCCCCATGCGTTCCATCACGCCGGGGCGAAACCCTTCGAACAAGGCGTCGGCGGATTCAATCAGTTTGAGCGCGGTCTCAACGTCTGCAGCGCTTTTCAGGTCAAGTGCTACTGAGCGACGGCCACGTCCGGTGACCGACCCAACGCCTTGAGGGGTCACCCCGGGACGGTCTATGCGCACCACGTCTGCGCCGAGGTCGGACAAAAGCATGCCGCAAAACGGGCCTGGCCCAATGCCGGCAAACTCAAGTATGCGAATGCCGCGTAGCGGTTTGTCTTGCATCGATCCCTCCGTGCGGCCCCGTCAGTTTGCGGCGGTGCCCATTTATTGGAGGGAAGCCATAGACGGAGTCGTAAATCCAATCTATTTTGCAAGGGCAATATCGAATATGGGAATATCATGTTCACTTCGACCAAGCTTCGCCAGATCGTTGCGATTGACAGGGCGGGATCGCTTTCAGCCGCATCGCAGGTTCTGAATATTAGCCAGTCGACGTTGACCAAGGCTGTTGCCGACGTGGAACAAGACTTGGGTCTGGCAATCTTTCACCGTACCGCCAGAGGGGTGACCGCAACGCCCGAAGGACGGGAATTTTTGAATCGCGCAGAAAGAATTGTTGCTGATTTCGAGATGCTGGTTGAGGATACCCGATCCCAGAAGGAACAGATCGACCAGTTCCTGAGGATCGGGATATCTCCTGCCTCACAGGAAGGCCTATACAACCGCGCCATTGCGCATTTGCTGAAAACCAGCCCGGATATTTGCCTGAACATGGTGGGTCTGCCGGTCGAGCGTGGGGTGCGCATGCTAAAGCGCGGAGACCTCGACCTGTTGTTCGCGCCAACAGAAGAATTGACACGAGAGAACGATTTTTCTGTCGAAGAGCTGGGCACACTCTCTCCCAGGCTCTTTTGCCGTAAAGGGCATCCCATCCTATCAGAACAAGATATTTCGGTGGAGATAATTGGTCGATTCCGCGTGATTTCACCGGATTACCATGTCGGTTACGCACAGCGTTTCGCCGAGTTGCTGCTGCATGGTGACGTCGATCCGCGCCGTCGGCTGCATATTATAGAGAGCTTTGTCGTGACCCAAACGGCCGTCGCGTCATCCGACCTGATTGGCATTGTCAGCAGCACCTACGGCAGTACACGCAGCTTTCAGGCGCGCTTTGCGCTGCTAGATCTGGATGTTTTTCCCCCGCTGAACATGGGCGTAGCGCAGTTGTCGCGGTGGCTGCCCAGCCGAGCTGTTCGAGCCTGTCTGGCCGCAGTTCGGAAATTCCCGCCGGATGCCGAAGCCTGAGATTGCTTCGTGATATACATTTTTTCGATATTAAGCCACTCATTTCAATTTGAGTAAGATCGCCCTCAATGGTTCTCTTCCGTTCGAATGGACTGGAAGATTCCCATGTTGCACCGAACCCTCTTTGAACCGGAACACGACATGTTCCGCGAAGCGTTTCGCAAATTTGTCGAAACCGAGATCACACCCCATCACGCGGAGTGGGAGGCTGATCAACACGTCAGCCGAGAAGCATGGCTAAAGGCTGGTGAACAAGGGTTCCTCTGCCCAACCATGCCCGAGGAATATGGTGGCGCAGGCGTGGACCGCCGGTTCAGCCTCATAGTCCTCGAAGAGCTCTGCGGCGCGAACGCAAGCGGACCCGGTTTCGCACTGCATTCCGACATCGTTGCGCCTTACATTCTGAATTATGGCACCCCGGACCAAAAGCAAACCTGGCTGCCGAAAATGGCCACTGGCGAGGTCATCGGTGCCATCGCCATGACGGAACCGGGTACGGGCTCTGATCTGCAGGGCATCAAGACTCGGGCCGTGGTGGACGGCGACGAACTGGTTCTGGATGGTGAGAAGATATTCATCACCAACGGTTTCATGGCCGATCTTGTGATCGTTGCTGCGCAGGTGGTCGATCCGGCGACAGGTGGCGAACCGAAGCTGTCACTGGTCCTTGTCGAAGCCACCCGGGACGGGTTCACCAAGGAAAAACCGCTGAATAAACTGGGCCAGAAAGCCCAAGACACCTGTATCCTGAACTTCTCAGGTGTACGCCTTCCCAAATCTAACCTTCTTGGCGGAGAAAATGCCGTTGGAGGCGGATTGATGATGCTATTTGGCGAACTCGCCTGGGAACGGCTCATAATCGCCATCGGATCCGTTGCAGGGGCCAAGTTTTGCTATGAACAGGCTCTTGCATACACACGGGAGCGCCGGGCTTTTGGCCGATCGCTCGCCGAGTTTCAGGATGTGCGGTTCAAGCTTGCTGACATGAAGGTCAAAATCTCGGCGGGACAGGCCATGGTTGACCAATGCATGACCAATCTGGCCCTCGACAAGCTGCGCCCCGAAGACGCCGCAGGGGCCAAGCTCTGGTGCAGTGAAATGGCCTTTGAAGTGGCGGACACAGCGCTGCAAATGCATGGGGGCTACGGCTACATGCAGGAATACCCGATCACTCGTGCCTTTGCCGACATTCGGGTGAATCGCATCTACGGCGGTGCCAACGAGATCATGAAAGAATTGATCTCGCGCAAGCTCTGATCCCCCAAAGAAGAATTCCGACGAAAGAGGTACGTTCATGCCTGAGGCATATATTTACGACGCGGTGAGAACGCCAAGGTCCAAGGGCAAAGCGGACGGCACCCTACATGAAGTCAAACCGGTTCGCCTGGCGGCAGGACTGCTGGAGGCCTTGCAGGAACGCCATGACCTTGACACCGCGAAGGTTGAAGACGTGATCTTGGGCTGCGTGGCCCCCTTGATGGATCAGGGCTCATGTGTTGCCAAGGCGGCTGTGATGTCCGCTGGTTGGTACGAGTCCGTGCCGGGTGTGCAACTTGACCGGTTCTGTGGTTCGGGGCTGGAGGCGGTGAACATGGCCGCCGCCAAGGTTGGCTCGGGTCAGCAGGATCTTGTCGTTGCAGGCGGCCTGGAGGCCATGAGCCGCGTGCCGCTTGGATCGTCCGGCGGCCCGATGCTCTTTGACCCGGAATTCGTCATCGAAAACAAGTCCGCCCCGCAGGGGATTGGTGCTGATTTGATCGCCACGATCGACGGATATAGTCGTGAAGATGTTGATGCCTTTGCCGTGGAAAGCCAGCGCCGCGCGGCGCATGCGCGGGACAACGGATGGTTCGATGGCTCGGTCGTCCCTGTCCGGGATGAGGTTGGTCTGGTCATTCAGCAGCGTGACGATTTCATCAAACCCGGCACCGATATGCAGAAGCTGGGGGCGCTGAACGCCTCGTTCGCGCAAATGGGCGGCCTTGGTTTTGGCGACATGGCGCTGGCGAAATACCCCGAGGTGCAAGCCATCAATCACGTCCATACGCCTGGCAACAGCTCGGGGATCGTTGATGGGGCATCAGCGGTCATTATCGGTTCGGAACAGGCAGGCAAGGATCTGGGGATGGCGCCGCGCGGGCGGATCGTCGCCTCGACCGTCATTGCCACCGACCCGGTCATCATGCTGGCCGGTCCTGGACCGGCGGCGCACAAGTGTCTGGAAAAGGCAGGTTTGACCGCCCGTGACATCGACATCTGGGAAATCAACGAAGCCTTCGCCTCGGTGGCCCTGCGCTACATGAAAGATCTGGGCATCGACCACGAGATCACCAACGTCAACGGCGGCGCGATTGCGATGGGCCACCCGCTAGGTGCGACCGGCGGCATGCTGGTCTCAATTGTGCTGGACGAGCTTGAGCGGCGGAACGCCAAACGGGCAATGGTGTCGCTGTGCATCGCCGGTGGCATGGGAATTTCCACGCTTATCGAGCGCGTCTGAGAGGGAATCATCACATGGGTGAATTTACATACGAGAAAGACGCAGACGGCATCGTGACCGTGACCATGAATATGGACGGCCCAGTGAACGCCATGAGTGCAGAGTTCAGGCCGCTCTATGCTGACATGGTGAACAAGCTAGAGGCCGAGGCGGGGCTGGAAGGCGTCATTCTGACATCGGGCAAAGACACGTTCTTTGCCGGAGGCGACCTCAAGCGGTTGGCGACGGTCAAGCCGGATCAGGTGCAGGACCTGTTTGATGAGGTTGAGGCCATCAAGGCCGATATGCGCCGTCTGGAAAAGCTACCGGTTCCGGTGGTTGCCGCGATCAACGGCGCGGCCCTGGGCGGCGGGTATGAGCTCTGCCTTGCCTCGAACTATCGGATCGCCGCCGACAACCCGAAATCCAAGATTGGCCTGCCCGAGGTCACGCTGGGCCTGCTGCCCGGTGGCGGCGGCGTCGTGCGCCTGACCTGGCTCTTGGGACTGGAAGCGGCGATGCCGTTCCTACTGGAAGGCAAGCAACTGGCCCCTGCCGCTGCCCTGAAGGCGGGGCTGGTGCATGAGGTTGTTGAGGCCGACGCCCTTCTGACCCGCGCCCGCGAATGGATCCTGTCGGTTCAGGGCGACGCGGCGGCCGCAACGCAGCCTTGGGACACCAAGGGCTATCGCATTCCTGGCGGTGGGTCGAACACGCCCAAAATGGCCCCCAAGATTGCGGGGGCGTCGGCGATGTTGTTCCAGAAAACCCGGGGCCTACTGCCTGCGCCAACCCGGATCATGGACGTCATGGTTGAAGCGGGCAAATTGGATGTCGATACGGCGCTGCGCTACGAGTCCCGCCAGTTCTGCGCGCTGGTTGTGTCGCCAGAGGCGAAGAACATGATCTCGACCTTCTTCTTCGGTCTGGGTCAAGTCAATGGTGGCGCCAGCCGCCCCAAGGACATCCCGCGCAGCAAGGTCAAGAAGCTGGGCATTCTGGGTGCAGGAATGATGGGCCAGGGGATCGCCTATTCCTCGGCCATGGCAGGCATCGAGGTTGTGCTGAAAGATATGACGCAAGAGGCCGCTGATCGCGGCAAGGCATATACAGAGAAACTGCTGGCAAAACGTGTCCAGCGGGGCCGCATGGACGAGACAAAAGCAGCGAAGGTTCTAGGGCGGATCAAGGCCAGCGCCGATATGGAAGACCTGCGCGGCTGCGACATGATCATCGAGGCGGTTTTTGAAAAGATCGACGTCAAGGATAAGGTGATCGCCGAGACCGAAGAGTATCTGGCCGAGAACGGGGTCTGGGGTTCGAACACCTCGACGCTGCCGATCACGCGGTTGGGATCTAAAGCGCAGAACCCGAAGAACTTTGTGGGCCTGCACTTCTTCTCGCCGGTCGACAAGATGCCGCTCTTGGAGATCATCGCGGGCGAGGGAACCTCGGACGAGACGCTGGCGCGCGCGTTCGACTTTGCCCAGCAAATCCGCAAGACACCGATTATTGTCGGGGACAAGGCAGGTTTCTACACCTCGCGCACCATCGGCACGAAGATCATCGAAGCTGTGCAACTGGTTGCCGAGGGGCATGATCCCCTGCGGGTGGACAACTTGTCCAGGCTGATCGGGATGCCAACGGGCATGCTGTCGCTGCTGGACGAAGTTCAGATCAAGCTGGTGACAGATATCTATCGCACGCAGATTGAAATGGGCCTGCTGGACCCTGCCGAAGAACAAAACCCCGAGGCGCGGGCGATGCTGGCGGACATGCTGGACAATCACGACCGCCATGGCCGCGCGACCGGCAAGGGGTTCTACGACTACGCAGACGGCAGCAAGACGATCTGGTCCGGTCTGTCAAAATGGCGCAAGGACGATGCCGAAATCTCTGATAGCGACATTCAGGACCGCATCCTGTTCCGGCCGGTTCTGGAAAGCTTGCGATGCCTTGAAGAAGGCGTTCTGCGCAACGCCGCCGATGGCAACATAGGGTCGATCATGGGCATTGGCGCGCCGGTTCATACCGGGGGCTACATCCAATATGTGAATACCTATGGCCTGGATCGGTTCATCGCCCGCTGTGAAGAACTGACCACAAAATACGGCCCGCGCTTTCTGCCACCTTCGATCCTGCGCAAATATGCGGCCGATGGGCTTTTGTTACACTAGGCAACTTGGCGGACGCAGCCGCAACTTGTTGGCGTAGCGGCAACGGTTACTGGGAGGAACGCCGTGGACTTTCTACAACTCATACTCAGTGGGCTTGCCAATGGCTGCGTCTACGGTTTGATCGCTTTGGGGTTTGTGCTGATTTACAAAGCCACCGAAGCGGTGAACTTTGCTCAGGGCGATTTCATGATGCTGGGCGCCTTTGTATGCATCGGGTTTACGAACCACGAATATATGGGGCTGAATTTCTGGCTGGCTGTCCCGCTGTCCATCCTCGTGATGGGCGCGCTTGGGTATCTCTTTAACTGGGGCATTCTGCGCCACATGTTCGGCCAGTCGCAAACGTCGATTGTCATCCTGACCATCGCGATGGGCTTTATTATCCGGTTTCTTGCGGGGGCTATCTGGAGCCATGAGCCGACCTCGCTGGAGATACCCTTTGCCGGGCAGGAAGTGCGCTCAGGGGGTTTGGTACTAGGCATCGACGAAGTGCTGATCGTTGTCGTAACGGCCTTCCTGACGTTGGCCTTTTTCCTGTTCTTCTCGCGCACGCGGATCGGTCTGGCGATGCAAGCGGCCTCGCAGAACCAATTGGCCGCTTACTATATGGGAATCCCTGTCCGTCGGGTGCATAGCCTTGTCTGGGGGTTGTCCGGGATGACCGCCGCCGTGGCAGGCATTCTGTTTGCCTCCAAAGGGGCGATTGACCCGTCGACGGGGCTCTTGGGGATCAAAGCCTTCGCAGCGGCCGCAATCGGCGGTTTTGGCTCGCTGCCCGGTGCACTCTTGGGCGGGCTGATCATCGGACTGGTTGAACCTCTGGCGTCTCGTTATGGCCCGCCGGGCGTCAGCCAAATCGCACCTTACGCGATTTTGCTGCTCGTCCTGATTTTCCGCCCCGGTGGCATCTTCTCCCAAACCCAACGAAAGAAGGTCTAAGATGCGCTTTGTTTTCAAAACCTCTTATGACGCGGATATTTCGTTGTTCAAACATCGCGCCCAAGCGGTGTGGTATGGCTTGTTGCTGTTGCTGGTGCTGGCGACGCCGCTCTACTTTGTGTTGATCGGGGATGCCTACTTGCTGGGTGAGATCACCGGCATGTTGATCCTGGCCATCGCTGGCATGGCACTGATGCTGCTGACCGGGCACACCGGGTTGCCGAGCCTCGGGCACGCGACCTTCATGGCGTTTGGCTGTTATCTGAACATCAACCTGCTGGGCGCAGGCCTGCCGTGGCTGATCGCCTTCCCGCTGTCGGGGCTGATCGCAGGTGCGCTAGGGACGATGATCGCGCTGCCAGTGTTGCGCCTGCATGGGGTATATCTGGCCCTGGCAACGCTGGCGATGTCGATCCTGACCAGCGATTTTGTCGTGATAGCAGAGCCCTGGACAGGCGGGATCGCGGGGGCAGCGGTGCCTGACATCAACATCTTCGGGATTGAGATCAACCGCTATTCCACCCCTTACAAGTTCTACTATCTGGTGCTGGCTGTCGCGATCCTGATGGTTTGGTTCTATCGCAACCTTCTGCGCACACCGACTGGGCGCAGCTTTACAGCCATACGCGACAGTGAAATCTCGGCACGCGCCATGGGCATCAACCTGACCCGCGCCAAGGCGACCTCGTTCTTTTTGTCCGCCACAACTGCCGGACTTGCAGGCGCATTGTTCGGCCATTCTGCTGGGTATGTGACCAATGAAACCTTCGATCTGGTGATGTCGATCACCCTGCTGCTGATGATCGTCATCGGCGGATTGGGCTTTATCCATGGCGCTTTCTTCGGGGCGATTGTGGTTGGAATTATCCCTGTCGCCATCGCAAACGGGCGCACATTCCTGTCCACCACGTTCGACGTGAACATCAACGTGCCCGGGCTGGAAAGTGCGCTCTTCGCCTTTATCCTCGTGTGCTTCATCCTGTTTGAGCCGATGGGCCTCTATGGCCGATGGCTCAAGATTCGCACCTACTTTGAACTGTTCCCCTTCTACCGAAAGGACATGTTCAAACGTCAGAAATCCTATCTCAAGACGGATCGTGTCCAATGAGCTTACTTGAAATAGAAAATGCCACGCTTCGGTTTGGCGGGCTTGTAGCGGTCGACAATGTGTCCCTGCAGGTGAACGAGGGCGAGGTCTTTGCCCTTGTCGGCCCAAATGGGGCAGGGAAATCCACGGTCTTCAACCTGATCTCGCGTTTCTATGACCCGGCAGAGGGGAGTATCCGGTTTGATGGCAAGGATCTGTTGAAGCACACGGCAGATCAGGTGCCGGGCTTTGGCATCGCACGCACGTTCCAGAACATTGAACTCTTTGAACAGGCCACTGTCTTGCAGAACCTACTCGTTGGCCGACATCGGCACCGCACCACGGGGCTTTTATCCAATATCGTCTTTTCGCCCAAAGCCTATCGTGAAGAACTGCGCCACCGCGCGGCTGTCGAAGAAGTGATCGATTTTTTGAACCTGCAACCCTACCGCGACAAGATGATCGGTGGGTTGCCCTACGGCGTGCGCAAGGTTGTGGAGCTTGGCCGGGCGCTGGCGTCAGAACCAAAGTTGCTGCTGCTTGATGAACCTGCTTCGGGCCTATCCGTGGAGGAAACACAGGACATGGCTTTCTGGATCGAGGACATTCAGACCCAGATGGGGATCTCCGTGATGATGGTCGAACATGACATGGGGCTTGTGTCTGCCGTGTCGGGCCGGGTCATGGCGCTGGCGGATGGCAAGGAGCTGGCAACCGGCACCGCCGCCGAAGTTCAGTCGCACCCGGTGGTGATCGAGGCCTATCTTGGCACGGGCGAGATCTCCAAAACAGGGACGTCGCGCGCATGAGCACTCAGACCACCACACCCGACGTTGTTCTGCAGATCGACAACCTCGAAAGCTACTATGGGCCCATCATGGCCATCCGGGGTGTCAGCCTGAAAGTCCATGACGGGCAGATCGTGACCGTTCTTGGGGCCAACGGGGCCGGGAAGACCACGCTGCTCAAGACGATCTCGGGGGTGATGGACCCGGAAAAGGGTACGGTTTCGATGGAAGGGACCCAGATCCAATCCATGGAAGCAGACGCCATCGTTCGGCGCGGTATCGTTCATGTGCCTGAAGGGCGCGAGATTTTCCCGCTGATGACAGTGGCCGAGAACATCGCGATGGGGGCTTATACCCGCAAAGACCGCACCGCGATCGCGGCGGACGAGGAGATGGTCTATGCCTATTTTCCGATCCTGAAAGATCGCCGCACCCAGCGGGCAGGTACAATGTCGGGCGGACAACAGCAGATGCTGGCGATTGCGCGCGGGCTGATGTCGCGGCCCAAACTGATGCTGTTGGATGAGCCAAGCCTTGGTCTTTCGCCACTGCTGACGCAGGAAATATTCGAGATCATTGTGCGGCTCAACAAAGAGCAGAAGGTCACCATGATGTTGGTTGAGCAGAATGCAAAGGTTGCGCTGGATGCTGCTGACTACGGCTACGTGATGGAGCTGGGTCGTATCGTGATGAATGACACCGCGGAGGTGCTGGCCGCCTCCAAGGACATTCAGGAATTCTATCTTGGCGTCAGTCAGGATGAAAACCAGCGGGGGCAGCGCCGCTGGAAACAACGCAAGACGTGGCGGTAGGGATCTATCATGGCAGACACGCTCACCCCTCAGGAAGAAGTAAACGGTCTGATGATCAACGCGGACCTGTCACAAGGCCCGTTCTACATTGACGGCATGGATACCACGCCCAAGCTGTTCCGCCTGCGGTGCCAGACCTTGGGCAGCCGCACGGCGCACCGGGAAAAGACATTCGGCATCTGGCGGTCTCATTCGTGGAATGACTATTTCACCCGCGCCAAACATCTGGGCCTAGGATTGGTGTCTTTGGGATTGAAGCGCGGCGAAGTGGTGTCCATCCTGTCCGAAGACAACAAGGAATGGATGTACACCGATCTGGGCGTACAATGCGTCGGAGGGATATGTTCAGGGGTTTACACCACAGATTCAGCCTCTCAACTGGAATACCTGGTCAACAACTCTGACAGCCGTTTCCTGTTTGTTGAAAACGATGAACAATTGGACAAATTACTGCAGGTCCGGGACAGCATGCCCGGCCTGATCAAGGTGATTGTCCTGGACCCCGAAGGTCTTCACGGGTTCACGGACTCGCAGGTCATTTTCCTGGATGATCTATATGCTTTGGGCGCGGAATATGACGCGGCAAATCCAAAGGCATTTGATGAAAGCATTGATGCAACGCAGCCCGAAGACACTGCCATTCTTGTTTATACGTCTGGCACCACGGGCAAGCCAAAAGGCGCCATGATAAGCCATGGCAATCTGATCTATTCCGTCGCTTCAACCAGGCGCAGCGCGTCAACGTTCGATACCGATGATCAATTATGCTTTTTGCCGCTTTGTCACATTCTGGAACGGGTTTTTTCCGTGAATGTGCCGATTGCGACAGCCTGCACGGTCAATTTTGCGGAAAGCCCAGAGACCGTGTTCGACAATCTGCAAGAGGTCAGCCCTCAAACCTTTGTCGCCGTGCCGCGCCTTTGGGAAAAGATCTATAGCCAGGTCGCCATCCGCGTTGGCGATGCAACGCCCCTGCAAAAATGGGCCTATGCGCAAGCCCTCAAGGCAGGCAGTGCCCGCGCCGATTGCCTCGCCGAAGGCAAGCCGCTGCCGTTTGGCGAAAATCTCGCCTATCGCTTTTGGGATTTTGCTGTGCTGCGAAATCTGCGCCGTATGATTGGATTGGATCGTTTGCGCAGGGGTGCCTCTGGTGCGGCGCCCATCTCACCTGACCTGTTGAAGTGGTACCATTCGGTTGGCGTGCCCGTGCTTGAGGGGTACGGCATGACCGAAAGCTCAGGCGTGATCAGCCTCAACAACCTCGAAAACAACAAGATCGGCACAGTCGGTGCGGCTTTGCCGGGCGCGCAGCTGCGCATCTCGAAGGAGGGTGAGATCCAGTACAAGGCTGGCAATGTGTTTCAGGGCTATTGGAACAACCCGGAAAAAACCGCCGAGACCTTTACCGAGGATGGCTGGCTACGGACAGGTGACGTCGGGACGCTGGACAACGAGGGTTTCCTAAAAATCACCGGACGCCTCAAGGACATCATTATAACGGCGGGCGGCAAGAATATTACCCCAGCAGAAATCGAGAACAGACTGAAGTTCTCGCCCTATATCTCGGATGTCGTGGTGATCGGGGACAAACGTAAGTTCCTGACCTGTCTGGTGATGATTGATCAAGAAAACGTGGAGAAATTTGCGCAAGACCGGCGCGTGCCTTTCTCAAACTATGCCTCGCTATGCGCTGCCCCGGAAGTACAGCACCTGATCCGCGAAACCATAGATGAAGTGAACAAGGATTTTGCCCGAGTGGAACAGATCAAGGATTTCCGCCTGATCGATGTTCTGCTCACGGCAGATGATGATGAACTTACGCCGACCATGAAGCTCAAACGCAGCTTCGTGGAAACAAAACACGGAGAGCTGATCAGCCAGATGTATTGAACCGACGGGCCCGGCAATCCTGATAAAACTCAAAGGGAGAAGACCAATGAAGAAACTTACAACCAAAATTGCAGCGTTTGCCGTGGGGGCCACAGTGGCCACAGCGCCAGCCTTTGCTGACCAAGGGGTCACTGACACCGAAATTCTGATTGGGTCCAACAATGACCTGTCCGGCCCCTTCGCCGCTTTTGGTGCCCCGGCGATCAAAGCCGCGCAGTTGGTTTTTGACGAGGTGAACGAGGCCGGTGGCATTCACGGCCGAAAAATCCGTTTCATTGTCGAGGATCACGGCTATCAGATGCCCAAGGCAATTCAGGGCATGAACAAGCTGATCAACGGCGACAAAGTGTTTGCAATGCTGCTATCTTTGGGAACGCCGATGAACATTGCAGCCTTCAAACTGCAAGACGCCAAGAGCGTAGCAAACGTGTCACCTTTGTCAGCGGCTCGTGAAATGGCGCAACCCTTTTCGCCGCTTCATTATACGGCTTTCACACCTTATTATAATGAAATCCGTTTTGGCGTGACATACCTTGCCGAACAGAAAGGCCTCAGCAACGTCTGTGCGATGTATTTGCCAACCGACTTTGGCAAAGACATCAAAGAAGGCGCGGAATCCATTTCTGCTGAAACGGACGGGCTGAACTTCGTTTCCGAGACGACGCACAAGCCGGACGACGCAGATTTCGTCGGCGCGCTGCAAAAGCTGAATGCAGACGGTTGCCAGATCGTGGCCCTAGCCCTTGGGGTACGTCAGGCCATCACGGTGTCCGCCACGGCCAAGAAACTGGGCCTGACAGGCATGTCATTCCTCAACTCATCCGCTGGTTTCCACACGGTTATGGCCAAGGTCCCCGGTGGCGTGACCGAAGGCATGTATGCGGCTGCGGGCTGGGCAGACCTGCTGTCGCGCATGGACCAACCGGAAGTGCAAGAGTTCTTTGCAAGCTACACCCAAGCCACGGGTGAAGAACTGCCTGGCACCGGGGCCCTGTTGGGCCATTCGGCCGCCATTACCATGGTGAAGGCTCTGGAAGCCGCAGGCCCTGACCTCAATGCCAAGTCGTTCCAGATGGGTATGGAAAGCCTGAACTACGAGGACGTGGTTTCCGGCAACAACGTGAGCTACTCCGCTACGGATCACCAAGGTGCGGATGAAGTGGTTGTTTCGGTCATCAAGGATGGCAACTGGATGGAACTCACGCGCCAGTAAGGCGCCTGCACAATCCAAACTTTTCAAACACGGGAGGGACCGGTCACTTCATTGGCCAGTCCCTTTTCTGGATATACTCGCGGTGTGAGCCGGCTGCGGCACCTCTGTTACCGAAAAAATTGCGTGCAGTTTTTG
>JABSOU010000056.1:0-2186 GCA_013215215.1 Cognatishimia sp. | reverse complement strand
AGCTTTCGAGAATGCAAGCGCGGCAAAGTAGAAGCGCGCTGGATGACCGGTCTGGGCCTAAGTTACCTTTTGAGCGCGCCGATCGAAAGTCAGCTTAGTCCGCATTGCGGCCATTTGGTAGCATAAATGCTTTGGGGGTCGCCAACGTCCGCTTCGGGGAAGCTGCGCCGCAGAAATATAACACGTGGTCAACGTCGGCTTTGGGCCGCCACCGGACGCTGCAGAAAGGGGCGGAAAGCAGACTTTCGTTGCGGCGGCGAAACAGGTGACGGTTTACTTCAAAACCGGATTTCTACCTGGCGGTATTAGCGCTTTCAAAGTGCGGCTGCTCGTTTCAGCCAACGATAGAATTGAACTGAAGTTGTTTTGGCCTGTTGTTCTTTTGAAATTTCAAGCCAATACCCGTTGGGTCCGGCAACCGTGGTTGGTGAAATCTGCGTCAGACTTCCTGCGTTCAGCTCATATTCAATCATGTGTTTGTCCACCACTGCGATGCCGACAGAATTTTTGGCCGCTTGAATGGCAAGTTCAAGAGATGCGAATTCCATTGCCGGCCCAGTTGGCAGATCTGGATAATTGGGTTCAAGTGCAAGCCAGTCGTCCCAAAGGGGAAAAAAGACCCCTTTGTCAAAGACATGCAGCGGGGAACTTGCGCGCATAGCAACGCGATCTTCAAACAGCTCACGCGAGCACACGGCAACATGCTGTTCCTGAAACAACTGGACATTTTCTGACCCAGCATTCGGATGTTTGCCGAAGTGAATGACGCAATCCATTCGGACATTGGGCCAAGGCTCTGTATGGACGGCGAGTTCAACACTCTCAAACCTCTGCGGATATTCGCTCAGTCGCCGGGTCAGCCAACGGGCAGCTAAAGTTGGCGGCGCGAGAAGGTTGATCTTTTGTCCCGCGAAGGAATTGGTTGCATCGTTGATCGCATCCTCCAGCAGGCCAAAAGTCGTGAATATCCTTTGATGAAAAGCGCGACCTTCCGAAGTCAAAGCGATGTTGTTGCCTATGCGGTCGAACAGTTTGAAATCGAGACCGTCTTCCAAAGCCTTTATCTGTCGGCTGACCGCACTTTGGGTAACACCAAGCTGTTCGGCGGCACCCGTGACACTCAGGCAATCACCTACTACTGAAAACGCCCTCAGGGCGGTGAGACTTGGAGTATTCTTGGAGGCCATGATCCGACTGGTGCTGATTGCGAAGCATTTCATTTATTTCATGTGCGTATCAAAGTCATAACCAAAATGAATGACAATTCCTAATGGTCATTTGCCGGACTCTCTTACGTCGACCAAGATAAGTCGGACTTAGGAAGACGAAGAGGGCAATCCGGTATGGCGAATGATCAATCACCTCGCGGCCGCCGTGGTCGTCGCCGCGACAGCGCGATGCCGTCTCCGGCCCTCGCACAACCACCTTTCAGGCAGCTGAAACGATCCTATCCTATCACGAGCTTGATTTCGGATGATCAGGTCGAACACATCCATCAAGCCTCTTTGAAACTCCTGTCAGAGACTGGTCTGGACGTTCTCCACGAAGGCGCTCGAGCCGTTATGAAAAAGGTCGGGGCAGATGTGCGCGATGGAGAAGTGAGGGTTCGCTTTGACCCTGATCTGATCAATGATTGTATTGCCACGGTTCCGTCGGAATTCACGCTGCATGCGCGAAACGCCCAGCACAACGTCACAATGGGCGGCGACAATATCGTCTTCAACATGATGGCAAGCGCGCCGAATTGTTCGGATACGGACCGGGGCCGGCGCACGGGCAATCAGAAAGATTTTCGCAATTTCCTGCGCTTGGCCCAGATGCACAACGTCCTGCACGTGACCGGCGGATATCCGGTGGAACCCGTGGATATTCATGCTTCGATCCGCCATCTGGATTGCATTCAAGATTACATCACGCTGACCGACAAGGCCTATTGCATCTACTCGCTCGGTGAAGAGCGTGTTTCCGATTCGATTGAGATGACGCGGATTGCCCACGGACTGACGCATGACCAGATGCTTGATAAGGCCTGTATGTTCTCGATCATCAACACGAACTCTCCTCTGCAGCTCGATATTCCGATGATGCAGGGCGTGATGGCTTTGTCCCAGATGGGTCAACCTGTCGTCATCACGCCCTTCACGCTGGCGGGAGCTATGGCGCCGATCACGATTGCCGGGGCCGTA
>JABSOU010000006.1 GCA_013215215.1 Cognatishimia sp. | reverse complement strand
CCCCCTGGGGGCTCTGTTCGCCCGTGAGCCCTGAGGTGGTTTTCTGCCAGAGTCCCTCAGAGGGACTTCAAGGGCCGTAGGACAGATCGTAGGACAGAACGTGCCTATTGACGGCGAGTCCGTCTCTCTCTACGTCCTTGTTTTACTGACGATGTCGGTGGCAGGGGTGCCTGTAACGGGAACTGAACGGGGAAACCCAAACAGCCCCCGGGCACCATTTCCAAATAAACGAATGTCTTTGATCGACACCCAAGTGGTATGCCGCGCGCACCAAAGAAATAGCGGTCCAAAGCTAGGGTCACATTAAGCTTGGCGAACGTTTTTGGCAAACCTACCGAGTGCGGTGCACATGCACGGCGCAGGCCGCGTGGCGGACCACTTTTGCCGCTGTCGATCCCATCAGGAAATCACTCACGCCCGGTTTGTGAGATCCGATCACGATACAATCAAACTGTCCGCTATCGGCATATTCTATGATCGAACGATAGGCGTGGCCGTTTATGACTTCTGACTGCACACCCTCAAGATCCTGTGTCTTTTGTTTGAGCAGCTTCTGAGCGGCATCACGGCCGTACTCGATGGCGTCTTCGCGCAAGTAGGTGCTGACTGTGCCGCGCGGAATTTCGTAGACGTGGAGGGCTGTGATTTCACCGCCCTCGGACAACAACGCTTGGGCGGCACCTAAGGTTTGCGGGGAAATGCCGTGGTCCAGTGCCAAAGGTACTAGTATCTTTTTATACATCCTTTGCCCTTTCTATTTGATGAGCGAAAACTGTGCTGGCTTAGCCCTCAGCGCTAAGATCAAAGTTCTCGGTTGGGAAGTATTTCGCCAAACGCACGTCTGCAGCCAAGGCATGGCCTTCCATACCTTCCAGCCGCGAAATCCGAGCCGTGGCTTGGGCGACTTGCTTGGCCCCTTCGCGGGTGGCGCGTTGCCAGGTGACGATCTTCATGAATTTATGAACGCTCAAGCCGCCTGTGTAGCTGGCCGCACCAGAGGTCGGCAGCACGTGGTTGGTGCCTGCGGCTTTGTCGCCATAGGACACGGTGGTTTCTTCGCCCAGGAACAAAGACCCGTAGCAGCTTAGCCGCTCTAGCCACCAATCCAGGTCCGCGGCCTGCACTGTGAGGTGCTCTGGCGCATAATCGTCAGAGGTGGCAGCCATTTCTTCTCGATCGTCGCAGACGATGACTTCTGCGTAGTCCCGCCACGCTGCTTCGGCGTTTTCGCGGTTCAGGTCTGGCAGTTTGGCGATCAGGTCAGGCACGCGCGCCAAAACATCTTCGGCCAGAGGCTGATGGTCGGTGACCAGCCAAACCGGAGAGTTATAGCCATGCTCGGCCTGACTGACCAAATCGGTCGCGACGATATGCGGATCTGCATCTTTGTCAGCAAGGATGAGGCTGTCCGTCGGGCCTGCGATCATGTCGATGCCCACGCGACCATAGAGCGTGCGTTTGGCCTCGGCCACGAACTGGTTGCCGGGGCCGACGATGATATTGGCTTTGGGCTGACCAAAGAGGCCGAACGCCATGGACGCCACGCCCTGAACGCCTCCGATGGCCATGATTTTATCCGCGCCACAGACATGGGCGGCATAGACAATCGCTGGATAGAGCCCGACACCGGGTTGAGGGGCGGAGCAGACGGTTATGTGCTCGCAGCCGGCCACTTTGGCGGTGGTCACGGTCATGATGGCGCTGGCGATGTGGCGATAGCGACCTGCGGGAACGTAACAGCCCGCCGCCGCCACTGGGATCGCCTTTTGGCCTGCGATGAAGCCCGGATTCAACTCGTATTCTACGTCAGACACCGTGCCCTTTTGCACCTCAGCAAAACGGCGGATGTTGTCGCGGGCAAAGAGGATATCCTCTTTCAGCTTCTCGGGCACAAGCGCGCTTGCGGCCTCGATCTCCTGGGGGGTCAGCTGCACATTGCTGTCGTATTTGTCGAACTTCTTCGCGTACTCCAGCGCAGCTTCTTCACCGCGCTCTTCAATGTCCGCAAGGATGCCGGCAACGATGGCCGTCGTCTCGCCTGCGTCGGAGCGCGAGGTCAGAGCGGCCTTTTTCAGATAGTTTCGTGCCATAGGCCCGTCCTTTTCTTGGCGAAAGCTTAGGCTTCCCGTTTGTTGTGAATAATAGAGGCGTAAAAGGCCAAGCCGATCAGGCCGATGCCGACGCCTCCGGTGATGAGTTCATGCACATGGGTCAGCGATTGCAGAAACATCACAATCGACAGAGCAAAGATGGAATAGAAAGCGCCGTGCTCGAGATAGCGGAATTCGGCCAGCGTTCCGCGTTCCACCAGCATGATCGTCATAGAGCGCACATACATCGCGCCGATCCCCAGACCGATGGCGATCAGGAGGATATTCGCGGTCAGAGCAAAGGCCCCGATGACCCCGTCAAACGAGAAGCTTGCGTCCAGAACTTCAAGGTAAAGGAAAGCACCCAACCCGCCCTTGGCCCCGATTTCTGCGGTTTTACCTGCGATGTTGTCGAGGTAGGTGCCAAGACCGTCCACCAAGGTGAAGACCAACAGGCCCATAACGGCAGAGGTCAGGAAGGGCGCAAGCTTATAGTCGGGCAGGTATTGCGCGATGACCAGAACGATCACGAGCACCAACGCGATCTCAAATCCTCTGATCGAGCCCCATTTGCGCAATTGGCGTTCGACGCTTTTGACCCAATCCACCGACTTGTCTTCGTCAATAAAGAACTTGAGTGCCACCATCATAAGGAAGGTGCCCCCAAAGGCCGAAATCGGCCCATGGGCTTTGCCAATGATCCGCGAATATTCATCCGGATCCGCGAGCGCCAGATGCATGGCCGCAAAAGGATTGATCCAGGCAAAGATCGCCACAATCGCCAGCGGAAAGACAATCCGCATGCCAAAGACCGCGATCAGGATCCCCCAGGTCAGAAACCGCCTTTGCCAGACCGGCGTCATCTCTTCGAGTTTGTTGGCATTGACGATCGCATTGTCAAACGACAGCGCGATCTCTAGTGCCGCCAGAACCGCCCCCACAAAGAGGAAGGACATGATGCCCCGCATGTCTCCCTCCGTGGCAAAGCCGAGCCACCCAGAGAGCCCCAGACCGATCACCGTCACGATGAGCGGCCATTTGAGGTAGGATACTGTGCTCCGTTGCGCGCTCATGTCTTAGTTCCCCGACATGACTTCTGGGAGCCAGAGCACGAGCTGCGGGAAGAGGAACAGCAGGATCAGACCAAAGAGCTGCACCAACATGAACTGCATCATGCCCAGATAGATGTCCTTAAGATCCCAATTCGGCACAACGCCCTTCAGGAAGTAGGCCGACAGCGCCACGGGCGGCGAGAGCCAGGCGGTTTGTAAGTTCACCGCCACCAAGATCCCGAACCAGACCATCATGTCATAGCGATCCAGCCCATAGACATCGAGCGCCTCGACGGTTGGCAGAAGGATCGGCACAACGATCAGAACGATCGGCACCCATTCCAGCGGCCAGCCCAGAAGGAAGATCAGCGACATCACGAGGATCAGGATCAGATAGGGTGACATATCCAGACCCAGCAGGAGTTCTGTCATCATCTTAGGCGTACCCAGAGCCGAGAACTGTGCGCCAAAGAAGTTGGAGGCGGCCACGAGGAACATGATCAGAACCGTGATCTCGAGTGCTTTGATCAGGCTGTCAAAGAAGCTTGGGATCGTGAACTTGCGATAGCCAATCGACAGAAGGATCGCACCGAACGCGCCCATCGCCGCTGCTTCTGCAGGGGTCGCGAGACCCAAGAGGATCGAGCCCAAAGCGAAGGAGATCAGGATGGTGGGTGGCATGAGGCCAGCAAAGAACTCATCCCACAGGTCCGAGAAGTAGAAGGAGTCATCAGCTTCGCGTCTGTAGATCGGACGCCCCAAGATCGCCAAGAGCACGGTGAAGGCTCCAAAGATCGTGGACCAGATCGGCAGCTCGCCGCCCGCCATATTCACAGTGATCATGTAGAGGTGGAAGATGACCGCGATTGGCACGACGATGCGCAAAACGGTCAAACGACGGTAGGCTGCGTAAGCGACTGCCAGAACTATCGCCAAAACGATCAGGCCTGCGAATGGCACTGTGCCAGCGAAGGCACCACCAAGGCTCAGACCAAAGACGCGACACACCGTCAGAACACCCAGACAGATCAGGGCAACCTCTGCGCCATAGAATTTGGATGTCTCGGGCTGGTCTTCTTCGGCCAGGATTGGGCCGAGTTCAGGGTTCAACCAGCAGCGCCCCAATGTGTAGAGCAGATAGAGCGACGCCAGCAACGCACCCGGAATGAACGCACCACGGAACAAATCGAGAGTGGAGACCTCAAGCACAGGCCCCATAACGATCAGCATGATCGACGGCGGGATCAGAATGCCAAGTGTACCACCGGCTGTGATCGTACCGGCGGCAAGCTGAACGTTATAGCCAGACCGGCTCATCGTTGCGCCCGCCATGATCCCCAAGAGCGTCACCGAGGCGCCCACGATACCGGTGGCCGCCGCAAAGATCGTCGACACGATCAGAACCGCAATGAACAAGGCCCCGCGTACCCGTGCCATGATCATCTGGATCGACGCAAAGAGCCGCTCCATTAGTCCGGCGGCCTCCATAACGATCCCCATGAGGACAAACAGAGGCACCGCCATCAGCTGGTCGTTCAGCATGGTGGAGTTGGTGTTCAGCGTCATCAGCAGGGTGGTCAGCTTAAAGTTCGCACCCCAGATGCCGAAGACAAAGGCCAAGAAGATCAGCGTGAAGGAAATCGGGAAGCCGATGAAGATTACGAAGAGCATCGCGAATAGCATGATCAGGCCGATGGTCGGCTTATCGAGCTCAGGACGAGCACTCATCAGATCCGTGAACCATTCGCCACCTGGCACCAGTTGCGGCGCAAAGATCGCGAGAATCAGCCATGCCAGTGCAATCACATAGACGGGTAGGGCGCGGACAAACAGCTTCTCGCGCTCTTTGCCCATCTTATGGAAGGCCCGGAAAATCTCGGGAATACCCTGTAACATCAAGAGGAAACCACCGACCGGCATCGCGGTCCGTGCTGGCCACAGCAGTGGACCCCAGGCGCTATCGATCGCCATGGTCTCGCCCGTAGAATAGGCAAGCCACCAGAACTGGCTGGCAACGATGGTGAAAAAGATCATCGAAGGCATGAAGAACAAGAGATACAGCAAGGCATCCACTGTCGCCTGCGTCTTGCTCGACCAGTTTCGATAAAGGAAATCGGCTCGAATATGCACGCCGCGCATCAGGCCATAGCCCGCGGCGGCCATAAAGAGGACGCCGGCAATCATCCGGCTGGTGTCATAGACCCAGAGCGTTGGCCCCAGACCCAGTGAACGAGCAAGGTCCTCAAACCCTGCATCCTGCAGGATCGCAAAGGCGTTCCGGGAAATAACCTCATAAACCACCACAACAATCAGCGGCACCATCAAGAGCGCGATGATCTGACCGGCGCGATAGTTGATGACGTCAATGGCCGCCGTAATCGGGCGCTGCCAGGCCGACATGTCCTCGGGCGTTTCTCCCGGAGCTTCCGCGCGTCGTTCGGCAATCAGCTCGTCAGCAATTTCCAGATCTTCTGGATTTGGTTCGTCAGCCATGTGGTTCCCTCCCCAAGCCGTGGATTTGCCCACGGCATTCTTTTGGCCAAAACGCCCCCAAGAGGCGCTTTGAGCAAAAGAACAGCCGGGCCCCGAAAGGCCCGGCCAATGTGATTATTTCAGAGTGTCCGCGAAGGCACGGCCAAGACCTGCGTTCGAGGTCTGAGCACCGGCCCAGAATGGAACTGCCACTTCAGCAAAGGCACGCTGGGATGCCCATACTTCTGCGAAGAAGTCGTTCTCATCCGCTGCGGCCTGCAGAGCTTTCGCTGCCGCTGCAGAGTACTCGGTGAAGTAATCCGCTGGAGTATCCTCAAGGATAACACCGTGGTTGTCTGTCAGGTCTTTCAGAGCCTTACCGTTTTCAAGAATACGGTAGGACATGGACTTGGACAGAGATGCGTTTGCCGCAACTTCCAGAGCTTTCTTCTCGACGTCAGACAGGGAGTCATAGAAGTCGCCGTTCACATACATGTCGGCGTTCACAACAACCTGGTGCAGACCTTGCAGATAGTAGTGCTTCAGCACTTTCTGAAAGCCAAATACGGAGTCAGGCTTCGGGCAGCACCATTCTGCTGCGTCGATTGTGCCTTTTTCCAGCGCTGGCAGGATGTCACCGCCGCCCATTGCGACCGCAGGAACACCGATGTCAGCATAAGCAGCGCCAACCATGCCTGGAGGGGCACGGAAACGCATCTGACGGAAGTCATCCATGGATTTGATCGGCTCTGGGAACCAACCCAGCGCTTCTGGGCCAACAGGCTGCAGCATGAAGCCTTTGACGTTTACGCCCATTTCATCCCACAGACGGTCATACAGCTCTTTGCCGCCGCCATACTGGAACCAGCTCAGGAATGCGATGTTGTCCATGCCGACGCCGGCACCCGCAACAGGCGCACCAAAGAGGTTCGCTGCAACGTGCTTACCGCCCCAGTAGTGGGTCCAGGCAAAGCCACCTTCGACCAGGCCCGCGTCAACCGCGTCCATGATGTCACGTGGGCCAACGACCGCACCTGCTGGCAGTACTTCGATGGTCAGGGAACCACCTGTCAGAGCAGCAACGTCTTTGCCGAATTCGTTCAGCATAAAGACTTCGTCTGCAGTGTTAGGCAAAACCGACTGGATGCGCAGAACCTTTTCCGCCATCGCCGAGGTCGCCATAAGCGCCAATGTTGCGGCACCTGCCGCTACATGTCTTAGTTTGAACATTTATTGTCCTCCCATTTAAAAACCTTCGTCGTTCTTTTTGGTCCCGAGGCTGAAGGCATTGCCTCTGAGTTTGTTGGGGTCTGAAGCGACCCGAAATCCGTGCCGGAAACCGACAAGAATAGCGTGGCGCGCATCATGCGCTCGCATCCTCCAATACGAGATCGGCGGCTTTCTCGCCGATCATGATGCACGGTGCATTGGTGTTCCCACTAACGATGGTTGGCATGATCGAGGCGTCTGCAACGCGCAGACCTTCGATGCCTTTGACCTTGAGGCGAGGGTCGACGACGGCTTTGTCGTCGATGCCCATCTTGCAGGTGCCAGTAGGGTGATAGATCGTCACGGCCGTGCGCCGCGCCCAATCCAATGTTCCTTCGAAATCATCAAACGCCACATCTTTGCCCGGCGCGTGCTCTTCCGAGATATGCGCCTTGAGGGGGGCGGTGTTCGAAATCTTGCGGGCAATCTGGATACCTTTGACGATGGTTTTGCAGTCAAGGTCCGTCGCCAGATAGTTCGGATGGATCTCCGGATGATCATCCATATTGGCCGAGCGGATTTTCAAATGTCCGGCACTTTCCGGGCGCAATTGCAGAACCGAGGCCGTAAAGGCCGAGAATTTATGCGGGCCATCCGCCGGTTTATCCGCGCTCCACGGTTGGATGTGGAACTGAATATCCGGGGTCTCCAGATGCTCTTCGGTCTTGAGGAACCCAGTGCCAAGGCTTGCCGCCATGGTCATCGGCCCGCGCTGCGTCAGGGCATATTGCATCGCGATCAAACCCTGTTTGAAGACGTTGCTGGCCTCTGTGTTGATCGTACTGAGGTCGGTCTTATAGACGGGCCGTGCTTGCAGATGGTCCTGCAGGTTCTTCCCTACACCGCTCAGTGCTGCATTAACTTCGATGCCATGTGGCTTGAGCTCTTCAGGGTCTCCGACGCCCGATAGCATTAGGATCTGTGGCGAGCCGATTGCACCAGCGCTCAAGATCACTTCGCTGCGTGCAGAGATGGTTTGCATCTCGCCGCCAAGACGCACACGGATGCCCGTGGCGCGGCTGTCTTCGATCAGGACTTTTTCTGTCTGCGCGCCCGTTATGATCGTCAGGTTTGGACGGTCTTTTGCGGGTCGCAGATAGGCCACCGCCGACGAACACCGGCGTCCGCCCTTCATGGTCAGTTGGAAATACCCGACGCCTTCTTGGTCTTCGCCATTGTAATCTGGCGTTCGCTTGTACCCAGCAGCCACCGCTGCATCGAGCCATTTGTCGACGACTTCGCGCGTCAGCCGTGAGTCCTGAACCGACAGCGGCCCGTCAGAGCCACGCACATCGTTGGAATGTTCGCCATGCCAGGTCTCGGCACGCATAAACAGAGGCTTCACACTGTCCCAGGACCAACCGGTGCAGCCAAGCTGCGCCCAATGATCATAGTCCTGAGGCTGTCCTCTGACGTAGAGCAATCCGTTGATGGAGCTTGACCCGCCCAGAACCCGACCGCGCGGCCATGCAATCGCGCGACCCGCGATCCCTTCGTCGCTCTCAGTCACATAGCGCCAATCCGTATTTGGGTTCCCCATCGTGCGGAAATACCCGACCGGAATATGGATCCAGGGATTGCGGTCTGGAGGCCCAGCTTCGACCAGCGCAACAGAGTAACGACCGTCCTCAGACAGACGGTTCGCAAGCGCGCATCCGGCCGAGCCGGCACCAACAACCACGAAGTCAAACTTCATTTACCACCTAGTTATCAAAAAATGAGACTTTTAATCTCGATTTTGGTAGAAAAGCACGGTATCGTGATTCGCGAAAAATGCACTAACTTTTTTTGAAAGCTTGAACTTTGTCTGAGTCCGACCGCATACCGACCAACCTGCGCACGCTGTTGATCCTTGAGGTTTTGGGCAAAAGTGATCGTGCAATGTCAGCCACGCAGATTAATGATCAGTTAGGATTGCCCAAGCAAACCGTGCATCGGCTTTGCGCAACGCTCGAAGAAAACGGGTTCCTGACACGCCCGGGCAATGCCAAGAAATACCAAGTAGCCCGTCGTCTTCGGGATCTGGGGTCAGGGCTTTTGCACAATTCCCGTGATCACATCGCGCGCCACCAGATCCTGAAAGAGGTGGCCGAACAGGTCGGCGAAACGGTGAACTACGCAGCCCCCGGCAACTCTGGCATGCATTATCTGGATCGGGTTGAAACCGATTGGCCGTTTCGCATTCAGTTACCGATTGGCACAAGCGTGCCGTTTCATTGCACGGCCAGCGGCAAAACTTTTCTGGCCAGCCTGACCCCCAAAAACCGCGAAGTGCTGATCTCGTCGCTTGAACTGACCCAGATGACCCGACACACGCATGTGGATCCCGATGTGTTGCTTGGCGAGCTGCGCAAGATCCGCAAACAAGGCTATGCCTTGGATCAAGAAGAATTCATGGAGGGCATGATCGCCATCGCTGTGCCTGTTGTGGATCCGCAAGGGCGATTTGTGGCGGCGGTGGCCTATCATGGGCCAACACAACGCATGACCTTGTCAGGGGCGGTTGAACGCAAAGACCTTTTGTTGAACGCAGCGCAGAAACTCAGCAGGGTTTTGTTTCAAGACGACTAGGACGGCGCATTTCTTAATCGTAGGCGCGACCATTAGACTGGCAGAGGGGACTGAAACTTTCCTTTTTGAGAAATCCAAGGAAACGCGAAATGAAACTTCAGTGTCCAGAACACGATGCGCCAGAAGACGCAGCGCTCCGCAAAGCGATAGCGCCGGTTGTCTGCTATCCGCCTGACAGTTTGGCTCCGGTGAACCTTGATGCGCTCCGAGCGGTGCGCCAAGACGCCAAACACACGGCAACGCTCAAGCTCGCGCCCCGGGATGCGGGCTGTCTTCGGTTCGACGCGGGGTCGTTTTTCCGGATCCTGTCGGTTGAAGGGCCGCAGGTTGGCGATTTAAACCTTTGGAACGCGCATGATCTGAGCGAGCATTTCTATTCCGGCAAGACGCGTGCTTTGCACGGAACGCATTTGTCCACGGGTGACCGAATGTGGTCGCGCTTTCCGAATTTGCGCCCCATGGCGACCGTCGTTGACGATACACTGGACTGGTATGGTTTTGATGAGTTCGGCGGGTCAGTGCATGATGTAATCGGCACGCGCTGTGATCCCTATACAGGCCGATTGTTGTCTGGGCCAGACTATCACTATTTCTGCCATTCAAACCTGACACGCGCTTTATCAGACTTTACCGGGCTTTCCCTGACAGAGGCTGAACCCTTGGTACATGACGTTCTAAACGTCTTTATGTGCACGGGATTTTTGCGAGACACCGGGCAATATTTCATAAAAGCCAGCCCGGTGCGTCCCGGTGACTATCTGGAGTTTTATGCGGAAATAGACCTCTTGGTCGGGCTCTCTGCCTGCCCCGGAGGGGATTGTTCGGCTGAACATTCCTCGGATTCCGCCGCTTGTCATCCGCTGGTCATTGAAGTCTATGACCCCGGCGAAGCCGCCCGAAGCGACCATCAAATCCCTCTGCCCTCAGCTTATGACCGCAGTCACGGCGCTTGACCCAGATCGCAAAATCGACAACCGTCGCGTCTTTGGGTCGGGGAAGTGCGATATGGAACTCTTGAAGAACAGATTTCGAGGCGGCGGCAAACTTGCTGACANCNCGCCTTTTCCCTCGGTTGACGAAACCCGCGTTGAAGTTTTGTTGAGGCATTTTGAGGGTGATGTCACAACCCCGCTGGTTGACGCGGAAGGCTTGGCCGACGTGGATGCCTTTTGGATCAAAGACGAGCGCGGCCGCATGGGGCTCGGCTCGTTCAAAGCGCTGGGCGCGGCCTATGTGATTGCGCGTCAGGCCGCGGAAATCTCGGAAACGCCAGACAACGAAACCTTAAAAGGGCGCACCTATGTGACCGCCAGTGCGGGCAATCACGGGATTAGCGTCGCTTCGGGCGCGCGTATGTTCGGCGCGCGGGCCGTCGTCTATATCGCCGAAACCGTTCCCGAAGCGTTTGAAGGCCGGCTGGCAAGTTTTGGTGCAAAGGTGGTGCGCGCAGGTGCTGATTACGCGGCGTCGATGGGGGCAGCGGCCTCGGCTGCGGCGAACAACGACTGGACGCTTTTGTCTGACAGCTCTTGGGACGGTTACATCGATCTGCCCTACACGCTGATGGAAGGCTATCTGCAAATGGCCCATGAAGCGGTTGAGCAATGCCCGGATGTGCCAACCCATGTGTTTTTGCAAGCAGGTGTCGGGGGCTTGGCTGGCGCCGTAGCAGCCTACGTCCGCAAGGCTTGGGGCGATGCACCTCGGGTGATTGTTGTGGAGCCGCAGGCGGCTCCGGCGCTGCAAGCGAGCATCAAAGCTGGTGCGTGCACTTTTGCGGATGGCCCAGATAGCATCATGGGGCGGCTGGACTGCAAAGAGCCGTCTTTGATTGCCCTAAACGGTCTGGCACGGGATGCGGATGATTTTTTGACGGTCAGCGATGAGGATGTGCAGACGCGGCTCGCCCAAATGGCCGCCGCGGATTTGGCGACGACCGCCTCGGGCGGGGCAGGAATCGCTGCGGCAATGATGCCTGAGGTGCAGGCGGCGTTAGAGATCGGACCTGAGTCTCGGATCTTATGTTTCCTCTCTGAGGTGCCTGAATGAGAGGCTTCCCGCCAAGCGAGCTTGAAGCCCGCCAGCATCCGACGCGGCTTTTGCCAATGGCGGCGTGATCGAAGTGAACTTGGACCATCCCGGATTGCGAACAACACGGATCAATACGTCCCGAGCCGCGATGGCCATCCCATCTGTTTTACGCTCAATGGGAATTGACGAGCTTTTACTTAGGCGCAAGGCTTTTGAGAATATGCTCGCCTAAAGCCACCTGGCTGACGGGTTTTGCGAGAACTTTGATGCCAAGCGTCTCCCATGACACTTCTTGTCCGTCGTCTCCGATGGCAGGGTAGCCTGATAGGAAAACCACGGGCAGATCGGGGCGTAGCCCCCGCGCTTTGTTCGCCAGTTCCCGACAGTCGATCCCGCCGGGCATGACGATGTCCGTGAGCAGCAAATCAACCTCTACGCCGGCCTCCAACAAATCCAGCGCCGTTGCGGCGCTTTCGGCTTGGACAGGGTGAAAGCCGATGACATCCGCAATATGCGCGATCTCAGTGGGCGTGAACGTTGGGGTGTCGGTGCGGTCCTGGCCTTGGTCCTGATCGCAGGGCTGGCTCCGATGATCGTGGTTCCCACGGTGTCCACCACTACAAATGAGCTGGCCTGCGCCATGGAATTGCATTCGGCAGACCATCACACTGTGTCTTTGGAAGCCTCGCATTGATGGAGCGTCTCGTTGCGGCGGCGGCGATGCTAGTTTAAAAGGCCAGCGCAGACTTCCCACGTATTTAGGGAGCAAGTGGGAGAGTAAGTCAAAGCTTGGTCGGCGAGGAAAGTGTGAGTGCTTTCCTCGCCTTTTTCGATCTGGACCGCAGTGTTTTTGCTACCCAGACTGCCAACTTGCTTTCAGATGGTCCAATAGGGCACCCCGAAAATGTAGAAACTCTGTTTTGTTCTGATCGGTTTTGCGCATCCAAAGTGCGATGTCTCTGCGAACTTNGGGAAAGTCGAAATCCACGATGCGGGCGCCATTGATATGGCCCGCCGCCATGGTTAGCCGTTCCGGCAAGGCGATCAGCGCGTCCGTCGTTTCAAGCAGGTGTAGCGGGATCAGGAGATCCCCGGATATCGTCATGCGAATGCGTTTTGGTTCAATGCCCAGAAAACTGAAAATTTCTTCCTCGGTTCCATGGATCCCCGCCCGAGCCCCGGCGATGAGCCAGTTGCCGTTTTCCAGCTTTTCGCGGGTGACTACGGCATTGGGCTTGGCCAATGGTGATTTGGCTCCGGCAAAGATGACCAAGCGGTCTTTCATCACCACTTCTTGCGTGAGCCGTTCCTGATGCAGCCGCAGCTGAGAGGGGGCCAGAACCATATCAAGACGGTTGTCATTGAGCCGGCGGATCAAAGGCGCCGCCGACGCGCTGTGCATACGCAGGCTGTAGGGCCATTTGCGCTTCATGTATTTTTCAGCAAGGCTCGGGATGATCGTGGCCGCCAATAAGGGCCCGATGCCAAAGCGCAATTCGGATAGCTGCCCATCACGCCACTGACGAATCGTGTCATCGGCTGATTCTGATTCCGCCAGCACCGCGCGCATCGTGTGGCGCCGCGTATCCGTGTCGGCCACGCCTGGATCAACTCGTGGCAGATCCGCGACCTTCTGAGCCCGCTTAGCGGGGCAGGGGCCTCTGGTCTTGGCGAAGAGGGTGGCAAGCTGAGCCTTGAGTTCGTCTCTCAGCCTCAGACCGTTACTTTGCGCATCTTCGGAGAAGACTGATGAAGATCGGCATTCTCGGTGCAGGCGCTTTGGGATCCGCTGTCGGCGGCTCCTTGGCGTTGGCCGGGAATGATGTCGAACTTTGGGACATCAATGAGGCCCATATGAAGGCCGTCAATGACAACGGCCTGAAGTTCGACGCGGCGGATGGCGGTCACGTGGTGCCGCTCTTTGCCTGTCGCCCCGAAGAAGGGCAGGCGCAGGATTTGATCATCCTTATGACCAAAACCTGCGACAGTGACGCCGCACTAAAATCCGCGCGTCGGCATATCGATAATGGTGCCATGGTCATGTCTGCGCAAAATGGTCTAGGCAATGATGCGCGCTTGGCGGCCTATGTGCCCAAAGAGCAATTGCTTTATGGCTGCACGATGATGCCTGCTCGTTTTCTGGATCTTGGCCATGTGGCCAGTCAAACGGCGGGGCGTATCGTCTTTGGCGCGCATGATGCTGCGGCTTTGGAAAAGGCCTCCGAGTTCGCACAGAGCTCTCAGCATTTCACGTTGGATTTCGCGCCGGATCGTGCGGACATCGTCATTTGGCAGAAAGCTGCGTTTAACTGCGGGATTAACGCTGTCAGCGCGTTGACCGGTGGCCAGATCAAGACGCTGGCTGACAGCCAGGATGCGCGTGAATTGGTGCAGGCCGTAGCGAGCGAAGTGGTCGCCGTCGCGCGTGCAAGCGGCGTCAAAGCTGAATACCAGCCGGTTTTTGACCATTTGGCGAAGTCCATGGCCAAGCACGGGGAACACAAAGCCTCGATGCTTCAGGACATCGAAGGCAAGCGCCCGACTGAAATAGACAGCCTCTGCGCCGAAGTGGCGCGGCAAGGCCAAGAGCTTGGCGTTCCGACGCCGCTGAACCAAGCCCTCGCGACGCTGGTGACATTGAAAAGCGACGCATTGAATGGAGATACCCAATGACTGAACAAGTTTCCGCAGGCGAAGCGATCCTGCGCTCCCTAAAATCCAACGGGGTCGATTACCTGTTCATCAATCCGGGTTCTGACTTTGCGCCTGTGATCGAAACCTATGCCAAAGCCGGCGGGGAAGAGATCCCAGAAGCGGTCACCGCCGCGCATGAAAACGTCGTAGTTACCATGGCGCATGGCTACTACCTCGCAACCGGCAAAATGGCCGCTGCAGCCGTCCACGTAAACGTGGGCCTCGCGAATGCGGCGATGGGTCTCTTAAATGCGCACGCCGATGACGTTCCGATTTTTATGATCTCTGGCCGCAACCCTCTGACCGAGGGACAGCGCATGGGCAGCCGCCACACGCCGATCCAATACGGCCAAGAGATGTTTGACCAGACCAGCATCGTACGCGAAGCGGTCAAATGGGACTATGAGCTGCGTTACGCTGAAAACGCAGCCGATCTTGTCAGCCGAGGTTCCTCGGTGGCACGTATGGAACCGCAGGGCGCCGTCTACCTCTCTCTCCCTCGCGAACCCCTTTGCGAACTGACGGATATGCCGGGCACTCCCACTCAGGTTGCCCCTGCGGCTCCATACCCAAATCCCGACGCGATCGCGGATTTGGCGGCCAAGCTAGCCGCTGCCAAAAACCCTCTAATCATCTGCTCGCGCGGCGATGCACATGGTGAGGTTTCCGCAGAGATCATGGCGATTGCCGAAGAGAACTCGATTGCGGTCTCTGAAGTCTTTGTGACTCGCAACGTCCTGCCGACCGACTGGAAAAACGGCGTCGGTGGCAACATTGCCGCGCATATCCCTGATGCGGATGTGGTTCTGGTGGTGGATGCCGGTGTTGCATGGATCGAATCCAAAGCCAGCCCTGCGCCAGACGCGGACGTCATTCACATGGGGCCAGACCCCTTGTTCACCCGCATCCCAGTCCGTGGATATAAGACCACGGCAGCGATCCCCTGCAACACCGTCGCAGGTCTCAAAGCTCTTCGTGCGGCGCTCCCTGGTACGCCAAATGCCGCGCGCCAAGAAGAGATTGAGGCACGTCATACTTCCTTCCGCTCTCGCATGACATCGAAGGTGGAGCAGGGATCGCAGGGATTGGCCAACAAGCCCTGGATCGCGAAATGTATTTCGGATGTTCTGGGTGACGGCACGGTCTTTGCCGAGCGTGGTGGCCCGCTGCCGCTCTATAACGTGAAATCCGCAAACCAATGGTTTGGCAACACGCAGGCCGGTGGTCTGGGATGGGGCCTTCCGGCAGCACTTGGCTATCAATTGGCCAACCGTGACAAGCTGACTGTCTGCGTTGTCGGCGACGGCTCTTACATGTTTGCCAACCCGATTGCCTGTCACCAGGTGGCCGCAGCCCAGCAGTTGCCTTTGTTGACGATTGTCCTGAACAACGGCAGCTGGGACGCGGTGCGGATCTCGACCCTGGACATCTATCCAGACGGCGAGGCTTCCAAAGCCAATCACGTGCCGATGGTGCCGTTCATGCCAACGCCAAGCTACGGCGATATCGCAGGTGCCTCAGGCTGTTACGCGGAAACCATCACAGAAGCCCAAGAGCTTCCGGCGGCTTTGGAACGCGCGCTCAAGGTGATCCGCGAAGAGAAGCGGCAGGTCCTGTTGGATGTTCAAGTCGGCATGGACGACGGTGAAAAGTAAGTCTGTTGCTTCTTAAGTCGGGCCAATCGGTTTCAGCCTGTTGACCTTACTGTCGAGATAGGATTAAGGCGGCGGCGCGCCCCCACAAAACTGAGGTATGCCCAATGCGGCCAAACCTAGCCAGCCTGTTCCCAGCGCGCCTTTGGATGACCAAAGTCACGCCGGAGACTCTGCGCGCTGATCTTTTCGCAGGATTTTCAAACGCAGCGATTGTTGTGCCCCAAGGCGTGGCCTTTGCCACGATTGCCGGGCTGCCGCCGGAATACGGCCTCTATACAGCGATGATCACCGCCGTTGTCGCAGCCCTCTGGGGCTCGTCCATGGTGATGATTTCGGGTCCAACGACGGCGATTTCCGCGCTGCTGTTCGCGACATTGCAGGATCTTGCGGTGCCGGGATCGGCGGAATTCATTGAGCTTGCTTTGTTGCTGACTGTCATGGTTGGGATATTCCAGATGCTCGCGGGGATTGCGCGGCTAGGCGGGTTGGTATCCTTCGTGTCCCACTCGGTGATGACGGCCTTCACCGCCGCCGCGGCTGTTTTGATCGGCGTCAGCCAGCTTGCGGGCGCGTTGGGCTTGCATGTTGAAGGAGGCGGCAACGTTCTGGAACGGCTGATCCGCGTCGGCGAAGCGATCTCAGAAACCAATATGTCCTCGACCATCGTTGCTGCCGTCTCGCTCATCTCTGTGGTTTTGCTACAGACCTATGCAAAACGGCTACCCGGGTTCTTGATCGCATTGATCCTGGGCGCCGCCGTTGCATACGCCATGGGCGGAGCCGACGCCGGTATCGCGATGGTCGGAGAGCTGCCCTCGGCCTTTCCAAGCTTTGCCCCCCCCACCGAAAACCTGAACAAACTCGCAGACCTTGCCCCGGCGGCCTCAGCCATCGCTTTGGTGGGCCTTCTCGAAGCGATCTCAATCGGGCGCGCCTTTGCTGTGCGTCGCCACGAGAAGTTTGACGCAAACCAAGAGATGATGGGCCAAGGCCTGTCAAACACTGTCGGTGGTTTCTTTCAGTGCTACGCGGGTTCCGGCTCTTTCACACGCTCTGGCGTGAACGCTGAGGGCGGCGCGCAGACGCCGTTGGCGGGTGTTTTTGCCAGCATGTTCCTGGCCTTGATCCTCTTGCTCTTTGCTCCGCTGATCAAATACATCCCGGTGCCCTCGATGGCCGGTCTGATCCTCTTTGTGGCTTGGCGTTTGATCGACCGCAAAGAGCTGCATCACGTGATCACCACCAGCCGCCCCGAGACTGTCATTCTGGTTTTGACCCTCGGTGCTGGTCTCTTCATCGAGCTAGACTTCGCAATCTATGTAGGCGTAATCGCCTCCTTTGCGGTGTTCATCTACGAAAGCTCGCACCCGTCGATTTTGGTAAGCGCCCCGGTCGTGACCAAATCCGGCCGTCGCAAATTCCGCAATGCCGACACCCACAAGATCCCGGAATGTCCGCAGATCGTATCAATCCGGATCGATGGGCCTTTGTATTTCGGATCCGTCGACCATGTCGAAGAAGAATGGGACAAATTACGCGCGGCACGTCCTGACCAGACGCATGTGATTTTCTACCTCAAAGGCTTTGGCAAAATCGACCTTGCGGGCGCGGATTTCCTGATCCGTCACATCCGCGAAATTCGCGCTGCAGGGGGGAGTTTCCGCATCGTCGCGCTGTTCCCACCACTGCTGCAAAGTTTGCGCCGCTTCCACGTCATCGAAGAGATCGGCGAAGATCACCTGCATATCTCTAAGGGCGAAGCCTTGGATGCGGCGACCAAAGAGCTGAACAACAAGATCTGTGCCAACTGTAAGAAGCGCGTCTTTACCGAATGTGGCGACCTGCCAGGTGGTCCCAATTGGGAAGAGGCAAAAGCAGGCTAGAGGTCAATCTAGCCTGCGCGCATGAAGATCTGAAGATCCGCAACATTGGTGCCCGTGGCCCCGGTCATCAGCAGATCGCCCGCGGCTTTCAACGCGGCATAGCTGTCGTTGTTGTCCAAATGATCGGTCAGTGAAACGTCAAGGGCGGCCAGGCGTGCCAGCGTTTGGTCATCAACCAACCCTCCGGCGGCATCCGTCGGGCCATCTCTGCCGTCTGTTCCTCCACTAAGGAATACCCATGCTCCGGGCAGTTTCTGCCGCGCCGCTTCTTGCGCGACGCGTAGGGCGAGTTCCTGATTGCGCCCCCCAAGGCCCGAGCCCTTGAGAACTACGGTTGTCTCGCCTCCAAAGGCCAATGCCTCGCCGGGTTTTAGGGTCAGAGCCTCCCGCACCACCCGCTCTGCCGCGGCTTGCACGTCGCCTTCCAAGGCCGGGGTGCTGATGCGCGCGGACATAGCCTTGGCCATGGTTTTTAAAGACAGGCTGTTGGATCCAATCAAGTAAGCCTCAGGTTCAGGGAGGTCCCCGCCAGTTTCAGCAATGGTCAGGGCGTCTTGAACCGCAGAGGGTAAGCTCTCCCATAGCCCCTCGATTTGCAAAATTCGACGTGCCTCTTCAGGCCCACCGACAGGTCCAATAGTAGGACCGCTCCCCACAAGCCGCATGTCGTCGCCGAGCACATCAGACAGAACGAAACTGATCATCTTTGCAGGCAGTGCTTGGGACAACAGCTTGCCGCCTTTGGTGCGCGATAGCGCCTGACGGATGATGTTCATGCTGCCTATATCCAACCCGGACCCCAGGAGGATCTCGTTGACTTTGATCTTGTCGGCCAATGTTAGTCCTTGGATAGGAGCAGGCAAAAGCGCAGACGAGCCGCCTGACACCAAAGCAAGGATCACATCACCCGATTTGGCCTGCTGCAGCATATCTTCCACACGCAGCGCTGCCTTTGCGCCGTTTTCATCGGGCACCGGGTGGCCTGCTGCCAAGACTTCGATCCCCTCGCATTCAATCGCGTTTTCATAGTTTGTCACGGCCAGGACGTGTTTGATTTTTGCAGGCGACAAAGCGTCTTGCGCCGCCTGCGCCATGCCCAACGCGGCCTTGCCGATGGCGAGTATATACAGATCGCCTTCGACTTGAGCGGGATCAAAAAACCGACCTAAGGCCTTGCCTGTAGCATCACGCGGATCGGCTGCTGCAACGCCTTTTTCAAACGCCGATACGGCCTGCGCACGCAAAGACCTGCGATCTGTCTCACCCATCTCAATCTCCCGTTTTGCGATTTATGCGAAGTTTCCTCAGGATGCGCAACCACAGGTCTTGCAGCGCCTGCAACGCGGCATTGTTGCCCAAGCACAGCTTCGTGAAACCTATGGGCTTGGTGAAACCTCAGAGGCGGCCTAAAAGGGCTGAGATTTATAAAAAACCGAGTCCCCTGATGGCCCCTTTGCCCTTCAATGAAAGCAGTAGTATCGCGCCAATTCTGTTCCTGGCGGAGAACGACGCACCCGCGGTGTTCGCCGTGGTTACGGACATTGAAGGCCCGTCTTATCGCCCTTTAGGGGCCATGATGGCCCTTGGCGCGGACGGGACGCGCGTGGGGACTTTGTCGTCTGGCTGCGTTGAGTCCGACATCGCTTTGCACGCGTCCGAAGCGCTCGCAGCGTCCGAGCCCAAGGTCATGCGTTACGGGCGAGGATCGCCCTTTGTGGACATTCAGCTGCCCTGCGGAGGCGGTTTGGAAATCACTCTAATTCCCAATCCGGATCGCACGGTTTTGCAGGAAGTTGCGGCCAAGTTTCGCAATCGCGAGGCCTGTGCTTTGACGATCGATACCACAAACACGCAGCTCTCTATCGGCGCGCCACGTGATACCCAGAGGGATGACGTGGGGTTTCACATTCGGCTGGATCCCGAGATCTTTTTCTATGTCTTTGGGAAAGGCCCCGAAGCCATCACATTCGCGGCCCTTGTCCAGTCCGCGGGTTTCCCGAATATCCTTTGCTCGCCCGATCAAGAAACTCTAGACGCCGCCGCAATGGCGGGCAGCGAAACGCGGCATCTGACATCCGCGCGGTTTCCGCAGGATTTGACGCCGGACCAACATTCAGCAGTTGTGCTGTTTTTTCACGATCACGACTGGGAACCTGCGATCTTGCAAACTGCGCTTGCGTCCGAGGCCTTTTACGTCGGCGCGCAAGGCAGCCAACGCGCCGCCGCCGCGCGCCGAGCCGAGCTTATGGCGCTGGGCGTAGAGGATGAGGCCTTGGAGCGGTTGCGCGGTCCAATCGGGTTGATCCCAAGCGCGCGCGACGCCCGGAAATTGGCCGTCAGCGTTTTGGCCGAAGTGATGCACCAAGGGTAATCTGTCGCATTTAGACCCGGAATTTGGCCGCAAACAGATTGCCGAGTGAGTAAATCGATGATTGCTTTGGGGAAACTCAGGAGGATGCGGTGATGAGCTTACCAAAAACGATGCGGGCTATGGTGACGATGGGCCATGGCGATCTGGATCAAATGGTGTGGCACGATGCATGGCCGCGCCCAGAGCCGGGGCCCGGCGAGGTTTTGGTGCGTGTGCGGGCCTGTGGATTGAACAACACGGACGTCAACACGCGGTCGGGCTGGTATTCGAAAACAGTAGAGTCCGGAACGACCGGCGGGGCTTTGGAGGCGGACTCCGAGGATGCCACCTGGGGCGGTGCTGCGGTCACCTTTCCACGTATTCAAGGCGCAGATATCTGCGGAGAGATCGTGCTGGTCGGGCAGGGTGTCGCTGAGGCCCGCGTCGGAGAACGCGTGATTTCAGACAACTGGCTGCGTGACAAATCGGATCCTTTGAACAAAGCGAAAACCGGTTACTACGGCTCAGAACGCGATGGGGGGTTCGCTGAATACACCGTCCTACCCGAGGAAAATGCCATCGCCGTAAATTCCGATTTCAGCGACGCGGAACTGGCAACGTTTTCATGTTCTTATTCCACAGCAGAAGGCATGCTAACCCGCGCGAACGTCGGCGCGAGTGACACAGTGCTCGTGCCTGGCGCATCCGGCGGAGTGGGTGGCGCGGTGGTCCAGCTTGCCAAGCGGCGCGGCGCACGCGTCATCGCCTTGGCGTCTGAGCCAAAACACGCAGAGGTGGCGGCTCTTGGTGCGGATGTGGTTCTTCCACGCGCGCCGGAGGGTCTGAAAGGCCTGCTGCAGAGNGAAGCTGTTACCGTTGTTGCTGATGTGGTGGGCGGCGCAAACTGGCCGGTTTGGATCGACGTTTTGGAGCGGGGTGGGCGCTATACATGTTCAGGTGCCATCGCGGGGCCGATGGTCGATTTCGATCTGAGGACTTTTTATCTGCGCGATCTGACATTTACCGGCTCCACCGTGATCGATCGCGAAGTCATGCCGAACCTCGTGCGCTATATTGAAAGCAAAGAGATCAAGCCCGTTTTGGCGGCAACCTACCCGCTTGAGGAACTGCATGATGCGCAACGGGCCTTTATCGCGAAAGAGCACACCGGCAACATCGTTGTGATCCCTTAGGGTTGCTCCACATTCGTCTGTGCGTATCGTCCAAGGAGTGAACTCTGAGGACGCCAATCTTGCAAAGTGGCCATCCCATTAATCAAGGCAGACAAGGCAGGCGCATTCTTTAGAACGATTGCGCCTGCGAGCGTGTCAGAAACCAAATCAGATGCCGCAACTGGGATCTTGTGAATGCGCACGGTAACGGCACTGGAATTCGCGAGAATCTGACGGGCATAGGGTGACTCTGCCAAGGTTTGCGTCGCGCCAAGGGATAAATCCGCATTTGCAACTAATGCGCCTTGCTCACTGCGCGATATCGCGGTGACCGTTGCATCCAAATCGTCTACCAAAGCTGGCAGGCCTATGGTTTCCAAAGCAACAATGTCCCCGACCTTGAATAAACTCGCGTCCTCGTCTGCTAGGGAAAATTGTACCGAATAGCCAATCTCACGCTGGGGCAAAAGGGACAGAACCTCGGTTCCCTTTTGCACAAAGCTTCCCACAGGTGGGCGCCTGAGGCGTATAATTTTACCGGACATCGGCGCCTGCAAACGCGGCGTTTCAAGTAGGGCGCTTAGCGCAAAGATACGCTCTTGCCTGTCCCGCATAGAGTCTTGTGTTGATGCAATGAGCTCAGAGCGCTTGACTGACAGTTCGTGTGTCTCGTCCTGATGCTCGATCATCGAAAGGTCTCGCGTGTTTTCCATGTTGGCCTTTGTCAGGGACAGAGCCAAATTTCGATCGAGCAGCAATTGTGCGTCCGGCACGTCCTTTTGACGTCGATGCAAATCTGTTGCCTCTTCAAGATATCGCTCAATCAGGCTGATCTCTTGTTCCGACCTCGCCGCTTGGGCGTCAAAAACCTGGGTCAACCTCTTTTGTTCAATGAGGATTTTCTGACAGGCGTCAATCGGCTTTGACGAAGGAGCTAACGAGCCCGCGACTGCCTCGCCATCATTTTCAGAAAAAAGGCACCGCAACGTCGCTTGGTCTTTGAGGTTGAGGTCTTGTAGCTCCGTCAACGCGACCTCCATGGCCTGCTGGTCGAAAGGCAGCAAAGTCTGACCGCGCCTGAGCACAATGTAAAAGGGCCGCCATATTTCACCTAAGATACGATTTTTTCTGACGGTTACCCTTGGAACACAGTAACGCCACGTGGGGATTATGTGCCGGACCATGCTGCTGTGGCGGCAAAGGCAGCGCTCGGCCTTTGGGCCCTGTGGGACACTGAATATACCGACGTTCTATATGAGGCCATCATCGAGCTTTATGACCCGGAGAAGGGCATGTTTGAAGGACTTTATGAGCGTGGGCAGGGACGAGTGGAAATTTTCACAGCGAACAACAATGGAATCATTCTGACATCTCTCTTGCACAAAGTTCAGGGTAAAATTCTGACTGGATATCATGGGGATACAGAAGTTTGGTACACCGCTTTCCGCGATCAGGATGTGCGGGAACGACGTCAGTATCCTGATCCTCCACAAAGGGATGATTGGCTTCCCGCACTTCGGCACTCCATTCAAACAGAGGAAGACTTCTAATGGCAAAGAACTACGTAAAATCCCTGCTAATTGGGTCGGTATGCCTCTCTTTGGGCTTGTCTTTCCCAGTGTCTGCGCAAAAAGTGACTGCGGATGATTCAGACAGCTTTACCTCTGAAAACGCGATTTTGGACACCTCCATTCTATTTGCGATCGGCGCACGAGAAGCGCGTCAGGAATTGCGGGGATCATTTGGCTGGCCGACCTTCCAAGAAGGCTTGGTCGAAGGCGTATACTTCCGCTTTGATCCAGATGGCTATGGTATTTTGACGTGCCCAACAGGGCGAAAGAAACCCAGGTGCGTATATCGCCAAGTGCCGCCAGTTTCGCGTCCAGATACCCGAAGTGATGTGCTTTGATCAGGCTGAAGAAGGCATAAAATACTGTCCAAAAGGCAAAAGGCACGAGAAGTCTTTGCGCTTGTTCCGCAATTGTTTCGCGATACCCTCTTGGGCGTTTCTCCAAAGACATCATCAATAAGAACAAAGAGATAATGATGAACAACTCTGTGCGGGCCGCATAGGCAAACGTGCGGATCAAAAGAGGCGCGATCCGATCGTGCACATCATAGGCCACCCACGCCCCGCCATTAGCGTCCGCCGTGCAGTGCAGGATCAACATAGATACCCCCGCCAGCAGGCGCAGACAGTCAAGCCAAGCAAGGCGGGACACCGTGGTCATGAGCGTGCTCTTTCAGGTGCCAAAGACACGCGATGCAAAGTCGTTGATTTGGGATGCATACGGTTTTGCCCAACAGGTTTCGTTTTCTCTGCCTAACCTCCCAAGGCTTTCCGGAGTGCTAAGAAACTGCAAAGAAAGGGTAAATTGAGTGGATTTTTCGGGGTCGCCGGATCGCTCAATTTCTATGCACTTTTAGGTGCTGCTTTACGAACCCATTAATGTGTCTGCGCTAGACAGGGGCCGAGAGGATTTTTCTGCTATGCGATATCTGTTGTTTCTATCTGCGTTTCTTGTGGGGTTTCTGCCGGCATCCACAGTCTTTGGGCTAACGCCGCAAGAGTGTACGGACATAAAAGATGTCTATGGCTGGGCTCCGGATATTTGCGAAAGCCAGGCGCAGGAGGCGTCGACACCGCCGACTTTAGTGACCCCGAAGTCTGCAACAGCACAAACGACAAAACCCACCGCTCAGCAAATTGAAGATCACATATTTTTTCCCGGTGGTGGAACCAATCTGGATGCCACAGCTCGCCAGCAGATCGAGCTTTTGACCCAGCTTCTGAATGGGGAACTACTGGGAAATGCTTGTCTGGCTCTCGTTGGGCATTCAGACGCAAGCGGGGGCGAGGTTGCCAATATGCAAGTGTCTCAAGCACGCGCGGACGCAGTGAGTGCGGCTCTACGTCAAAGGCTCTCTGACCCGCAGAAGGTAGAGCGCGTTATGGCCGCGGGCGAAAGCGTTCCTTTGGAAAACATGTCCCCTCGGAGCCGCTGGCAACGCCGCGTCGAAATCCGAGCGCGCAAATGCTCGGTTTCCATGTAGGATTGGGATGGCGGCTTTGAGATCGCGGTGGGAGTCTCAGTCAAACTTAGGGGTAAGAAAGTTTTGCTTGTAATCTAACTCTCGCTGTGCATGTTAGCGCTATCATTGTGGATCGGGTCATTCCGAACGACTCGAGCCGCAAGAAACCGCTATTCCGAGGACGACATGGTCGCGAGAGTTATTCCTGTCAGCAAATTTGATCTGGTGCTGTTTGGTGCAACCGGTGATCTGGCGCGGCGCAAAATTTGGCCCGGCCTATTTCATCGGTTTCTCGCCGGTCAGTTTGACACGGATAGTCGCATTCTGGGTGTGTCTCGTTCCGAGCTGTCCGAAGAGCAGTTTCACGCGCGTTTGCGCGATGCCATCGAGCTCAAGGACAACGAAGACCCAAAGCTTCTGGAACAATTTCTGGGCCTCGTAACCTACATCTCCATTGATGCGAAGGGCGAGCGCGGTTGGGACGTGTTGGCTCAAACCATCCGCGAAGATAGCGTGCGTGCATTTTACTTGTCTGTTGCACCGAACTTTTTTGGTCCTATCGCACGACGTCTGCGCGACAACGGCATTGCCACAGATGAAAGCCGCATTGTCGTCGAGAAACCCTTTGGCCACGATCTGGAGTCCGCAAAATCTCTGAACGCGGAGCTTCGTGCGTGTTTCGAAGAGCATCAAATCTACCGCATTGACCATTATCTCGGCAAAGAAACGGTGCAAAACCTTATGGCGCTGCGGTTTGCCAACTCTCTGTTTGAACCCCTGTGGAATGCCTCACATATCGAACATGTGCAGATTACCGTATCCGAGAGCCTCTCGGTCGAAGGGCGCGGGGAGTACTACGATCAATCCGGCGCTATGCGGGATATGGTGCAGAACCACCTGATGCAGCTTTTGTGCTTGACGGCGATGGAGCCGCCATCCAAGTTTCAGCCCAATGCGGTGCGCGACGAAAAGGTCAAAGTCATCGAGGCGTTGGAACCCGTCGACGCCAGCGATATCGCGCGTGGTCAGTATCGGGCATCCAAAGAACACGCGAGCTATCTCGATCACGCGGGAGATCCCAAGAGTCGTACCGAAAGTTTCATCGCGATGAAAGTGAATGTCGCGAATTGGCGCTGGGCGAAAACGCCCTTCTATCTGCGCACTGGTAAATGTCTGCGGGCGCGGACCTCAGAGATCGCCGTCTATTTCCGAAACCCGCCGCATATGATCTTCCCGGGGATCGACACGCCGATTGGCAACGTCCTTGTGATCCGTCTGCAACCCGATGAGGGGATGACGTTGCACACGACGATCAAAGATCCGGGCCCTGGCGGCATGCGTCTGACAGAGGCGTCTCTGGACATGACCTTCGCAGACAGCCTTGCCCAAGATGAGATCGTTCAGGATGCCTACGAGCGTCTGATCATGGACGTCATTCGCGGCGACCAGACCCTGTTTATGCGCGGAGACGAGGTCGAGGCCGCCTGGGCCTGGGTCGATCCGATCATCAACGGCTGGAAAGACCGCAACGAAAAACCACAACCCTATGATAGCGGCAGCTCGGGCCCCGAGGATGCGCTGTTGTTGATGCATCGCGACGGACGCCGCTGGCGTCCGATTGGCGCGTGATTTTGCAACGAGGAACATGAGATGTCCCTGAATAGCACTCTGAAATCGGTCACAGACCGCATTATCGCCCGCAGCGAAGAGACGCGCGGCACCTATTTGGAACGCATGTCGGCGGCGGCCAGCAAAGGGCCAAGCCGCGCGCATCTCTCTTGCAGCGGACAGGCGCATGCCTATGCGGGCGCGGGGCAAGACCAAGAGGCTTTGGCGACGAAATCCGCGGGCAATCTGGGGATCGTGACGTCCTACAATGACATGCTGTCAGCCCATCAGCCGTTCGAGCGCTATCCCGGTCTGATCCGTGACGCTGCGCGCGTAACCGGCGGCACGGCGCAGGTCGCGGGCGGGGTCCCGGCGATGTGTGACGGCGTCACTCAAGGCGAAGCGGGCATGGAACTCAGCCTGTTTTCACGCGACGTGATCGCTATGGCGACAGGGGTGGCCCTGTCTCACAACACCTATGACGCTGCTGTCTATCTGGGCGTTTGCGACAAGATCGTCCCGGGCTTGGTGATCGGGGCGCAGGCCTTCGGGCATTTGCCGGGTGTGTTCATCCCCGCAGGCCCCATGACTTCTGGCATCGCCAATGACGACAAAGCGAAGGTGCGTCTGGAGTTTGCCAAAGGCGAATGCGGTCGGGAAAAATTGATGGCATCCGAAATGGCGGCCTATCATGGGCCGGGCACCTGCACCTTCTATGGCACAGCCAACACTAACCAGATGTTGATGGAGTTCATGGGGCTGCATCTGCCAGGCACCAGCTTTGTGACGCCAAACACTGAGTTGCGCGATGCACTGACCANAGAAAGCGCGCGTCGGGCATTGTCGCTGAGTGCGCTAGGCAACAACTATACACCGGTCTGCGAGGTTCTCGACGAGAAGGCCTTTGCCAACGGTATCGTCGGCCTTATGGCGACCGGAGGCTCTACGAACCTCTTGATCCACTTGCTTGCTATGGCGCGGGCAGGCGGCATCATTCTGGATTGGCAGGATTTTGCGGATCTGTCCGAAGTCGTTCCCCTTTTGGCGCGTGTTTATCCAAACGGTCTGGCAGACGTGAACCACTTCCACGCGGCAGGTGGTCTGGGCTTCCTCATCGGAGAGCTGCTTGCGGGCGGCCTACTGCATCCTGACACCAAAACCGTCGCGGGTGAGGGGCTGGAGCATTACACCTCCGAGCCGTTCCTCTCAGACGACGGCCTGACCTGGCGCAAAGGCACGGCGACATCGCTTAACGAAGGGATTGTGCGCCCGCTGGCCACACCTTTCCAAGAGAACGGCGGGCTGTCGCATTTGACCGGCAACCTTGGCACCGCGGTCATGAAAATCTCTGCCGTGGCACCCGAGCATCGCGTGACAGAAGCGCCCGTGCGAGTGTTCCACGATCAGGACGATGTCAAAGCCGCCTTCAAAGCAGGCGAGCTGACCGAAGACGTGATCATCGTGGTGCGGTTCCAAGGGCCGAAAGCCAACGGCATGCCTGAACTTCACAGCCTGACGCCGCTGATGGCGATCATGCAGGGCCGTGGCCAAAAGGTCGCCTTGGTGACGGACGGCCGCATGTCCGGCGCGTCTGGTAAAGTGCCTGCCGCAATCCACGTCAGCCCTGAAGCCTTGGATCAAGGTCCGATCGCCTATTTGCAGGATGGTGATATCCTACGGGTTGACGCCGTGACCGGAGACCTTGAAATCCTCACCGAAGGCGTGCTGGATCGCGCGCCTGCCACGGCTGACCTCTCTGCCAATCAGGCGGGTGTTGGTCGCGAATTGTTCACAGCGTTCCGCGCCTCGGTTGGCTCTGCCGACACCGGCGCTTCAGTATTCGGAGTTTAACCCATGTCGATCACCCCCCAAGAGGCCAGCCTGAAAGCCCGCGAAATCTGTGAACTCGCGCCGATTGTCCCTGTGTTGGTTGTGCATGAGGTGGTGCATGCGCGTCCACTGGCAGAAGCTCTGGTCGCCGGTGGTTTGCCTGCATTGGAAGTGACATTGCGCACGCCCGCAGCTTTGGACGTGATTTCCGAAATGGCGAAAGTGGAAGGCGGCGTTGTAGGTGCGGGCACTTTGCTGACGCCTGACGACGTCAAAGCGGCCAAGGATGCAGGCGCGCAGTTTGGAGTCTCACCTGGCGCAACAGACAAATTGCTTGATGCCGCAGAAGCCGAAGGCTTGCCAATGCTCGCCGGTGCGGCGACTGCCAGCGAAGCGATGGCGCTTTTGGAACGCGGCTATTCCATGCTGAAGTTCTTCCCGGCCGAAGCCAGCGGCGGCGCGCCCGCGCTGAAGTCTCTGGCCAGCCCACTCCCACAGATTTCTTTCTGCCCAACCGGAGGCGTTAGCCCGTCAAATGCCGAAAGCTATCTGTCGTTGCCAAATGTGGTCTGCGCAGGCGGCAGCTGGGTTGCACCAATCGACATGGTTAAATCTGGCGATTGGGCCGGGATCGAAGCGCTTGCCAAAGAGGCCAGTCAGCTCCCTCGGTAACGCTATGCGCTGACTGCATCACGGCTATTTCAAAATACGCCTCAGATTTGCAAGATTCTGTCCCAATTGGCTTGCAGATCGGAGCGGTTAATGGCACGAGATTGATCCAATCCGAAATCTAGGACTCTCGAGGGTAGCGATATGCCAGATCTACGTTCCAAGACCACAACCTTTGGCCGCCGTATGGCCGCAGCCCGCGCGCTATGGCGTGCGACCGGCATGCAAGATGGTGACTTTGGAAAGCCGATTGTGGCGATTGTGAACTCGTTCACGGAATTCGTCCCGGGCCACGTCCACCTCAAAGACCTCGGCCAGCTGGTCGCGCGCGAAGTCGAAAAGGCCGGCGGTGTTGCCAAGGAAATGAACACCATCGCGGTCGACGACGGTATCGCCATGGGCCACGACGGCATGCTCTATTCCTTGCCGTCCCGCGAAGTCATCGCGGACTCGGTGGAGTATATGGCCAACGCCCATTGTGCGGACGCACTGGTCTGCATCTCGAACTGTGACAAGATCACGCCGGGCATGCTGATGGCGACCATGCGCCTGAACATCCCCACGATCTTTGTCTCGGGTGGCCCGATGGAAGCGGGTAAGACCATCCTGTCCGATGGTGAGCTGAAAACAGACCTCGTGACGGCAATCGTAGGTGCTGCAGATGACAATCGCTCTGATGACGACGTTGCCAAGCTGGAACGCTCGTCTTGCCCAACCTGTGGCTCTTGCTCGGGTATGTTCACCGCGAACTCGATGAACTGTCTGGCCGAAGCGCTGGGCATGGCGCTGCCGGGCAATGGTTCCTTGTTGGCAACCCACTCCAAGCGTGAGGCTCTGTTTAAGGAAGCGGGCCACAAGATCGTCGAGCTCTGCGAGCGTTGGTACAAAAACGACGACGCGTCGGCTCTGCCTCGCGGCATCGCGACCTTTGACGCCTTTGAAAACGCCATGGCGCTGGATGTGGCGATGGGGGGCTCGACCAACACGGTTCTGCACCTCTTGGCAATTGCGCATGAGGCCGAAGTCGACTTCACCATGGCCGACATGGACCGCATCAGTCGCGAAGTTCCGCATCTTTGTAAAGTCGCGCCTTCGCATCCTGATTACTACATGGAGGACGTGCACCGCGCAGGCGGCATCGCGCGGATCCTTGGCGCGCTGGATCGTGAGGGCAAGATCCACCGTCATTGCTCCACCGTGCACTCCAAAGACATCGGCGAGTTCATCGACAAATGGGACATCCTGCGCGACACCGCGGGCAATGAGGCCCATGACCTTTACATCGCAGCTCCCGGCGGTGTGCGTACCACGCAGGCGTTCAGCCAGTCGCGCATGTATACCGAGCTGGACACCGACACGGTTGATGGCTGCGTGCGTGACTTTGAACATGCCTACAGCGAGCAGGGCGGTCTCTGCGTGTTGTTCGGCAACCTGGCCGAGCAGGGCTGTATCGTGAAAACCGCGGGCGTCATCGAGTCCATGTATGAATACGAAGGCACCGCTAAGGTTTTTGAGTCCCAAGATGATGCGATGCACGGCATTCTGCGCGGCGAAGTTCAGCCACATTCGGTTGTTGTGATCCGCTATGAGGGTCCAAAGGGTGGGCCGGGTATGCAGGAAATGCTCTATCCAACCGCCTACCTGAAATCCAAAGGTCTGGATAAGACCTGTGCGCTCTTCACTGATGGCCGTTTCTCTGGTGGCTCAGCGGGTCTGTCTATCGGTCACGCCTCGCCGGAAGCCGCCGAAAAAGGCCTGATCGCGCTCGTTGAGGATGGCGACAAGATCGAGATCTCAATCTCCAAGCGCAGCATCAACCTGATGGTCAGCGACGAAGAAATCGCCCGCCGTCGTGCAGCGCACCCACAAGCTGACAAAGCCGTCTGGAAAGCCGAGGGTCGCCCTCGCGCTGTGTCCAAGGCGCTAAAGGCCTATGCGGCGCATGTTGCGAATGCATCTTTGGGCGCGATCCGCGTGGTGGATGAGGATTGATCCTCGCACCCTAAGCGAAAGACACAAAAAAGGGCGCTCAGGCGCCCTTATTTTTTACCAATGCGGGTTGGCTTAGAAAGACATGTAAGGCGCGAAAGCTTTGCGCACTTGGTCTTTACGGTTCAATCCGCGTTGGGCTAGCTCTTCGTCAGTCAGGTTCAGGTGAAAGCGCTCTGCGCGATACTCTGCAACGGTTTCGCCATGCGCGATGATCGCGTTGCCGATTGCAACAAATGGCGCGGCCAGAGTGCTGAGAAGTGTGGTCTGAGGACGAGCTGTTACGTCGATATTTGCCATGGGACAAACTCCTTAAAGTTTTATGTCCCTCCCTGCTGATGAATGTAGATGCTGCACTGCGGCGCGACCAGAGACATTCCGGCATAGCACGCATTCTGAATTTGCATAGGTCAATGCCTGATTTATAGGCATTGGCCTAGTGCCGCGGCACTTTGTGAACGCAGAGCATTTTTCAACACTAAGATTGCCATTTCCCTGCGCGGCGCGCATTTTCCGCGCAACCTCGAATCATATGTGCCCAAGGAGCCCTCATGAGCTTTGATCGTTCCATCAAAATCGCCCCAAGTATCCTATCTGCTGATTTCGCCAATTTCGGCGCGGAAATCGAAGCTGTCGAGGCGCAGGGTGCGGATTGGATCCACGTCGACGTGATGGATGGGCATTTCGTGCCGAACTTGACCTTCGGCCCGCCGCTTTGCGCCGCCATCCGCAAGCACATTAACACGGTCATGGACGTGCATCTGATGATCTCTCCGGTGGATCCTTATATTCAGGCTTTCGCGGATGCTGGCGCCGATGTCTTGACCGCGCATCTTGAGGCGGGCCCACATATTCACCGCACGCTTCAGGCGATCCGCGGCGCGGGGTGCAAGGCGGGGCTTGCGTTGAACCCGGGCACTGGGGTTGAGGACATCGACTATCTTCTGGATATGGTGGACCTGATCTGTGTCATGACCGTAAACCCCGGTTTCGGTGGGCAAAAGTTCATCCACAGCCAGATTGAAAAGGTCAAGAAACTGCGCGCCATGATTGGTGACCGTCCGATCCATATCGAGATCGATGGCGGCATCACACCCGAAACCGCACCATTGATGGCCGCTGCAGGTGCCGATGTTCTCGTGGCCGGATCTGCGGTCTTCAAAGGCGGATCTGTGCAAAATCCAGCGCCCTATGGCGAGAATATTCGCGCGATAAAGGCGTCTGTAGCCTCGTAGCTGTGCTGTCAGAAAAGACAACCTGACAAAAAATACAAAAAGTGTCTAAAAAGTCTTGATTCTGACTTTGCGCCGTGTATGTAGGATGTACGCGCGGCGCAGAGCTGAGTGATCGCAAAAGCCCGCGCCGTTCGATCTAGACAAAGGAATTCAAGATGTATGAGGTAGATACCTCCAAGCCGGTCATGGTGACCGGTGCGACTGGATTTGTGGCCGGATGGTTGGTCAAACGTTTGCTTGAAAGCGGAGCCACAGTGCACGCGCCTGTGCGCAATCCGGACAATGCTGAAAAGTCGCAAAACCTCAACAAGATCGCCGAGCAAGCGCCGGGCAGCATCAAGTTTTTCAAAGCAGACCTCATGACCCCTGGCTCATATGCTGAGGCCATGTCCGGTTGTGGCGTCGTGTTTCACACCGCATCCCCTTTCACGACGGCTGTCAAAGACCCTCAGAAAGAACTGATTGAACCGGCCGTGGAAGGCACGCGCAACGTTTTGAACACTGCCAATGCGACTGAAAGTGTGACGCGCGTGGTTGTGACCAGCTCCTGTGCCGCGATCTACACCGACGCCGCAGATTGCGCCGCCGCAACGGGTGGGGTCCTGACCGAAGCCGTCTGGAATGAAACTTCCTCTTTGGCCTATCAGCCTTACTCTTATTCCAAGACCCTTGCGGAACGGGCTGCTTGGGAGATTGCGGACGCCCAATCGCGCTGGAAACTGGTCACTGTGAACCCTTGTCTGGTGATGGGCCCAGCAATTGGCGGCGTGCCGACCTCTGAGAGCTTCAACATCATGAAACAAGTGGGCGAGGGCGCTTTCAAACACGGTGCGCCACGTCTGGGAACGGGCATCGTGAACGTGCGCGATCTGGCCGAGGCGCATATGGCGGCGGGCTTTGTGTCTTCTGCCGAAGGTCGCCACATTATTGCCGGCCACAACACGGATCTCTTTGAAGTGCTCTCCTCGCTCAAAGAGCGGTATGGCGCGACCTATCCGATCCCGACCTCGACCTTGCCAAAATGGTTGGTTTGGTTGGCAGGTCCGTCGGTTGGGATGGACCGCAAATTTGTGTCTCGCAACGTCAACGTGCGTTGGGAGGCGGATAATTCCAAAAGCAAGGCCGCTTTGGGTATGACCTATCGCTCTTTGAAAGAGACGATGGAGGATATGTTCCAGCAAATGATCGATGCAGGCGCTGTCAAAGCCGCCTGATTGCAAAAAGCCGCGCTTTCCTTGGAGGGCGCGGCTTTTATCTTAAATTCAATGCATTAATCCCGGATTTCTTCGGCGCCCACGCCCCAGATGTTGCCCTTGCGAACCCAGCCCTTATAACCGCCTGCTGAAATCCGGCACCAATCTTCGCCGCATTTCTGAAGCTGCGCCACAACGCCCAATTCCAGTTGAGCCACCATTGGCGTGTCCGGTTCCGCGCGCATGTTTAAGGGCAGCATATCGGCTGTGACGATCACTGTGCGGCTGCCAGAGAGCAGCGAGTAATGCACCCAGCCCCCGGCACCGTCGATGTCCTGAACGCGCCGCCAATGGCCGTGCTCTGCCGTGACCACCAGGGGCATATTGCGACGTTTGAAAATCCAATCAATACGATGGGTCAAAGAGGGTCCACGTCGCACATTGGCCTTGGTCGCCTTGAGCGAGACATAGCGCGGCAAAGGTAAGTTGGTAACAGGGCCGCGACGGTATCCTTCGTCGTCATCAGCCATAGCTGGTGACATCGACAGCCCAATGGCCAAAGCCACAGCGCAAAGTCCCGATACTAGGTGCCGCCCGTAGGATCTCATCGCGGAATACATCCGTCTGCTCATAAAATTGCGCGAGGGTTCTTGTGCCTCGTCTCTCTGTCAGGCACTGTGCCATCAACGCTCTGATATTGAAAGAATTGAGAAGTCCCGTATGTCAAAGCCGCCCCTGAGTGTTGTCGTAACGCGACGGTTGCCCCAAGAGGTTCAGTCGCGGATGGCGGAACTTTTCAACGTGACTTTGCGCGAAGACGACAGCCCCATGTCGCGCGAGGAATTGCAATCCGCGATGCAGACCGCAGACGTCTTGGTGACCACGCTGACAGACCGGATTGATGCGCCTTTGATTGCCTCGGCAGGCAGCCAGTTGAAGCTGATTGCGAACTATGGCGCGGGTTTTGATCATATTGAGGTCGAAGAGGCGCATGAACGTGGGATTATGGTCTCAAACACCCCCGGTGTTGTGACCGAGGACACAGCCGACATGACAATGGCGCTGATTTTAGCGGTGCGTCGGCGCATCCCCGAAGGTCTGGCCGTCATGCAATCCAGCCCTGAAAATTGGGCCGGTTGGTCTCCGAACGCTTTGTTGGGTGGCCGGATCGCAGGGCGCAAGCTGGGTATCCTGGGTATGGGTCGGATCGGCCAGGCGCTGGCGCGCCGTGCCAAGGCCTTTGGCATGGAGGTTCACTACCACAACAGCCGCCGCCTGCATCCTGCCATCGAAGAAGAACATGGCGCGACCTATTGGGAGAGCCTTGATCAAATGGTGGCCCGCATGGATGTGTTGTCGATAAACTGCCCTCATACGCCCGCAACCTTCCATTTGATGAATGCGCGGCGTTTGAAGCTGATGAAAGAAGACGCGGTCATCGTGAACACCTCACGTGGCGAAGTGATCGATCAGGCGGCTCTTGCGCGGGCTTTGAAATCGGGCGCCATCGCAGGGGCGGGACTGGATGTCTATGAAGGCGGCGCGTCCGAATTCGAAGAGTTGCGCACGCTTGAGAATGTAGTCCTGCTGCCGCACATGGGCTCTGCGACGCATGAAGCGCGGGTCGAGATGGGTCAGAAAGTTATGTTGAATATCATGACGTTAGACCATGGCAACCGCCCGCCTGATCTTGTGATCCCTTCAATGCTTTAAGGTTTATTTGTAGACCTGATCCTCGCCGGGAAAGGCGCGAGATTTGACCTCTTCGGCATAGGTTTTCACGGATTTCTCAATCGCCGGACCAAGGTCGCCATAGACTTTGACGAATTTCGGCGTCCATTCGTTCAGCCCCAGCATGTCCTCAAGCACCAGGATCTGCCCGTCGCATTCCGCAGAGGCACCGATGCCAATCGTAGGGATCGCGATCTGTTTGGTGATCTTGGCGGCCAGCGGCTCAACCATCCCTTCCAGAACAACCGCAAAGGCTCCCGCCTCAGCAACCGCACGCGCGTCTTCTTCAATGGCGGCCCAGCCGTCCTCGTCGCGGCCTTGGGTTTTGAACCCGCCCATCACGTTGCTGGACTGAGGTGTCAGACCGATATGCGCCATCACCGGAATGCCGCGGTCCACAAGGAAATGGATGGTCTCGGCCATGCGCTTGCCGCCCTCAAGCTTTACGGCACCGCATTGGGTTTCTTTCATGATCTTGGCCGCATTGCGGAAGGCGACGCCAGGGCTTTCCTCATAGGTGCCGAAGGGCATGTCCACGACAACCAAAGCGCTCTCAGTGCCACGGACCACAGCTTTGCCATGCATGATCATCAGATCCAGTGGCACGCCGACCGTGCTTTCCATCCCATGCATCACCATGCCAAGGCTGTCGCCGACCAGAATGAAATCCGCGTATTTGTCGACGATGGCCGCCGTATGCGCGTGATAAGAAGTCAACGAGACAATCGGCTCTCCGCCTTTACGACCTGCGATTTGAGGAACTGTTGTACGACGAATTTTGGCTTGTTTGCTCATAGCGTGATCACCCTTTGATCTAGCAAGAGGACGCCGCCGAATTCGACCGACAGCATGATGGCAATGGGGCCAGCATAGCCCGATTGAATGTCATTAAGCGTTTCTGCCTCTACAATGTCCAGACCGCGCAGGGTGGCGCGGGGCTCTGCGGCGATGGTCTGGGAAATCGTTTCGCGCAAGCTTTCAGGATCGGAACTTCTGGCCTGTTCAGCGGCATCCAGCGAGCGGGACAAGACCAGCGCAGCTGCGCGATCCTCCGGCGAAAGGCGTACATTGCGCGAAGACATTGCCAGTCCGTCGGCCTCTCGCACGATAGGCACGCCGATAATTTCAATCGGAAACGCCAAATCGCGCGTCATGCGTTTGATGACTTGCAGTTGCTGGTAATCCTTCTCGCCAAAGCAGGCGATATCGGGCTGTGTGAAATTGAACAGCCGCGCCACCACTGTGGTCACGCCGCGGAAATGGCCCGGGCGGACTTTGCCATGCAGCATGTTTGCCATACGCGTGGTCTCGACAATGGTCTCGTCGCTCTCGGGATATACATCCGCCACATCTGGGATCAAAACCACATCCACTCCGGCGGCCTCAAGCATCTCCAAATCGCGCGCCTCATCGCGGGGGTAGGCGTCAAGATCCGCCGCTTCGCCAAACTGAGTGGGGTTCACAAAGATCGTGGTCACAACGCGATCCGCGCGTGTCTTGGCCTCGGCCACCAGAGCCATATGCCCCTCATGCAGAAAGCCCATCGTTGGAACAAGCCCAATGGTTTCAGAGGCTTGGCGATACACCGCCAGCACGTCGCGACATTCTGCGACCGTTCTGCAAACCTGCATGGCACTCCTCCTGACCTGCGGTTCCTCGCGGTGTACCAAATCGCGCTGCGCTGCGGCAAGGGGCTTATCATCGGCACATTGCGTCATCTGCCCCATTCTCGCCTCAATTCCGTGGCATCCTAGAGTCGTGTGGGGGTCGAGCAGGCCCAGAATTTTCGGAGACGTAATATGAAGCGCTTGCTTCCATTTATAATAATCTGCGTTTCGGTCGTCGTTTTTGCGGCTGTTGGCCCGATGGTCGGAGAGCCACATGAGCAAGTTGGTATGCTCTATGGGGCAAGCCCTGTAGCAGTGGAACGATTGAACTGATTTCGCGCGTTTAGGCCGAAAGCGGTCGTTAAACTGCCCTTAGGACATCGCATTTCCGCCCTTTTTCGAATGTATCCATGTTGGTGAGCAGAAGAATAGGAGGGCCGCCGATGTTGCGCCTCGTACTTGCAGGTTTGGGTTCCATCACCGCCCTCGGCGCTGGTGCTTTTGTCGTGATTGGGTTTATGTCTCCCAAAGAGTGGGTTGAGGTTGCCTCGCTGGATCCAAGCTCTGGTTTGGAAGCCGCCGAAGACCAGTCTGCCTTGTCCAAAGTGGTTGGCGTGCTGCCCTTCATCGACAACGAGCCGCCGATTACCCGCGGTCGTGCACTGGCGGACCGCGATGCCTTGCGGCGTCGGGATCTGAACAGCTTTATGCCCGAGGCGCCCGAGGGTTGGGAGCGTCTCGAGTGGCACGATTTCTTTGCAGGTAAGTTTGGCGATCCAGACGATCTGGAGGACGTAAGTTCAGAGGCCACTGTCTATCTAAACGGCGCGAAATCGATTTACCTGCGGATTGAAAATGCGACACCAACGGGCCCAATGGTGGCGGATCTCTTGCAGATGCAGCGCTATGTTGAAAAAGGTGGCGATCTCAGTGACTTGGAAGCGTATCGCGCCACAGTAGATCATACCGTTGAAGCAGTGCGCGCCACGGCAGATGGCTGGTCCGTGGGCCCGAAAATGAAATTTGGCTACTTCAACATCGTCCAGGGCGTGTCCTTTATCATTGGCAAGGACACCAGCAAGCCCACCGACTTTCCCGATATGCGGTTCTATCACGGCGCGCTTGGCGGCGGCGTTGTGATCAAACTGCGCTCCGAAGCGCCGACCGCCGATGTTATGGCAGTTTTGGAAGGCATCGACTTTGATAGTCTGAACCAGCTGCAAGAGGTTCCAAACCCATTGGTTGGCGAAGGCCTGCCGGAGTTTGTCATCGAAACGCCCGAGCAATGGCTGCACAACCGCGGGTTCAAACTGCGCAAGGTTGAGCGTGTGATCCCTGTCAAAGAAGAGCCCGTTGAGGAAGAAGAGCTGGCCGAGGCTGATCTGGAAGGGGGCGAAAAGGACGCAGACAAAGGCGAAAAAGACGCCAAGAAAAAAGACAAGAAGGGGCATTAATCCCCCTTTCTAAACACCCCCAAAACGGGTTTTCGGCGCGGCTCTTTTGCAAGGGTCGCGCCTTTTTCTATGCTCTGCGACGGCGAAAGTCGCATTTAGCCCACAAGGCGTCGGATGGATTTGACGTTTGAGGGGCATTTCGGCTGATATGCTGCCCAAGTCTTTCAGAGGAGTCGCCCGAGATGAAAACCCAAGTAAAAGCGCTTGTTGTTGGCGGTGGTGCGGTCGGTACATCGATTGCCTATCACTTGGCTAAAGCCGGCTGGGATGATGTGATGCTGATCGAGCGCGACGAGTTGACGTCGGGCTCTACCTGGCACGCGGCGGGCTTGCTGCCTCTGTTCAACATGTCCTATGCGACGACCCACATCCACAAATACTCGGTGGATTTCTATAAAACCCTCGAAGAAGAGACCGGCCTCAATGCGGGTTTCGCCGTCGTGGGCAACCTGCGTATGGCGCAGACCCAAGAGCGCATGGACGAGTATATGCTCTATGCCTCCACCGCTGAGACCTGTGATGTGGCCTATGAGTGGCTGACCCCTGATCAGATCAAAGAGCGCTGGCCGCTGATCGAAACCGGCGACCTTAAGGGCGCGATCTATCACACCGAGGACGGGTATATTAACCCAGCCGACGTGACCCAGGCGATGGCCAAAGGCGCGCGTCAACGTGGAGTCGAGATCGTCCGTAAGCTGCAGGCCGATGCCTTCCACTGGACCGGCACCCATTGGGAAGTGACCTGTACCAAGATGGTCGAGAAGGGCGGCAACCTCGTTGAGTCTGATGAGCAGGTCGTGATCACCGCAGAACACGTCGTGACCGCCTCCGGCAACCACGCTCAGCGCACTGCCAAGATGCTGGGCATCAAGATGCCAGCAATCCCGGTTGAGCACACTTTCATCGTCATGGACAAAGACCCAGAGCTGGCGAAATGGCGCGAAGCTGGCAATCCAGAGCACCCCGTTGTGCGCGATGCGGACAATGAATCCTACGCACGCGAAGAACGCGGCGGCTGGATCCTTGGCATTTATGAACATGGCGCACCTGCACGGTTTGAGCATGGGGTGCCTGATAGCTTCCGCGCGGACCTCTTCCCGCTGGATATCGACCGGATCGCCGATCAGTACATGGCCATGGCGGAACGCGTTCCATCCTGTGCAGAATCTGGCTTGAAAGACGATTTCAACGGCCCTATCTGCTATACCCCAGACGGTAACCCTCTGGTCGGCCCGGCACCGGGTCTGCGCAATATGTGGCTGGCCGAAGGCTTTAGCTTTGGCATCACCGCAGCAGGCGGCACCGGCTATTATCTGGCGCAGATGATGGTCGATGGCGAGGCCGAGATCGACATGGCGTCCTTGGACCCCAAGCGCTATTCCAGCAACTGGATGACAACGGAATTCGCGGCGCGCAAGAACGAAGAGTGCTATGAGCACGTCTACATCCTGCACCACCCGGATGAAGAGCGCGAAGCCTGCCGTCCGCTGCGCACAGCGCCTGCGTACGACCGTCAAAAGGCCCGTGGCGCGCAATTTGGCTGGGTCAATGGCTGGGAACGTCCGAACTATTTCGGTCCGCTGGATGCGCCAGAGACTTTTGACAAAGAAAACCGCTCCTTCCGTCGCGGCGGTTGGTGGCAGCACGCGGTCGATGAGGCAAAAGCGATCCGCGAAGGCGTTGGCCTGATCGATGCAACTGCCTTTACCAAGCATGTCGTAAAAGGGCCCGGTGCGACCCAGTTCCTTGATTGGTTCACCTGCAACAAACTGCCAAAAGTTGGCCGTATCAACCTGACCTATGCGCTGACCGCGGCAGGCACGACCCGCACGGAATACACCATCGTTCGCAATGGTGAGAACAACTACTATCTCGTTTCTGCGGGTGCCTGGACCGAATATGACGCCGACTTCCTGCGCAAGGCGGCCGAAGATAAGATGGAAGAGTTCGGCTATATCGAAATCCAGGACGTGACCACGCAGTGGGGCGTCTTTGCGATCGCCGGGCCGAAATCCCGCGATGTGCTGAAAGAGGTCATCGTGGATGCAGATCCCGCGACGGCACTGTCCAACAAACGCTTCCCTTGGCTGTCAGCGCGCCAGATCGAACTTGGCATGTGCCCGGTGAACGCGATCCGCGTGGCCTACACCGGCGAGCTGGGCTGGGAGCTGCATCACCCGATCGAAATGCAGAACTATCTCTTTGATCTGCTGGAAAAAGCGGGTGCGAAACACGGTATGAAGCTGGTTGGCGCGCGGGCGCAAAACTGGCTGCGTCAGGAGAAATCCTACCGTGCCTTCGGCACTGAGCTGGGCCGCGACGCGACCCCAGCCGAGGCGGATCTGCCACGCTTTATCGACCTGTCCAAAGATTTCCACGGCAAGGACAAGATGGTTGAAACCGGCGTGCGCGTGAAATGCTGTACGCTCTTGATTGATGGTCCAGAGGATGCGGATCCTTGGGGTCGCGAGGCGCTCTATACGCTGGAAGGTCAGCGCGTGGGTCGTCTGACCTCGGGCGGCTATTCGGTGGCCTTTGAGAAGAGCATCGGCATGGGCTATCTGCCGCCAGAGCTGGCCGTCGAAGGCACCAAGCTACAGGTGAAGATCCAAGACAAGCTTTGGGATGCGGTTGTCACCTGTGACAGCCCCTATGATCCGAAAAACGAAACCATCCGCAAGGACGGCTAATTAGGACGGGGCTTCGGCCCCGTTTTTCATTGGGGCGTTGCCCCGCGCCCTGTCGGGCGCTCCCCAGAATATTTGGGGCAAGAGAAATTAGGGTTTTTGGAATGTGAAGGCGGGATTGTTCGCGGGCATCTCGGTTTTGCGATGAAGGGTTAGCCCTGCTGCTTGCGCGGTCTTCTCAATCCAGAGATCGTCTTTATATCCTATCTCTGGGTCTTGCGCTTGGAGCGAGTTGTGAAAGTTTAAGTCGCCCTCTGACGTCAGAACACCGCCGCGCATAAAAGGCCCGTAGATCATAAAACGTCCGCCTTGGGTAAGCGCTATCGCGGCTTCTTTCAAAATGGTTTCAACTTCCTGCGCGGAAATCAAATGCAACAGGTTGGACAGCAGGATGAGGTCATAGCCCGCTTTCTTACCCCAACCTTGGGCCGTTGCGTCCAACTCCATGGCGGGCGCGATATTGGAGAGGTTGCTTCCCTGCACATAGGAGTTAACGCTTGCGATGCGGTCTTCGTCGATCTCGCTGGGCTGCCAGTGGATGTTTGGGTGCGCCTTGGCGTGAGCAATGATGTGCTGACCTGTGCCACTGGCAATTTCCAGCGCGGTGCCTTCGAGTGGCGCGACAATGGCAATTTCGGCAGCAATTGGCGCGAGGTTGCGCGCGGCTGAAGGCGCGAACAGTTGTGCACCTTGGGTCGCTTCGGCAAAGCTCGCGCCTTCTGGGGTTTTGCGCTTCATCGGCCAAACCGCGCGGGGGTGACGGCAGCGGTGATTTCGGCGACATCAGACGCGCGGCCTGCGATGAGGTCGGCAGCATATTGCGAATAGGCCGGCGCACTTTGAATGCCTGATCCGCCTTGGCCAGCCATCCAGAAAAAGCTGCTGTCCTCAGGCGACGGCCCAATCACGAGGTTCTTGTCGGGCGCAAAGCTGCGCAGACCTGCCCAGGTATGTTCGACCCGCGTGACCTCTTCGGTGACAAACGGCTGATAGCGCGCGATGCCTTCGGCCAAGACCATGTCGTCGGCCCAGGCGTCATGCGGCGATTGCGGATCTTCGTCGGCAGGAGAGATCAAAAGCTTGCCCGCATCAGGTTTCGCGTACCATTTTTCATGCACATCCATCATCATCGGCCAGTTTGAAAGGTCGTGACCCCCGGGCGCAGGGACGCGCGCCATGGAACGACGTTTTGGTGTGATGCCGATGGGGGTAATCCCCGCCATTTTCGCCACTTGGTCTGCCCAGGCACCGGCCGCATTGATCACGGTTTTGGCTTCAAAGCTGCGATCCTTGGTTGTGACGCGCCAGCCATCGGTAAGACGTTCAATGTTGGTAACAGGTTGATCTGTATGGATTTCACCGCCATTTGCGCGGGTCATCTTTGCAAAGATTTGCAGCATGCGGTCGGTGTCGATATCCAATGCTTCGTGCGATAACCCAACAAAGCCTAGGTGATCAGGATTTAGGACAGGCACGATGGATTGCGCCTCTTTTATGCTCATTTCCGTGCAGCCGAAAGTCGCTGAGGCTGCGTCAAACCCTGCGCGATCATCTTTCGGGGAAAGCACCATAAAGCCGCGCGGTGAGAGCAGCTCATGCTCATCAAAAAACGATCGGCCCGCGAGGTTTAGAACGACAGTCGCGGGCTCTCCATATTGCGCCTCGTAGAGCGCGGCGGACCGACCTGACGCGTGATAGCCAAGCGCAGGTTCCATTTCCAATACGACGGTTTTGCCCAACGGCGCGATGCGCGCCGCGGTGGAGACGCCCGCCATGCCGCCGCCGATGATCAGAAAATCTATCATTTGGCTTCCTCTAGTCGATCTGTCGCGGGCGCCGGTCTCTGAGATAGGGCTTCGATCTCGGCATAAAGCTCTGGTGTCATGTCGATCTCTGCGGCGGCCAGGCTCGGCGCTAGCTGCTCTGCAGATCGGGCCGACAGAATAGGGTGGGGCGCAGATGGATGAGCGGCCGCCCAAGCCACCGCGAGCGAGGACGGATCAACATTGCGCGACTCCGCGAGTTCTGAAAGGCGTGCCGCGCATTGGCGCATCCAGTCTTGGCCGTAGCGCGCATTGTAGCGTGAATCCTCAGTCAATCGCCCGGTTCCACCCTTGGCGTATTTGCCCGTCAAGAGCCCGCCGCCCAAAGGAGAATAGGGCGCCAATGCGATCCCCTGATCCTGCGCCATCGGGAAGATCTCGACCTCGGCCTGACGTTTCACAAGGTTGTACATCGGTTGCAGAATATCGATGGCCAAATCGAACTCGTGGGCGATCCGCACAGCCTTCATCACCTGCCAGGCAGCGAAATTCGACAGGCCAACGTAGCGGATTTTGCCTTCCGATTTCAGGGTCGCGAAGGTGTCTAACGTTTCGCGCAGGTCTGTGTTTGGATCAAAACGATGCAAGTAGAGGATATCCACCATGTCCATCTTGAGCCGCTGCCGTGAAATATCGAATTGCGCCACCATATTGGCACGTCCGGCGCCTCCAGTGTAGCCAACCTTTGTCGCAATGATCAGATCGTCCCGAGCGGGGGCTGCGAAATCCCCTAGCAGGGTTTCCGATGCGCCGTCTGTATAGACATAGGCCGTGTCAAAATGGGTGATGCCCGCCGCGCGCGAGGCGTCAAACATCGCCTGACTCTCGGCCGCGTCGGCGCGGTCTCCGAATTGCATGGTGCCGAAGGTGAAGGTCGACATTGGGGTGCCGTTTGGGGATGTGATGGACATGAGGAACTGTCAGTAATTGCTTTACGCTGATGCTGCTAAATTGCGCCTTGGCTCGCAAGCCAATTCGCGACCTCGACTGTCTTTTGTGAAGCGCTGTCTCGCGGGTAGAGGACGTAAAAACCTTGATCGATCGGGCGCGTGTCCTGCCAGACTGCCTGTAAAATTCCTGCGGTCAGTGCGTCTTGGGCCAAGAGCCTTGGGGTCAAGGCAATGCCTTGTTCGTTCATTGCCGCGTCAATGGCCAGAGCGGTCTGGTTCACGTTCAGCGTCGCTTTAGGTTGGGGAAGGTCGAGGTCCGCGCAGAGCCGGTCCCAATGGCCGTGGCTGTCTTGAATGAGGCGGTGCTGCAGGACCTCTTCTAGCGTCAGAGAGGATGCGCAGAGTTTGGGGCTGGCCACAGCGATATAGTCGATCTCCGCGAGTTTAAGCGTTTCGAACGTAGGCTCTTTGGGCGGAGGACCTTGGCGAATGGCAAGATCAGCGTCGCCTCGTAGGAGGTCTGTTTTCTGCTCGGATGCGTGAATTTTTAAATCCACATCTGGCATGATTTCAATGAGTTGCGGCAGTTTAGGCATGAGCCATTTTGATGCGAGTGACGGCGTGACCGAGAGGGTGATGGTCGTCATGTCAACGAGCTGGGCCGTTGCTTCCGTGATAATGCGCAGGGCGCGGTTTATCTCGACGTGGTAGCTGCTGCCCGCCTCTGTAAGCGCCAGACCGCGTGGGAGCCTCAAAAAAAGAGGTTTGCCAAGACGCGCTTCCAACGACCTGATCTGCTGGGCAACCGCCCCCTGCGTGACATGCAGTTCATCAGCCGCCCGGCGAAAGTTCTGGTGGCGGGCCGCGGCGTCAAAGATGCGCAGGGCGTTCAGGTTCAATGCGGTCATAGTAGGCTGTAGTTTTTCTACAGGATGATGCGAAAAACCATGGTTCGTCAAGGGAGGCATCAACAGATAGTCTCTGCGTCAGCAAAAGGAGATTGAAATGACCAAAGTGGCAATGATCACAGCTGGCGGCAGCGGCATGGGCGCGGATGCGGCGCGTCGGTTGAAGGCGGACGGGTTTGAGGTGGCGATCCTCAGTTCGTCAGGCAAGGGCGAGGCCCTGGCGCAAGAGATGGGCGGCGTGGGTGTTACGGGCTCTAACCTCGAGCAGGCCGACCTTCAGGCGCTGGTAGACGCGGCGATGGAGAAATGGGGCCGGATAGATGTGTTGGTGAACTCTGCAGGGCATGGGCCAAAGGGCGATATCCTGGAGATCTCGGATGAGGATTGGCACAAGGGGATGGAATATTACCTCATGAATGTGATCCGCCCCGCGCGATTGGTGGCGCCGATTATGGCCAAGCAAGGCGGCGGATCGATCATCAATATCTCGACCTTTGCGGTGTTTGAGCCGGATCCATTGTTCCCGACCTCGGGCGTGTTTCGGGCTGGGCTTGCGAGTTTTACCAAGCTTTTTGCGGACAAAATGGCCGCTGACAATGTTCTTATGAACAACGTGTTGCCGGGCTTTATTAACAGCTTGCCTGAGACCGAGGATCGCAAAGCGCGTATTCCTTTGGGGCGTTATGGGCGTGCGGAAGAAGTAAGTTCGATGATCAGCTATCTGGCGGGCGAGGGGACCTATGTGACCGGGCAGAACTTCCGCATTGATGGTGGTTTGACGGCGTCGGTTTAATTGGGGCCAGCCCCAAACACACCCTTAAATGGGGGCCAGCCCCCAAACCCCCGGAGTATTTCTAGCAAGACGAAAAGCAAAAGGCCCGCCGGAGATGGCGGGCCTTTCTATGTTCAGCGTTGCGCCCGATTAGTTCGGGATGTCGCCGACGATGCCTTCAACATAGAAGGACATGCCTGCCAGCGTTCCGTCATCTGCGGTCTCGCCTTCGGCCAGCCAAGCAGAGCCGTCCTGTTTGTTGATTGGGCCTGTGAAGGCGTGGTAGCTACCGTCACCCAGCGCTTTGACCATCGCGAGTGCTTCGGCCTTTACGTCTGCTGGAACAACGTCAGAGATCTCACCGATTTCAACCATGCCGGTGTCGATGCCGTCCCAGGTGTTCACTGTGGACCATGTGCCGTCCATGACCGCCTGAGTACGCGCAACATAATAAGGCGCCCAGTTGTCGATGATCGAGGACACGCGAGGCATTGGGCCGTATTCGCCCATGTCAGAAGCCTGACCAAAGGTGATCACGTTACCCGCTTCCTGAGCAGCCGCCTGAGGCGCAGTGGAGTCGGTGTGCTGCAGAACAACGTCCGCGCCTTGCTCGATCAGAGCTTTGGCTGCGTCAGCTTCTTTGGCTGGGTCAAACCAGGTGTAAACCCAGATGATTTTGAACTCTACGTCTGGGTTCACGCGTTTTGCGTGGATGTAGGCAGAGTTGATGCCGCGGATAACTTCTGGGATCGGGAAGGACGCGATGTAGCCAACGGTGTTGGTTTTGGTCATCTTGCCCGCGATGTGACCCTGAACCGCGCGGCCTTCGTAGAAGCGTGCGGAATAGACGGACACGTTGTCAGCGGTTTTGTAGCCGGTTGCGTGCTCGAACTTCACGTTCGGGAATTTCTTTGCGACGTTGATGGTTGGGTCCATGTAGCCGAAAGAGGTGGTAAAGATCAGGTCTGCACCCTGCAGCGCCATTTGGGTGATTGCGCGCTCGGCGTCCGCACCTTCAGGCACGTTTTCCTGATAGAAGGTTTCGACCTTGTCGCCAAAGGCTTCTTCGACTGCAAGACGACCTTGGTCGTGCTCGTAGGTCCAGCCACCATCGCCCACTGGGCCAACGTAGATGAAGCCGACTTTGGTGGTGTCAGCGGCAGCTGCTGACGCAAGCCCAAGGGCCACGGCCGCAGAGGCCAGAAGTTTTGTGAATTTCATGAGGTATACCCCCCTCTGTTGGTTGCGTATTGGCCCCGAGCCTTAGTTCGAGGCATGGAAAGATCGACCGAGCGAGGCGGGGGCTCCGCTCTTGTCGGCCGAGAGAATGACAAGCACCAAAATGGTGATCAGATACGGTGACATTGCCAGATATTCTACAGGGATCGCAATGCCTGCGGCCTGTAGGTTGAGTTGTAAAACGTTAATACCGCCAAAAAGATAAGCACCCAGCAGGACGCGCCAGGGCTTCCAGCTGGCAAAGACCACGAGGGCCAATGCGATCCAGCCGATTCCCGCCGTCATGCCTTCGGTCCATTGTGGCACGCGAATGAGGCTGATGTAAGCGCCTCCAAGCCCCGCGCAAGCACCGCCGAACATGATCGCGAGGATGCGGACGCGGATGACGTGATAGCCAAGCGCATGGGCCGCGTCATGGTTCTCTCCTACCGCGCGCAGGATCAGGCCGACGCGGGTGTATTTCAGCAGCGCCCATGCGGCGGCGGTGAGCAGGATGCCAAGGTACAAGAGCGGGTCATGGGCGAAGAAGATGGGGCCAAAGAACGGCATGTCTGAAAGGCCTGGAATGTCGAGCCGGGGCATCGAGGGTGGTTTGATGCCGATGTAATTCTGTCCCATCAAAGCCGAGAGACCGAGGCCGAAAAGCGTCAGGGCAAGGCCAGACGCGACTTGGTTAGCTAGCGCGAATTGGGTGAGGAAGGCAAAAAGCGTCGACAAAAGCGCGCCGCCCACCATGGCCGCAAGGACACCCATGAAGGGGGATCCGGTTTCAACCGTCACGGCAAATCCACAGATCGCGCCGACGATCATCATGCCTTCGACGCCGAGGTTCAGGACGCCGGCTTTCTCGACAACGAGTTCTCCGATAGCGGCCAGCAAGAGCGGCGTGGCCGCGACCATCAAAGACGCAATAAGAAGCGCGGGGCTGATTGCAGAAAGATCCATCAGGCGGCTCCTTTGACGGCGAATTTGATGCGGAAGTTGGTGAGCAGGTCGAGCGCAAGCAGGAAGAACAAGAGCATGCCTTGGAAGACCTGAATGGCTGCCGAGGGCAGGCCGAGAGTCAGCTGGGCGAGTTCTCCGCCAATATAAGTCAGTGCCATCAACAGACCTGCTAGCAGGATCCCGATGGGATGCAGGCGGCCAAGGAAGGCCACGATGATCGCGGTGAACCCATAGCCGACGTTAAAGTCGATGCTGATTTGACCGGAAGGGCCAGAGACCTCAAATAGGCCCGCAAGCCCTGCAAGCGCGCCTGAGGCACACATGCAGAAAATCACCAGACGGGTCGGATTGACGCCGCCAAAGCGCGCGGCCTTGGGGGCCTCGCCGGTCAATTTGATGTTGAACCCCATGATGTGGCGGCTCAGCAGCACATGGGCAAAAATCACCGCGATGAAGGCGGCCGCGATGCCCCAGTGCAGGCCAAAGCCTTCGTTGATCCAGCTGGAGGCGCTGGGGTAGTCATTCAGGTTGCGCGAGCCCGGAAAGCCGAAACCTTCGGGGTTTTTCAATAATCCCAAGGCCATAGAGGCCAAGAGTTGCTCGGCCACATAGACCAGCATCAGCGACACGAGAATCTCGTTGGTGCCGAATTTCACTTTCAGCAGAGCAGGGATCAGAGCCCAGAGCATGCCACCTATCGCACCGCAGATCACCATGATCGGAAAGATAAAGATGCTTTCGATCGGGTAGAACGCAAGGCCTGCGCCTGCGCCACAGATCGCGCCGACGATATATTGGCCTTCAGCGCCAATGTTCCAGATGCCCGCGCGGAAGCCGAGCGAAAGGCCAATGGCGATCAGGATCAGTGGGCCGCCTTTGACAAGGAGTTGCGGGCGAGAATAGCTGGCGAAGTCTCCGAAGAGGGGATCGTAGAATATAGTGCGGATGGCTTCGAACGGGTTCTTGCCAAGCGCGCCAAACAAAAGCCCGCCGACGATCATGGTGATGATCACCGCGAGGACAGGTGTGAACAGCGACCAGAACTGGCTCGGCTGTGGGCGTTTTTCGAGCGTGATCATGCGGAGGCCTCCTCACCCAGATGCGCGACTTCCATGCCATGTGCGCCGCCCATCATCAGGCCAATTTCGTCAATGCTGAGTCCCGCTGTGGGGCGCAACTCGCTGAGGCGGCCTTCGTTTAGGGCGCCGAAGCGGTCGGATATTTCCATGAGCTCGTCCAAATCTTGGCTGATCACGACGATGGCCGCGCCTTTGGCCGCCAGGTCCATGAGACTCTGGCGGATCGCGGCCGCTGCGGCCGCGTCCACGCCCCAAGTGGGCTGGTTCACGATCAGAACCTCGGGGTCTTGCAGGATCTCGCGGCCGATCACGAATTTCTGCAGGTTGCCGCCGGACAATGCGCGCGCCGCCCGGTCAGATCCCGGCGTGCGGACGTCAAATTTCGCGATGATGTCTTCGGCAAAGGCTTTCGCGCCTGCCCAATTCACAAATCCATTGCTGGTCAGATCTTTGCGGATCGCGCCGGTGAGAAGGGCGTTTTCAACAAGGCTCATGGCAGGGGCGGCCGCGTGGCCAAGCCGTTCCTCGGGGGCGGCCAAAGTTCCGATCTCACGCCGCTGGTTTGGCCCCAGATGGCCTACTCCATTGCCTTTGATCTTGACTGTTTCCGTCGCGCTCAGCGCTTCGCCAGAGAGCGCAGCCAGTAGTTCGTCCTGACCGTTACCAGCAACGCCGCCAAGCCCAAGGATCTCACCGGATTTCACCGAAAAGCTGATATCTTTCAGAGATGTCCCGAACTCGCTCGCCGAAGTCATCGACAGCGCGGATACCTCCAGAACGACCGCGCCGCCATCCTTGGCTTTGCGCGTGGGCGTTTGCAACGTATCGCCCACCATCATCTCGGCCATATCCCGTGCCGAGGTCTCGGCAGGCACGCATTCGCCCACGTTTTTTCCCAACCGCAGGATCGTCGCATGATCACAAAGCGCGCGGATCTCTTCGAGCTTGTGGCTGATATAGAGGATCGAAGTGCCTTCGGATTTCAGCTTACGCAGGGTCTCAAACAAAATTTCGACCTCTTGTGGGGTCAGCACAGAGGTCGGTTCATCCATAATCAACAATTTCGGGTCTTGCAGCAGGCAGCGAATGATTTCGACCCGTTGCCGCTCGCCTGCCGACAGGTCTCCGACGGTGCGATACGGATCCAGTGGCAG
>JABSOU010000055.1 GCA_013215215.1 Cognatishimia sp. | reverse complement strand
TGGGGCAAGCTCGACAACGTGTTGCGCGGGATCGATGCAGCGCAAACTGCTGGCATGCGGGTTAAGATCAACGCGGTCGCTCTGAAGGACTTCAACGACAGCGAGCTCTTCACGATCACTGAATGGTGCAAGAGCCGCGATATGGACCTGACCTGGATCGAAGTCATGCCTATGGGCGACCTCGGCAATGAAGACCGTCTGGGCCAATATTGGTCCCTCGAAGACCTGCGTGGCCAGCTCGCCCAACAATATACGCTGACCGAACTGTCTGAACGCACCGGAGGCCCTGCCCGATATGTGCGCCTTGAGGAATCCGGTCAAAAGATCGGCTTTATCACGCCGCTGACCCATAATTTCTGCGAAAGCTGCAACCGTGTGCGCCTGACCTGCACGGGCCAGCTCTATATGTGCCTTGGTCAAGAAGACATGGTCGACCTGCGCGCACCGCTGCGGGCGTCGGAAAGCAACGGACCGGTCACCGAGGCCATCCGCGATGCGATCAGCAAAAAGCCAAAGGGCCATGATTTTGACTATTCCCGTCAACGCATCGACGGTCAGATGTCGCGCCACATGAGCCATACTGGCGGATGAAGACGGACCAAGAGGCCGCGCCGCTCCCGACGCTTTACCGGTTTTACACGGTGGGCGCGAAGATGGCATCTCCGATCCTTGATCGCATGCAGCGCAAGAAGCTGCAGAAAGCAGGTGTTGCGAAAGCCCGACTGAATGAGCGCGCTGGGTTTGCCAGCATCGAACGCCCATTGGGTAAGCTCTTGTGGATCCATGCGGTGTCTGTCGGGGAAACCCTGTCGATTTTGGACGTGTTGAAAGAGCTGCGCACGCAGGCGCCTCGCATGACTGTGCTTTTGACGACGACCACGACCACATCGGCGGAACTCGCGGCAAAACGCCTGCCTGAGGGCTGTATTCACCAATTCGCGCCGCTCGATACCCCAGCAGCCACCAAACGCTTTCTAGACCATTGGCAGCCCGATCTCGTGACCTTTGTCGAAAGCGAAATCTGGCCGCATCAGATCGTGAGTGTCTATGAGGCCGAAATCCCTTTGGCGCTGATCAATGCGCGGCTTTCGGCAAAATCCCTTGTGTCCTGGGCCAAGCGGTCAGACCTTGCCCGTGCCTTGTTTGGACGGTTCACGCTGATGCTCTGTCAGACCGATCCGGTGCGCGACGGCTTGCGGGTCTTTGTGCAAGAGCCTTGGAAAGTGGTGACCTCGGGCGATCTCAAGAAATCCTCAGATCCCCTGCCCGTCGATGATCTTGAAAAGGCCCGACTGGCGCGTGCGATTGGCGACCGCCCGTTCTGGCTCGCGAGTTCGACGCATGAGGGCGAAGAAGACCTGATGAGCAAGGCCCATCGGCAATTCGTGGCACAGCATGACAACGGTCTGATGATCCTTCTGCCGCGCCATCCCGAACGCGGCGATGAGTTGGCTGAAATGTTGCGCGGCCAAGGCTGGACCCTTGCGCAACGCAGCAAGGGTGAGCCGATCAGCGAGGACACGCAGATCTATCTGGCCGATACTTTGGGCGAGACGGGCCTGTTTTACAGCCTCACCGATCTGGTGTTCGTGGGCGGCTCTTTCGTGCCGGTGGGCGGTCACAATCCTTACGAGCCCGCCCACATGGGCTGCGCCATCCTGCACGGCCCGCTATACACAAATTTCGCGCAGGCCTATGCGGATATGGCCGAGCAAGAAGCGAGCCTTGAGGTCGCGGATGCGGACGCCTTAGGCCAAGCGCTTTGTGATCTTTGGGGCGATGACGAAGTCGAGCTTTTGCAGGCCAACGCCAAATTCTACATCGAAGCCAGCCGCAATATCCGCAAGGACGTCGCGGGCCACCTACTGGCGCTGATTGATACCTAATTCAGCCGCGATTTGATCCGCCGGATCAGGTACCAGACCAATCCGATCACCGGCAGCGTCAACCCCGCGATCAAGACGCTTTTGGAAATCCCAAAAACACCCGCCAGCGGCATGAAAAGATAGCCAGCTAGCGATACTGCGTAGTAGCTGATCGCCACCACCGAGAGCCCCTCGACCGTCTCTTGCAGCCGCAACGCCAGATGCGCGCGTTTGTCCATGCTGGCCAAGAGCTCCTGGTTCTGCTCCGAGCGCGCCACATCGACTTTGGTTCTGAGCAACTCACTGGCGCGGATGGATCGATCCGCCAGTTGATTAAGCCGGTCTTGCGAGGCCTCAATCGTGCGCATCGCTGGATCAAAGCGGCGCATCATGAACTCACCAAAGCTCTGACGCGCCATGAAAGGCGTCTCGCGCAGAACTTCAATGCGTTGTTTCACAATCGCGGAATAGGCCTTGGTCGCCCCAAACCGATAGGACGACCGCGCAATCGCGGCCTCAAGCTCCTGAGAGATACTGAGCAGACCATCCAGCGTCTTCTCCGCCTCGGCATTGCCCGTCATATCATCCATGAGCCGCGTGAGTTCGAGCTCGATCTGGCCTGTCCGTCCGGCCATATCCCGCGCACGAAAGAATCCGAGCATCGACATGGCTTTATAGGTCTCAATCTCACAAATCCGCTGGGTGACCCGGCCAATCCGCCCGGGTCCGCAGTCCTTTTTGGCAAAGATCGCAAAGCGCAGGTGGCCTGCGGGGTCCACACGGAAGTCACCTGCAACGACGGCGGATTCATCCAGAACATAGCTGCAGGCCATGCTTTCGGGCACAAACCAATCGCGCATGTTCTTAAGGACATCCTCATCCTTACCCTTTTCCTCAACGCGAATGAGCGCAGAGGTGACGCGCACGCCCGGCGCCTCTTGCAGCCAGTCATGTGGGAATACCTCGAAGGCCGTAGGGTCAAAGGGGCGATCCGTCAGGCCTTCAGAAAAGATCGTATAGGTCACGAACTCGGTGTGCTGCTCCCATTTGATGTTGTGCTTGCCGATGGTGCCGGAATAATGCGTGGCCCCCGGTTGCGGATGCGGCGCGCCATAGCGATCCAGCAGCGAAATCAAATGTGCCAGATCCCCGTCTCGATCCCGCCCCGCCGCACGATCCTCTTTCTTGATCGCCAAAAACGCCACCGTTGAAGGCGCCTTGAACGACGGGAACGGACGCGCATGTAGCTCATTTGCCAGCTTGAAACGCAAAGGATGGTCTTGGATCGGGGTCATTGGGGTCTCCATTTGAGGCCAACCTAGCGATCAACGATCATCCGTCAATATATTTTTGTTTATTTTCAATAAGTTATAGGAATGCAATGGTATACCGCAGGGCACCTTTGGTGCATCAATCCCGCCTAAGGGCATGAAATTCAGTGACAAATTCGCCTGATCATCCACGCCGACAAAGGGCGGTAGGTAGAACCACGTGACAAAAAAAGAGGCGCTCGAAAGCGCCTCTTTTCATCAGATTTTGCTGATCTTACTGGATCATGGTCAACAGCGTGTCGAGGGACGCTTTCGCATCGCCATAGAACATGCGTGTGTTTTCCTTGTAGAACAGCGGATTTTCGATGCCGGAATAGCCAGTACCCTGACCACGTTTGGAGACAAACACCTGCTTGGCTTTCCAGCATTCCAGAACTGGCATGCCCGCGATTGGGGAGTTCGGATCCTCTTGCGCCGCAGGGTTCACGATGTCGTTGGAGCCAATGACGATCGCCACGTCGGTTTCAGGGAAATCATCGTTGATCTCGTCCATCTCCATCACGATGTCATAAGGCACTTTGGCTTCGGCCAAGAGCACGTTCATGTGGCCCGGCAGACGGCCCGCAACCGGGTGGATCGCGAAGCGCACCTCTTTGCCCTTGGCGCGCAGACGACGAGTCAGTTCCGCCACATTCTGCTGAGCTTGCGCCACCGCCATGCCGTAGCCTGGGATGATGATCACAGAGTCTGCTTCATCGAGTGCCGTCGCCACACCTTCGGCGTCAATCGCGATCTGCTCGCCTTCGACTTCCATCGCAGGGCCTGCCGCGCCACCAAAGCCGCCGAGGATCACGCTCACGAAGGAGCGGTTCATCGCCTTACACATGATGTAGCTGAGGATCGCACCAGAAGAGCCCACAAGCGCGCCCACAACGATCAGAAGGTCGTTGCCAAGGCTGAAACCAATCGCTGCGGCTGCCCAGCCGGAGTAGCTGTTCAGCATAGAGACAACGACCGGCATATCCGCGCCCCCGATACCCATGATCAGGTGATAGCCGATAAACAGCGCCATCAGGGTCAGGATATAAAGCGGCAGAACGTTGCCCGAGTTCAGGTACATGATTAGAGCGATTACAGAGATCGCCGCTGCGGCTGCGTTCAGGATGTGACCACCCGGCAGTTTGGTTGCTGCAGAGGTCACACGACCGGACAGTTTGCCATATGCAATCACAGAGCCAGTAAAGGTCACAGCACCGATCCAAATCCCCAGGGCCGCTTCGACCCGCAGGATATTGATCTCGACCGCGTCTTTCTTAGCCAAAAGCGCAGCAAACCCATCAAGGGATTTCTTTTCAGCTGCGTCCATGCCCATGACATTGATCAGCTCGAAATGCGCGTTAAAGCCCACAAAGACCGCTGCCAAACCGACCAGCGCGTGCATGCCTGCCACCAGTTCCGGCATCTGGGTCATCTCGACCTTCGACGCCAGTTGATAGCCAATGAGACCACCCGCCGCGATCAGAACGACAGACAGCCACCAGAGGCCTGCGCCCGGACCGATCAGCGTTGCGAAGACCGCAAGCGCCATGCCGACGATGCCATACCATACCGCGCGTTTCGCGCTTTCTTGTCCGCTCAGACCACCCAAGGACAGGATGAAGAGAACGGCTGCGACCACATAAGCCGCTGTAGTGAAACCGAATTCCATTGATCTCTACTCCTTAGGATTTCTGGAACATGGCGAGCATGCGCCGTGTCACGAGGAAGCCGCCAAAGATGTTGATCCCGGCCATAAAGACCGAAGCGGCAGCAAGGATGATCACCAGACCCGAGCTTGAGCCGATCTGCATCAGCGCGCCCAGAATGATGATCGAAGAGATCGCGTTGGTCACAGCCATCAGAGGCGTGTGCAGGGAATGCGATACGTTCCAGATGACCTGGAAGCCAACAAAGACCGCCAGAACAAAGACGATAAAGTGCTGCATAAAGCTGGCAGGCGCCACAAGGCCAACACCCAGCATCAACGCGCCACCGACCACAAGCAAAGTCACCTGCTGGCGGGTCTGCGCTTTGAAGGCGGCTGCCTCTTCGGCTTTGATCTCTTCTGAGGTCTTTTCTTTGACCTCAGGCTTCTTCTGCGCCGCAATCGCAGCCACTTTTGGCGGTGGCGGCGGGAAGGTGATTTCGCCTTCAAAGGTCACGGTCGCGCCGCGGATCACGTCGTCTTCCATGTCGTGGTTCACTTGACCATCCTTCTCAGGGGTCAGGTCAGCCATCATGTGACGGATGTTGGTCGCATACAAAGTCGAGGACTGGGCCGCCATACGCGATGGGAAGTCGGTGTAGCCGATGATGGTCACGCCATTGTCGGTCACGATCTTCTCGTCAGCGACGGTCAGTTTACAGTTACCGCCTTTTTCAGCTGCAAGGTCGACGATCACAGAACCGGGCTTCATTGCTTGAACCATGTCTTCGGTCCAAAGCTCTGGCGCCTCGCGGTTCGGGATCAGTGCTGTTGTGATCACGATGTCAACTTCTGGCGCGAGTTCACGGAACTTCGCCAGCTGCGCTTCGCGGAACTCAGGGGAGGATACAGAGGCGTAGCCGCCGGTGGCCGCGCCATCCTGCTGTTCTTCTTCAAAATCCAGATAGACGAATTCCGCGCCCATGGATTCGACCTGCTCGGCCACTTCGGGACGCACGTCAAACGCATAGGTGATCGCACCCAGCGAAGTGGATGTGCCGATGGCCGCAAGACCCGCAACGCCTGCACCGACAACCAGAACCTTCGCCGGAGGCACTTTGCCCGCCGCCGTGATCTGACCGGTAAAGAAGCGGCCAAAGTTGTTGCCCGCCTCAATCACCGCGCGATAGCCCGCAATATTGGCCATCGAGGACAGCGCGTCCATCTTTTGAGCACGCGAAATCCGCGGCACCATTTCCATGGCGATCACATTGGCGCCTTTAGATTTGGCCATCTCCATGCCGTCTTCATTCGAGGCCGGATTAAAGAATGATATCAGCGTCTTGCCTTTGGTCAGACGCTTAAGCTCTACCTCTTCAGGCTGGCGTACTTTCGCGACAATGTCGCAGGCCTTCCACAAGGCCGCCGCAGTGCCGATAACCTCAACACCTGCTTCTTTATATGAGTCATCGGAAAAACCAGCCGCAACACCGGCCCCTTTTTCAATCGCGCACTCATACCCCAATTTGATCAGCTGCAATGCTGACGCCGGCGTCATCGCAACACGCGACTCCCCCGCAAAGATCTCCTTCGGAGTTCCGATTTTCACGTCTAATGTCTCCTCACCTAACGGTGTTTATGCTTCTCAACCCAAGAACCGAGATCCGTTTACTTGCAAAACCCCTGTCTCACAAGGCTTTGACGGGCACATACGGAGTAATACGCATGTGAGCGCTAAAGTACGCATGCGACATTTCACCCGCAGGACACGACAAAATACCTGAGATCTTGGCCTCAACCATCCATCAGTTCGCTAATATATGAAAAATTTGCAGCGACATAGCGCAATATTTGCACTTGCAGAACGACGTGACGGCAATCGCGCCGCGTTGCAGCAAGGGACTTTCTCGGCGAACCCTACGTAACCTTGGGGGTCCGGTAACGAATTGTTAGGCTACTTTGTCAGCGACGCCGCGAACATGCGCGCGAGAAAATCGCGACGCTTATCAAATCCCGCGTAGTCCGATTGACCTGCCTTCAGCCCGTAAAGCGCGAGAGACAGGATCTCGGCAACGATATCCGCGTCCCCGCCAAAAGCGTCAAAAGCGATACGACCCGCTTGTTTCTCGCGGACAAGCCACGCGGCGTAGATCGCCGAGACTTTCTGTTGTCCATTTTGCGCTTCGGCATGGCTTGCGTGGTTCTGGCTGTCCAAAAGCTCATCCCCATGCGGAGACTCCAGCAACAGTTTGAACGCCTCTCCCGCGTGTTCGGCAAAAGCAGCAGTCAAAAGCTCAGTGACCGATCCGTCCTGCGCCAGCGCCTCTTCGACCTTGGTTGCGACACTGTCGTAGTAGGCCACCGTCATAGAGCGTTGAATATCTTCCTTGTTGCGGAAGTGCAGATAGAGGGCGGCCCGAGACATGCCGGCCGCTTTGGCGATGTCTTCCATCGAGGTACGCCGGAATCCATAGGCACGAAACGTATCGAACGCCGCTAGTAAGATGGCGTCGGTCTTGCTGTCTTTTTGGGTCACGGTATCGGTCATAGGTTCATTTCTGACATTTCGGTCAAAAATTGTTAATTATCCAGCTCACACAAACCTACAGCCTATTGTCCCGATTTCAAGTGATGATGAACGCAAAACTAGGCAGATTTCAGCAAAGTTGTTGCTTGTTTATCCGACGACCATGCATGTACGGCCTGTCCAAAGGCCTTGAAGAGTGGCTGACTAACGGGATCCTCAGCGGCGTTATATTCAGGATGCCACTGCACTGCGAGCGTGAACCCAGGAGCATCGTGAACATAGATGGCCTCAGGGGTGCCATCCGGCGCATGACCGTCAATGGTCAAACGCGGTCCGGCCGTCTTGATCCCCTGCCCGTGAAGCGTATTCGTCATGACTTTCTGAGCGCCCATCACCTGATGAAAGACACCGCCTTCGGCAAAGGTAACTTCGTGGCGCAGCGCGAATTTTTCCTCAAGCGTGCCATCCGGCGGCATGCGGTGATTGTCGCGCCCGGGCAGATCTCGGATTTCAGGGTAAAGCGTGCCGCCCATCGCGACATTCACTTCTTGAAAGCCGCGGCAGATGCCAAGGATCGGCTGCCCTGCTGCAACACAGGCGCGGATCAACTCCAACGCCACCGCGTCGCGCGCGCGGTCAAAGTCGCCATGCGCCTCGGTTGCCGCTTCGCCATATTCTTCTGGATGCACATTGGGGCGCCCGCCGGTGAACAGAAAACCGTCACAGGCCTCCATAAGCTCGGGCACGCTGACGAAATCCGGATCGGTCGGAATAATCAGAGGCATGCAGCCGGCCACCTGAGTGATGGCCGTCGAATTCATCGTACCGGCCGCATGGACCGGATACTCATCATTCAACAGATAGGCATTGCCAATGATACCAACGATAGGGCGCGCCATGTTTTGCCTCGTGTAGCTTCTTGCAAAACAAAAGCTACACGAAATTTTCCGAAACCCAACGTCTCGATTCACATAACGTGGCTGTGCGTCAGCACACAGAAGCCAAATGGCGCGCTTTTGGGCGTTAGCCTTCGCCGGTGAGGCCAGCGGATGCGATACCCGCCAATCCAGCTTCGGCATCATTATCCGATGTGTCGCCTGTGACGCCAACCGCGCCAATCACGCCGCCCTTCTTGTCACGCACCAGAATGCCACCCGGCACAGGCACAACCTGACCACCATAGACGCCATTCACGGCGGCCATGAAATAGGCTTGCTGTTCAGCCCGCGCCATCTGCGCAGATCCCGCCATGCCCAGCATCACAGCCCCATAGGCTTTGCCATGGGCAATCGAGAACCGCCCCGGTGCAGCGCCATCTTCTTTTTCAAAGGCAATCACATGGCCGCCTGCATCCAAAACGACGACAGACAGAGGCTTCAGCTCCATCTCGCGGCCTTTTTCCAAGGATTTGCGAATGATCGTGCGCGCCTTGCGCAGTGAAATTTCAGCCATATGAGCCCCCTAGGTCCAGTCTTACTCGATTTCATAAACCAACGGTTAAGCCGCTGGCAGCTGTTGTGTGGCGCAGTGAATGCCGCCGCCGATTTCGCCCAGCGCATCCACATTCAGAGCGACAATCTCGCGCTCCGGATAGTGCCGTGCCATGGCTTTTGCGGCCTCTTTGTCCGCCGCCCTATCTCCGAATTGCGCCATGATCACCGCACCATTGCAAGCGTAGTAATTGGCGTAAGAGGCCACAAAGTCCAGTGCTTCAACCCGGCGGCGAATTGGCTCGGGGATGACTTCAACCTTAAGGCCTGCTGAGCGGATCGCGGCGAGCGTTTCTTCAGCCGCAAGATGAAAAGGATCCGCCGGATCAACCTCTTGCGGCATATTCACAAGCACCCGCCCAGCGCCAGTGAATCGCGCAAGGCTGTCGATATGATAGTCGGTGATGTCCTCGCCATAGACACCTTCGGCCCAGATCATGCGGTCCGCGCCATAGGCGTCGAGCAATCCGTTTTCGATCTCTTGGCGCGACAGGCCAGGATTGCGGTTGCGGTTTACCCAAGAGCTTTCATGCGCCATGAGCAGCCCATGGCCATCATGTTCGACCCCACCACATTCGCCGACAATACCCGAGGGCACCAGATCAAAGCCCAGCGCTTCGGCGGCACGTTCCGCCACACGCGCATCTTGGCGATCCCGCTGCTTGCCGCCCCAGCCGTTGAACTGAATATGGCTGACAACGCGCTGATTGCCGCGAAAGGCCGTCAGAGGGCCCGAGTCCCGCGCCCAAAGGTCTTCGGTTGGGATATCCCAGAGCTCTACCTGATCAGACAACAGTTTGCGCGCCGCGCGGTGCCGGCTTTTGTCAGCCAGCATCACCACTGGCTCAAAATCGGCAATCGCATTGGCAATCCGCGCGATGGTGCCCTGCACATCCGCCAGCCACCAGCGATCATCATAGACCGCGCGACTGTTGGGCCATTGCATAAAGGTCAGCTCATGTGGCCCCTCTTCGGGCGGCACATAGAGGCCTTGGGTCGCGAAAGCGCGGGTTCCAGTCAGCGCAAGCCCCCCTGCGGTCAGTTTCATAAAGTCTCGACGTGAGCGCATTAGGCCTCCGAGATACCGGTTACACGCCCATTATGCCGTAGCTTTCAGCTCTAGTCGACGGGCATGCAGAACTGGCTCCGTGTAGCCCGACGGCTGCACGCGGCCTTTGAACACCAGATCACAGGCAGCTTGGAATGCGATGCCCGCGAAGCTCGGCGCCATTGGCGCATAAAGCGGATCGCCCGCGTTCTGGCCATCCACAACGGCGGCCATCTTTTGCATGGACGCCATGACCTCAGCCTCAGAGACCACGCCATTTTGGATCCAGTTTGCCAGATGCTGCGCCGAAATACGGCAGGTCGCACGGTCCTCCATCAGGCCGATGTCGTTGATGTCGGGCACTTTGGAGCAGCCAACCCCCTGATCAACCCAGCGCACCACATAGCCAAGGATGCCCTGACAATTGTTGTCGACTTCATTGGCGATTTCCTCAGGCGACCAATTCGCGCCCGCAGCCAGAGGGATCTGCATGATGTCCTCACGCGCGGCGCGGCGACCACCGTCCTTGAGGCCGTTCTGAACGCTCATCACATCGACCTTATGGTAATGCAGCGCATGGAGCGTCGCCGCCGTCGGGCTTGGAACCCAGGCACAGGTCGCGCCGGACTGCGGGTGGCCGATCTTTTGATCGAGCATCGCCTCCATCATATCGGGCATCGCCCACATGCCCTTTCCGATCTGAGCTTTGCCCTGCAAACCACATTCCAGACCGATATCGACGTTCAGAGCCTCATAGGCGGCGATCCAGCCTTCTTTCTTGATGTCATCCTTTCGCAGGAAGGCCCCTGCCTCCATCGAGGTGTGGATTTCGTCACCGGTACGATCCAAGAAGCCTGTGTTGATAAAGGCCACGCGGGATTTGGCCGCACGGATACATTCCTTAAGGTTCAGCGACGTGCGACGCTCTTCATCCATGATACCGATCTTGACGGTATTGGCAGGCAGGCCCAGCGCCTCTTCGACGTGGTTAAAGATGCGGTTGGTGAAAGCCACCTCTTCTGGACCGTGCATCTTGGGTTTCACGATATAGACAGAGCCATGCACCGAGTTGCCGCTTTCCCGCGCGAGATCGTGTTTAGACACCAGAACCGTGGTCATGGCGTCCATCAGGCCTTCCATGATCTCATTGCCGTCTTTGTCGAGGATCGTTGGGTTGCTCATCAAATGGCCAACATTGCGGATCCACAAAAGCGCGCGTCCTTTCAGGACACGTTCTTTGCCCGCAGGGGTTTTGAAGGTCACATCGTCGTTCAGTTTCCGCGTGACCGTCTTGCCGCCCTTCTCAAAGCTCTCTTGCAGATCGCCCTTCATGAGGCCCAGCCAGTTGCGATAGGCCAGCACTTTATCCTCAGCATCCACACAGGCCACCGAGTCCTCGCAATCCATGATCGCAGACATGGCGGCCTCGACAATCACATCGGCGATGCCCGCGGGATCGTCTTTGCCAATCGGGTGGCTTGGATTGATGATGACGCGGATATGTAGGCCGTTTTTGACAAACAAGAGCTCTGTCAGATCCTCAGTGATGCCGACAAACTGCTGAACCCGCTCCAGATGCGCGATCGTGTCGCCGAGACGCACAACAAATTGACCGTCCTGGAAATCGAAACCGGTGACATCGGCCCATTTGGCGTCTTTCAGTGGCACGGCCTCATCCAGATGTGCCTTGGCAAAAGCAACCACCTCGGCCCCGCGCGCCGCGTCATAGCCACCCGCCGAAGGCGTCGAGCCCATCGCATCCGTGCCATAGAGCGCATCATACAAAGACCCCCAACGGGCATTCGCCGCGTTCAGCGCATAGCGGGCATTGGTGATCGGAACGACCAGCTGAGGTCCCGGCACCCAAGCGATTTCAGGGTCTACGTTCGCCGTGTCGATTTGAAAGTCTTCGCCCTCAGGCAGCAGATATCCGATCTCTTCGAGGAAGGCTTTGTAGGCGTCAAAACCAAAGGCCTGACCCTTGTTGGACATGTGCCAAGCGTCAATTTTCGACTGAATATCCTCACGCTTTTGCAAAAGCGCGCGATTTTCTGGACCAAAGTCATGCACCAGCGCGCTAAGGCCCGCCCAAAAGGCGCCGGCCGTCACACCAGACCCAGGAAGCGCCTCATTCTCAATGAAATCAACATATTCCGCAGCAACCTGCAGTCCGTTTTTGTTGATACGTGTCATGGCGTGTCCCTCCAAATGCGTCGTCAGGCCCGAAATTCGGTCCGATTTTCCATCTACCTAGTCTGATTTCCGAACACCATCAACCGTTTTGGTAAAATTATTTTACCAAAATTTCCAAGAAACTGTTTCGGCGCTGAAGAAGGCGGCAGCAGAAAGCCTTGCAGCCCCCGCCTGACAGGATACATCTATTCCACCACAATTTACGGAGTGCGATGATGCGCGATGCGGCCCCTCAGACGATCTACCTCAAGGATTACACCCCCTTTGGCTACCTGATCGACAGCGTCGCGCTTACGTTCAAACTGCACCCCACCAAGACCCGCGTTCTGTCCAAGATCGCCTTTCGGCCCAATCCTGACGCCACGGACACGCGCTTCTTCCTCCATGGCGAAGAGCTGACGCTGATTTCCGCCAAAATCGACGGCCAAGACATCGCGGTGCGCCATGTGGACGGAGGCCTAGAGGCCGATGGACCCGCGACGCCCTTTATCTGGGAGGCCGAGGTCGAGATCTCTCCGTCGACCAACACCGCGCTTGAGGGGCTCTATATGTCAAACGGCATGTATTGCACCCAATGCGAGGCCGAGGGCTTTCGCAAGATCACCTACTACCCCGACCGCCCCGATGTGATGGCCACCTTTGATGTGCGCATCGAAGGGGGGGAACCGATCCTTTTGTCTAACGGCAATCCGGGCGCTCAAGGCGAAGGCTTCGCGGAATGGTCCGACCCCTGGAAAAAGCCCGCCTATCTCTTTGCCTTGGTCGCAGGCGACCTGATCAACCATCCGGGCAGCTTCACTACGAAATCCGGCAAAGACGTCGAACTCAACATCTGGGTGCGCCCCGGCGACGAGCATAAATGCGCCTTTGGCATGCAGGCGTTGAAGGATTCAATGAATTGGGACGAGGAGGTCTACGGCCGCGAATATGACCTCGATATCTTTAATATCGTGGCGGTTGATGACTTTAATATGGGCGCGATGGAGAATAAGGGGCTGAATATCTTTAACAGCTCCGCGGTTCTGGCCTCGCCCGAAACTTCAACGGACGCGAATTTCGAACGCATCGAGGCGATCATCGCCCATGAGTATTTCCACAATTGGACCGGCAACCGCATCACCTGCCGCGATTGGTTTCAGCTGTGCTTAAAAGAGGGCCTCACCGTCTATCGCGACCAACAGTTCACCGCGGATATGCGTTCAGGTGATGTGGCGCGGATTGAAAACGTGCTGGCCCTGCGCGCGCGGCAGTTCCCTGAGGACCAAGGCCCTCTCAGCCATCCGGTGCGCCCCGAGGAATTCCAAGAGATCAACAATTTCTACACCGCGACCGTCTATGAAAAAGGGGCCGAAGTCATCGGCATGCTCAAGACGCTGGTGGGGGATGAAGCCTACGCCCGCGCGCTGGATCTTTATTTCGAGCGCCACGACGGCGATGCGGCCACGATTGAGGATTGGCTCAAGGTGTTTGAGGACGCCACGGGGCGCGATCTGACCCAGTTCAAGCTGTGGTACAGCCAATCCGGCACGCCAAAAGTGTCCGTCACCGAGGGCTGGGATTCGGACAGCGGCACATTTTCTCTATCCTTCACGCAATCCACGGCCCCTACTCCGGGCCAAGACGTTAAAGACCCCAAAGTCATTCCAATCGCCATCGGCCTTCTCAGCCCCGAGGGCGATGAGATCCAAACCACAGAGATCTTTGAGATGACAGAGGCGACGCAGACCTATCAGGCCAAAGGGCTCTCGGTCCGTCCCGTCCCGTCGATCCTGCGCGGCTTCTCGGCCCCTGTGATCCTGGAACAGGACATCGACAACACCCGCCGCGCCTTCCTCTTTGCCCATGACACTGACAGCTTTAACCGCTGGGAAGCGGGCCGAGATCTGGCACGCGACGCGCTACTGGACATGATCGAAAACGATGCAGCCCCAAACGCGCTTTACCTCGACAGCCTGCGCAAAGTCTTTGCCGATGACACATTGGACCCCGCCTATCGCGCGTATTTGCAGGCGCAGCCAGGCGAGTCCGATCTCGCACGCACGCTGGCCGCGAAGGGCGCGTCTCCAGATCCAGACAAAATCCACGCGGCCTCTAAGGCGTTCAAACAAGCCAAGGCCGACGCGCTCAAAGAGCAACTGCGCCCGATCTATGACGCCAATCAAATCGACGGGCCATTTGTGCCGGATGCCGAAGGGTCCGGCAAACGCGCATTGGCCAACAGTGTTTTGTCTCTGATCACCAAGCTGGACGATGGTACCTTAGCCCAGACACAGTTCGAGGCCGCCAACAACATGACCCAACAGCTCGCAGCGCTCAGCCAATTGGTGACAGCGGGCAAAGGCACCGAGGCTATCCAAGCGTTCTACGATCAATGGCAAGAAGACCGTTTGGTCATCGACAAATGGTTCTCATTGCAAGTGGCTTTGGCAGACCCAAATGACGCCGCCGAGGTGGCGACCGCCCTCACCCAGCACCCTGATTTCGACATGAAGAACCCAAACCGATTCCGCGCGACGTTGGGCGCTCTGGCGGGCAATCACGCAGGCTTCCACCATAAATTCGGTGCTGGCTACAAGGTGCTGACCGATTGGCTGATCAAACTCGATGACCTGAACCCGCAGACAACCGCACGTATGTGTTCCGCCTTCCAGACGTGGAAAAACTATGACGCAGACCGTCAGGCGCTGATCAAAGCCCAGCTTGAACGGATCCTTGCGAAAGAGGGCCTCAGCCGAGATACTTCGGAAATGATCACGCGGATTCTGGGATAGATGGACTACAGCTACGAAAGCCAAGGGCGCACACCGAAATCCATCGCCGCTCTGGTGGCGATGGTCATTATCCTGATTGGCCTCGATTACATCGGCACCGTGTGGTGGATCATCGTGATCGTCGCGATGATCACCCTGCCCGCCGCGATTGATGTCTTTGTCAACGCGACTGCGCGACTGGACTTAAACGCGCAGCATCTGTTTTGGAAAAACCGCAGCCAAGAGGTCACGATCCCGCTGCATGAAATCGAAAAAATCCGGTTTGATGGGCGTATGGATATGTCGGTCCGCGTGAGCGTCGTGCTGGTGGACGGGCGCAAATTGCGCATGCCCTATGATGCCATGCCGCCCCACAAAGAGCTGGAAGCCGCGTTGCAAGCGCGGGACGTTAGGACCGAGCGGCACGCCTTTACGGTGTTTTAGGATCCAGCGGCCTCGCCCCTGACGGGCACTATTGTTCGCGGCGAAAGAACAATACCTCGCGCAACCTGTAATTGCGGCGCATCGCCTAACCAATACCACCATTCTCTCATGCAATGGCCCGCGAAGTTCCGCGGCTTTGCCCCTTTTCGGCCAGATTTTCAGGTGAATTTGCTCTCAACTCAAAGGAGCACACCTGAATGCTTAAGTCCCGCAAAACGCTTATGCCGCAGATGCCAGAGGCCCTGCGTGCTGTCGTTCGCAAATTCACAAAGCCACGCGAGGACGCGCCATTGGCGTTTCTGCCAACGGTCTATGCGGACCGCAGCGTGGCCGAAGGGGTTAAGATTCCGGTGAACAATGCCTCCGTGCGCAAATGTGATGACGCGAAAATTCGCGAAGAAGGCCAGTTTCTGGCCCGTCAGGAACGTTGGGAAGACCTTTCTGCACGCATCCAAGACGCCGACAGGGCCCGTGCCAAAAGCGCCTCGGGCACGTCAATTGCAGACCTTCTGTTGTTTGGGGGCCGCGCTGATGTGGTTGCGGCCGCTGAACATGCGCTGCTGCACGGCCAACCAGAGAAAGACGCAAACTTTCTGGCCGGCATCGAAGATATGGAGCTCATGCTGAGCGAATACCCGGATGACTATGCGCTCGCCCTGACGGTTGCCCATATGCACATCGACATTGGCTGGGCTTGGCGTGGCCATGGTGCCTTGGCCACCCTACCACATGAAAACCGCCAGGCCTTTAAAGCGCATTTCCATCGCGCCGAAGAAATCATGGATGCCTTCTGCGCCCATGAGCTGGATTCCCCGGCCCTTAGCGCCGCCCGCTGCGCGCTTTTGCCAGCGCAAGATCATCCCGGCGACCGTGTGGCCGATGATTTCGAAGATCTCATCGATCTGGACCCAAAAAACCCACGCCACATGCGCGCCTTAGGCAACTACCTCTTGCCGCAATGGTACGGCGGCTATGAAAAGCTCGACCTTGAGGCCCGCCGCACGGCTGCGCGCACCTATGATCTTTGGGGCGCCGGTGGCTATGCATGGGTTTGGTTCGACGCGATCCTCAGTGATACTGAGTGTCTGGCCCATATGGACGCGGACTATTTCCTGGACGGCGTTTTCGACATTTTAGAACGCCAGGAGGATCAAAACACGGCTAACCTCATGGCCGCACAGGTCTATTGCGCATGGCAGGCGAGCCGTCAGAATTACTTGGACGGCGGCACCTCTGGGGCGCAAGCGACCGTTCTGCGCAAGGGTTTTGAGGATATCGTCCAAGAACACCTGCGCGAGGTACATCCGCTGATCTGGGGCCACGCAGAATACGGCTTTGACAACCGCAATCGTTCGATTTCCCTGGAACGCCTGGCGCTGAAAGGCACGGATCTGGCGCTGAACGCGGTGGCTCAGCCGTTTCGCAAGATGATCGAAGAAGGTCTGACGATCCACTTCGGCCCTGACGGCATCACCGAGATTCACCCTTAAGATAATCCTCGCGCGTCATGCGATAGGTGATATGGGCGGCCAGCCTATGCTCTATGGGCAGGAAAGGCATGTCGAAATCCCATGCCTCATGGCGCGTCATGCCAATGCGCTGCATGACTTTGGCCGAAGGTTTGTTGGGCACAGCCGTGAAAGACACGATCTGATCTAAGCCTTTCTGTTCAAATCCAAATTTCAACCAACCTTTTGCGGCTTCGCTTGCGTACCCCTTGCCCCAAGCAGCAGGCGTCAATCGCCAGCCGATCTCGACTTTCGGCGAAAATGGCGACTCTGCACTAAAGAGCGACAGGCCACACAGCCCAAGAAATGCCCCCTCTTTGTCCGTTACCGCCGAGAACCCATAGCCCTGCGTCTCCCAGCTCTCCTGACACTTCGCCATGGAGTCCGCCGACTTTTCCCGCGAGTAAGTCATTGGATAAAATCGCATCACCTGAGGATCCGCATTCATCGCCGCATAGGCGTCTAAATCGCGCGGCTCAAACGGACGTAGGATTAAACGGTCGGTTTCAATCATAATGGGCCTCTTATTCAGGCAAAATCAGACCGCCGAGCTTGCCCAAAAGGCCCATGATCCGCAACCCCTCTTGCCCCTGCCCGCGCCCTGTCCTAGAACGCCGTCTAGCACAAGTTTTATGGAGCCTCAGCCGATGCTGGACCTGACATATGAAACCCCGAAACCCAAAGTCATCGCAGGCGCGAAATACGACTGGGAACTCGTGATCGGGATGGAAGTCCATGCGCAGGTGAGCTCGAATGCGAAACTCTTCTCTGGGGCCTCGACGCAGTTTGGTGCAGAGCCGAACGCCAACGTGTCTTTCGTTGACGCAGCGATGCCCGGAATGTTGCCTGTTATCAATGAGTTCTGTGTTGAGCAGGCGGTGCGCACGGGCTTGGGTCTGAAGGCAGAGATCAACCTGAAGTCGGCCTTTGACCGTAAGAACTATTTCTATCCTGACCTGCCGCAAGGCTATCAGATTTCCCAGCTCTATCACCCCATCGTGGGTGAAGGCGAAATCATCGTCGATATGGAGTCGGGCATTGCGCGCAAGGTGCGCATTGAACGCATCCACCTGGAACAGGACGCGGGCAAATCCGTGCATGACATGGATCCAAATATGTCATTCGTGGATTACAACCGCACAGGCGTTGCTTTGATGGAGATCGTTTCTCGCCCAGACATCCGTGGCCCTGAAGAAGCCGCAGCCTACGTGACCAAACTGCGCCAGTTGCTGCGCTATTTGGGCACCTGTGATGGCAACATGCAGAACGGCAACCTGCGTGCAGATGTGAACGTTTCGGTCTGTCGTCCTGGGCAGTATGAGAAATACATGGAAACGCAGGATTTCAGCCATCTCGGCACGCGTTGCGAGATCAAGAACATGAACTCCATGCGCTTCATCCAAGCGGCGATTGACTATGAAGCCAAGCGCCAGATCGCGATTGTCGAGGCCGGTGGCACTGTGGATCAGGAAACTCGCCTCTATGATCCGGACAAGAACGAAACACGTTCCATGCGTTCCAAAGAAGAAGCGCATGACTACCGCTATTTCCCGGATCCAGATCTGCTGCCTCTGGAAATCGAGCAAGGCTGGGTTGATGATATTGCCAAGTCCCTGCCTGAGCTGCCGGACGAGAAAAAGTCCCGTTTCGTCAATGACTTCGGCCTGTCTGAATATGACGCCTCGGTTCTGACTGCCGAGGCAGAGAACGCGGCTTACTTTGAGGCCGTCGCGAATGGCCGCAATGGTAAGCTGTCGGCGAACTGGGTGATCAACGAACTCTTTGGCCGTCTGAAGAAGGATGACAAGGGCATCACCGAGAGCCCGATCTCGCCAGAACAACTGGGCGGCGTGATCGACCTGATCAGCTCGGACGCGATTTCTGGCAAGATCGCCAAGGACCTTTTTGAGATCGTCTACACCGAAGGCGGCGATCCGGCGAAAATCGTCGACGAGCGCGGCATGAAACAAGTGACCGACACCGGTGCGATTGAGGCCGCGTTGGACGAGATCATCGCCGCCAACCCAGAGCAGGTCGAAAAGGCCAAGGTCAATCCAAAGCTCGCGGGCTGGTTTGTGGGTCAGGTGATGAAAGCCACCGGCGGCAAGGCCAATCCGAAAGCGGTCAACCAGCTGGTGGCGCAGAAGCTCAACGACTAAGACGCCACCTCTGGGTTATTTCGCGCAAATTCGCACAACCAAAAGCCGCAGGAAGGTCGGGAATTCCTGCGGCAATTTCCCCGTGGTGCCCTTTCTAAAAGACATTTAAGTCAAGAAATGCTATAGTTTCGGCAATAGAGCAGAGTTCCATGGTTTACGAATACAAAGTCATTCCAGCACCGGCTAAAGGGCGCAAGGCGCGCGGGGTCCGCAAGCCCGAGGACAAGTTTGCCTTGGCGGTGCAAGAGAGCATGAACGAGATGGCCCAGCTGGGTTGGGAGTTCCTGCGCAGCGAAACCATGCNCAATACCGAACGCACCGGGCTTACGCGGCGTACGACGACCGAACGCACGGTTTTGGTCTTTCGCCGAGAGATCGTGCAAGACCCCAAAAGCTCGCTCGAGGCCACGCTGCGCGAGGTTGAAAAACCAAAACCAACCGTGGCCGCACCTGTGGAGGAACACGTTGCGCCGCCGCGCCGAGAACCGGAAGTCGCTGAAACGCAGGTGGCACAGCATAGCTCTGAGGATGCCACTGTTGTGTCGTTGAACACGCCCAAGGTTGCGGAGTCAGACGTCGAAATCCCGGAGCCTGTATCCGCACCCGCCCCNGCGCCTAAGAGGCTGGCAGCCATCGACTCAGACAGCTTTCCAGATCCGCGCGCTCCAGAGGCACCAGAGCCAGGCTCACAGGCGCTTTACACAAAAGAAAGCGTTAAGCCTGCAAAAACAGCAAAAGCCAATGCACTGCCTGCTGCCCTGCGCAGCCGCGCATCGCAGTCTCAAGACGGCAAAAAAGCTTAGGCGTCTAAGTCCAAAGCAAGCGCGTGGATACGGCCAACGAGCTCTGCCCCAAGCGCCTTGTGCACAGCCCTATGACGCGCAACTCTGCTCATATTTTCAAAGGCTTGCGCACGCATTCTGACGTTAAAATGGCTCTGCCCGCCCTCTTGATAGCCTGCATGCCCCCGGTGGCTTTCGCTGTCATCCACGACCGTCAGCTCGCGTGGGTCAAAGGCGGCAGACAACCGCTCATGAATTTCGTCTTTTACCAACATTTTTTTGGCCTGCCCCCTTCAATCTAGCGCCAGTTACTTTAAACTCTCGAACCCGAGTCGAATAGGTATGTTCCATGTCAAAATCAGATCCCTTCGGATTCGATATGTCCGTCTCTTCCGCCAAGAAAAAGAACCCGCGTGGGCGGCGGGGGATGTCTGGCGCGTCTGAAACATCTAAGCGGATCTGCGAAGCACCGGGCTGCAATGAGCCGGGTCTCTATCGCGCGCCCAAAGCGCCGGATGTGCTGGATGAATACCGCTGGTTCTGCAAGGACCATGTGCGCGAGTATAACGCCAAGTGGAGCTTCTTTGACGGCAAGACCGAGGCGGAAACCAACGCACAAAAATCCAAGGATAAGGTTTGGGAGCGGGAAACCAAGAAGTTCACCGACCCCGAGACCCGTGCCTGGGCCCGTCTGGGCATCGAGGATCCGCATCAGGTTTTGGGTGGCAATGCGACGCAAAACCCGGGCCGTTCAACAGGCCGTCGCCTACCACCAACCGAACAGCGTGCGATTGATATCCTAGAGGCCGAGGCCACCTGGTCAAAGGCGGATATCCGCAAGGCCTATAAGAAGCTAATCAAGGTTCTGCACCCGGACATGAATGGCGGCGACCGCAGCCAAGAAGAGCAGCTGCAAGAGGTCGTCTGGGCCTGGGATCAGGTCAAGGACAGCGCGAGCTTTAAGTGACGTAAGAAGCCCATGCGCGCGCATCTACTGCGCGCCATGGTCATCCGTTGTCCCCTATGTGCGAAGACCGCTGACGCCGGCATCTCTCAGAGAAATAGCGCACCTTTTCCCAGTCTTTCTTCCATTTCTTGCGCCATAGGAACGGTCGTTTGCAAACAGGACAGATTTTCTGAGGAAGTTCAGACTTTTTCATGATTTTTCAGAGCCTTAAAGAAACGTGCGCTGTCGGCAGACACAGCATCTCTCTTCTCATCAGACATGCGATCCAGCGTTTTGTAGACGAACCCAAGCCGCGGATTGCCCCGTAGCTTGCTCTCATTTCGCATCATGAAATCCCAGTAGAGGTAGTTGAACGGACAGGCTTTGGGGCCGTTTTTGACGCTGACCTTATAGGAGCAGGACTCGCAATAATTGGACATTTTCTTGATATAGGCGCCGCTGGCCGCATAGGGTTTGGACCCCAAAACGCCGCCATCGGCAAAGAGCACCATGCCGTGGACATTGGGCAGTTCGACCCACTCATAGGCATCGGCATAGACCAAGAGATACCACTCATTGACCTCTTGTGGATCGATCCCCGCAAGCAGGGCAAAATTGCCAAGCACCATTAGGCGTTGAATATGGTGTGCATAGGCGTTCTCTTTGGTTTCCAACACGCATTGCCTCAGGCAGTTCATCTGGGTGACGCCGTCCCAATAGAAATCAGGCAAGGCCAGCGATGCGCTGAAATAGTTTTCCTCTTTGTAGGTTGGCATTTTTAGCCAATAGATCCCGCGTACATATTCGCGCCAGCCAAGGATTTGGCGGATAAACCCCTCGACTGCGTTCAAAGGCGCGAGGCCGTCATAAAAGGCCTGCTCGGCCGCACGGATGCTTTCGAGGGGATCGAGCAGCCCTACGTTCAGATAGAGTGCGATGTGGCTGTGGAACATCCAAGGCTCCCCCTCGATCATCGCATCTTGATAGGTACCAAAGAGGGCCAAACGCTCGGTCACAAAGTGACCTAGGGCAGCCAAGGCGCCCGCGCGCGTGACGGCGTAGGGAAAAGGCTCAAGGTCCCCGAAATGAGACGGGAAGTTTTCGGCAACGAGCTCAAGCACAACGGACGTGATGGGATCTGGGGTTTCCTGATAAGGCGTCGGCACCTGTAGCCCGTCCTTAGGGGGGCTCCGGTTCTCGGCATCATAGTTCCACGCGCCCCCCATTGGCCCGCCATGATCCATCAGCACAGAGTACTTCCGCCGCATCTCACGGTAAAAATACTCCATCCGCAATTGCTTTCGCCCCTGCGCCCAATCCTTAAACTCTTGGTGAGATGCAAGAAACCGGGTGTCTTCCAGGATCTGAACCGGAACGCCAAGCCTTTCCGCCCAGCCCTGCATATCTGCGCGCAACCGGTATTCGCCGGGCTCTGTGACAATCACTTCTGTAGCCTTCAGATCAGCAATGGCGCGCGCTACCTCGCCGTAAAGGCTGCCTGCGTTTTCGGGATCGGTGTATTTTGTGTAGCGCACAGCATGTCCGTCTTGCCGCAAGCTTTCTGCGAAATGGCGCATGGCCGAAAAGACAAAAGCGATCTTTTTCTTGTGGTGTTTGACGTAGGTCGCTTCGCTGCGCACTTCGCACATCAAAATAACGTGGTCATCGGATGCCCTTTGGAGGCTCGGTGTATTCAGATTGAGTTGATCGCCCAGGATCAAAATAAGCTTCATATCGCCCGCCCCCATTTAAGGAGTCTACGACGGGGCAAGCGGTATGGATCAGGAACGCTATAAAGAACAATGCCCCAAGAGCGAAATCTCGGGGCATTCAAACGATGGAATCGGAAACTTTGAAAGTTTCCGTCGTCGATTTCTTTTAAAGAAATCGAGCCTCACGCGGCTTTGAACACCAGCGACACACCATTCAGGCAATGACGTTTGCCCGTCGGTTTAGGCCCATCATCAAAGACATGCCCCAAATGGCTACCACACCGGCGACAATGCACTTCGGTGCGCAGACGCAGCAACTTGCGGTCAGGCTTAGTCCGCACTGCATTGCGCAGCGATTTGTAAAAGCTCGGCCAGCCCGTGCCGCTGTCAAACTTGTGCTTTGAGGAATAGATCGCCAGATCACAGCCGCGGCAGTGATAGATCCCATCCGCCCAATTTTTATCAAGCGGTGAACTACCTGCTCGTTCTGTCCCCTCCTGACGCATCACCTTATACTGCAAAGGCGTCAGCATCGCACGCCATTCGGCTTCGCTGCGGGTGACCTCAAACTCGGCAGCGATCGCGCCGGTGCCAGAGAGGCTTCCAAACAGGGCAAAAGCGGTAGTCCCTAGCAGTGCATCACGACGGTTCATAAGCGTCCCCTTTCTTTTGCGGTTGCGCAAGTTCACCACGCCCCGGCGCATTTTCAAACAAACACTTGGTCAAAAACCTGTGACTGGCTGCAACAATCCGCACCACATATGCATACAATCGCACAATTTCCGCGGGGTTTTTCCACCGAGCGTCGCTTTTGCCCTTTCCCTTGCGCGCGCGAGCGATATGTTGCGATGCGGAATGTATTGGCGGTGAATTTCCACTGCGACAGAAGGACGAGACCCATGGCCGACGGCATGACTGACATCGACGCAAAACCGACCGAAGATATATCGGTGCGCGACGTATTTGGCATCGACAGTGATATGACGGTCAAAGGCTTTGCGGATGGCTCTGACCGCGTGCCAGA
>JABSOU010000054.1 GCA_013215215.1 Cognatishimia sp. | reverse complement strand
TGCCAAAGGACTGCGTGTTGGGTCGGCTCCAGACACGTTTATGGGCGGCGCGCATCAGTTAGCGCGATCGCTGATCGATGCGGGTGCTGTTGGGAAAGTTACCTCGGGCACGTGTTTTGTTCAAAGCCCGGGCATGGAGATGTGGCACCCGAACCCAGACTTTTTCTTCAAGCCAGGGGGCGGGCCAATTCTTGATCTAGGGCCTTACTACGTCTCTAACCTTGTTCAGCTTCTTGGGCCAGTTAGGCGCGTCGTCGCGATGTCTTCCAAAGGGTCCGACGAGCGCACAATCACAAGTGAACCTCGAAACGGTGAGAAAATCGCTGTCGAAACACCAACGACTATTCACGCGGTTCTTCAGTTCAAATCAGGCGCGCAAGTGACCTATTGCGCCAGCTGGGATGTCTGGCAGCACGGTCATGCCAATATGGAGCTTTACGGAGAGACAGGAACCCTGCACGTGCCGGACCCTAATTTCTTTGGGGGTGAGGTGCGCATGACGGACAAAGAAACGTTCGTAAACGTGCCCGGCTGGGAGCATCCTTTGTCTGTCGCGAATGATGGGCCAAATGCGAACTATCGCGCAGCTGGCCTTGCCGATATGGCGCAAGCAATTCTAGAGGATCGTCCACATCGCTGTTCACTCGAGTTTTCGTTGCACGTCGTTGATGTGATGACAGCCATTCTCACGTCAGGCGAGGAAGGTCGTTTTGTCGAAATGACAACTACGTGCGAGCGCCCCGCGGCTCTGTCCGCAACCGCAGCCCAAGCACTGCTTGCATAAGCGGGTGCGCCGATGATTCAGAATCCAATTCTTCGCGGCTTTAATCCTGACCCCTCGATCTGTCGGTCGGGCGATACCTACTACATCGCCACCTCGACATTCGAATGGTACCCTGGCGTACAGATCCATGCGTCTCAGGATCTCGCGAACTGGGATCTGGTGGCGCGCCCACTGTCCCGTGCATCGCAACTGGACATGCGTGGAAATCCGGATAGCTGCGGTGTTTGGGCGCCGTGCCTAAGTTATGCCGATGGGCTGTTTTGGTTGGTTTACACCGACGTCAAACGTTTGGACGGAAACTTCAAGGATGCGCACAACTATATTGTGTCGGCTCCATCTATCGAAGGGCCATGGAGCGATCCAATCTACGTCAACTCGTCAGGGTTTGACCCAAGCCTTTTTCACGACGAGGACGGCCGGAAATACTTCAGCAATATGCAATGGAACCATGTCTCAAACTCGGTGGGTGGGCATCCCAAGCATCCCGCATTTGACGGCATTCTTCTGCAGGAATGGGATCCGGAGCAGGGTTTGATTGGCCCAGTCAAAAACATTTTCGCGGGCAGCGCGCACGGCTTGACCGAAGCGCCGCATATTTTTAGACGCGGCGACTATTACTATCTCACAACCGCCGAAGGAGGCACGGGCTACGAGCATGCCGTGACACTTGCGCGGTCTCGCGACATTTGGGGGCCGTATGAGCTACACCCCAATACCTTTGTCATGACTGCAAAAGATGCTCCAGAAAATGCAATGCAGCGCACAGGGCATGGTCAGATGGTTGAGATGCCATCGGGTGAAGTCTTTCATACCTATCTATGTGGTCGTCCGTTGGAAGGTCTATTCTCACCATGTGGTCGCGAAACCGGGATAGCGAAATGCAAATGGGGCGATGACGGCTGGCTGTACTTGGCTGACGGCGGATTGGCACCGCCAGAGCGCGTGACACTCGCTGAACCTGTACTAGTTCCAAAGAGAAAACCGGTGTCTTACGATCTCAGCGCACCAAAATTACCTAAAGACTTCCAGTGGCTTCGCACTCCCGACCATAGTCGCCTGTTTGAGATGACTGGCGACGCCCTGAGTCTGATTGGTCGAGAAAGCCTGGGTAGCTGGTTTGAGCAATCTCTCGTGGCACGCCGCCAAGAGGACCACGCGTATACAGCAACCTGCCAATTGCAGAGATTTGATCCGACGACGTACCAACAAGGGGCTGGGCTGACGACTTACTACAATCGCCATAAATTTCACGCACTCACGGTGACATGGACAGAAGAACTTGGTCGCGCCCTAACGGTCCTTTCCTGTGCTGGAGATTGGCCCGATGGCCAACTCAGCTTCCCATGTGCGCCCTTGGGACTGGATGGAGGCGCACTAGAGCTTGGTGTGGAAGTGGACGGCAAGACGCAGCAGTTCATTTATCGAACCTCTGGCAGCTGGCAGCCCATCGGGCCAGCGTTGGACGCTAGCGCTATCTCTGACGAAGGCGGTCGCGGAGAGCATGCGTCTTTCACCGGTGCTTTCGTCGGAATGTTTGCTTTTGACATCACAGGACAAGCACGAACCGCCGATTTCACAGGTTTTACTTATACTCCGCGGGATTTGGCAACTGCGAACACAGAGAAAGAGAGGAGTTTACTATGCCAGGATTGATTAAAGGCCCTGCGCTCTTTCTTGCTCAATTTGCGGGGGACGATGCTCCGTTCAACTCTTTAGAGGCAATTACGAAATGGGCGGCGGGACTTGGTTATAAAGGCGTGCAGATCCCAACCTTTGATGGGCGACTGTTTGATCTTGATTTGGCAGCAGACAGCGACAGCTACTGCGATGAGGTGAAAGGCATTTGTGCAGATGCAGGAGTTGCCATCACTGAGTTATCCTCGCATCTGCAGGGCCAGTTGGTTGCGGTTAACCCGGCCTACGACACGGCATATGACGCTTTTGCGCCGGAACATGTAAAGGGCAAGCCAGCAGCGCGTCAGGCCTGGGCTGTGGATCAAGTGACCAAAGTTGCCAAAGTCAGCCGTAAACTAGGGCTTGATGTTTCGGTCAGCTTCACGGGAAGCCTTGCATTCCCGTACCTCTACCCCTGGCCACAGCGCCCAGCCGGGCTTATCGAAGAGGCCTTTGCAGAACTTGGCCGACGCTGGACGCCGATCCTGAATACTTATGATGATAATGGCGTAGACATTGGCTTTGAAATCCATCCAGGAGAAGATGTTTTTGACGGCGCGACGTTTGAGATGTTTGTCGACGCCGTCAACGGTCATCAGCGTGCGCAGATCAATTATGATCCATCGCACTTTCTCCTGCAGCAGATGGATTATCTCAGCTTTATCGACATATACCACGAAAGAATCTGTGCCTATCACGTCAAAGATGCCGAGTTTAACCCGGACGGTCGACAAGGCGTCTATTCTGGCTATCAGCCTTGGCTCAATCGCGCTGGGCGTTTCCGGAGCCTGGGCGACGGGCAAGTTGACTTCAAAGGCATTTTTTCGCGTTTGGCGACGCATGGCTATGAAAGCTGGGCGGTATTAGAATGGGAATGCTGTCTGAAGTCTCCAGAACAGGGCGCAGCGGAGGGGGCTCCGTTCATCCGCGATCACATTATAGAAGTGACGGACAAAGCCTTTGATGACTTTGCTGGAGGCGAGGTCGACAAGGCGCAGATTAAAAAGATGCTGGGACTGAATAAATGACAAGACTGAAGCTTGGCATGGTCGGCGGCGGGCAGGGAGCTTTCATTGGCGCTGTGCACCGGATGGCAGCACGTCTCGACGATCAATGGGAGCTTATCGCCGGTGCGTTGAGTTCTGATCCTGAGCGCGCTTTGGCTTCATCACGTGAGCTTGGAATTTCTGACGACCGCAGCTACAGCAACTTTGCGGCCATGGCCAAAGCTGAAGCAGAACGAGCTGATGGAATTGACGCTGTTGCAATCGTGACACCGAACCATGTTCACGCGGGTCCGGCGATTTCATTTTTGAACCACGGCATCCACGTCATCTGCGACAAACCACTGTCTGCAACTTTAGATCAAGCACGCGACATCGCACATGCCGTGAAAGAGTCTGGCAAGTGTTTCGTTTTGACTCATAACTACACGGGATATCCATTGGTTCGCCAAGCCCGACAGATGATCGCCGCAGGTGAACTGGGTGACATTCGCGTTGTTCAAGTTGAATACGCGCAGGACTGGTTGGCCGAGGAAATCTCAAATAAACAAGCTGACTGGCGCACGGACCCAGTCAAATCTGGTGCAGGGGGGTGCATTGGCGACATTGGGACCCATGCGATAAATTTGGCAACTTTCGTGACTGGCCTCGAAGTGAAAGAAGTTGCCGCTGACCTTGACACTTTCGTCCCTGGGCGGGGCTTGGACGACAATGCACAAGTGTTCCTGCGCTTCGGAGGTGGGGCCAAAGGAATGCTCTGGTCTAGCCAGGTGGCTGTTGGCAACGAGAACAATCTCACTTTACGGATCTATGGGAGCAAGGCGGGTATCGAATGGTCGCAAGAAAACCCGAATGTGCTGCTATTCACTCGTTTCGGCGAGCCAAAACAGGTTTTGACGAGGGGTGGCCCAGGAACGTCTCCTGCCGACACGCGTATTCCGCCAGGGCATCCAGAAGGATATCTTGAGGCTTTTGGAACTATTTATGCTGACGCTGCAAAACTCATTCGTGCTCATGAAATGAAATCTGGCGCACCGCAAAGTGGTCCACTTCCCGAAATCAACGATGGTGTTTTCGGGATGGCTTTTGTCTCGGCCTGTGTGAAATCTTCGGAAAGCAATAGTGCTTGGGTGAAGGTCAATTCTTAGCAACATGTTTTGACAACATCACGATTTATTAGCGGCGGATCGCATCGAGGGCTAAGTTCGCGACGGTTGCTCATACGACAGCCTATTTCGCTATGCTTTATTTTTAAGGCAAATTGCAGGGCGGCAGTTTTGTCCGCATAGCTGACAACCAACAGTGCTCGGAATACGCCAACGCGGCGAAAGTCCGGATTGACGAGCCGCACCGCAGCATTGGGTAAAATGCATGAAAGTCGGCTATGGGCCGAATGCGGCCGATAGCCAATCCTTGTTCAGCATACTAAGAACGATACAAACGTGTGACACGACAGTGACCGCGGGCTACTATTAATACGGTGACAAGATTGCCTAGAGGTAGCCGAGTACCGTGCAACCAGTTGAAAATAACGTTGAAATATTTTTGGAAATTTGGTGGAGCCTAGGGGGATCGAACCCCTGACCTCTACAATGCCATTGTAGCGCTCTCCCAGCTGAGCTAAGGCCCCAAACCTGTTGGATCTATCGCGATCCCTGAGCGCCTAGTTAGGCGTTGGGAAAGGTGGGATCAAGTGAAAAATCCCACCTTTATTCATTTAAGAGTCGTCGTCCTCAGACGGCATGTCCGCAATCTCTTCGAGAGACACGTTGTCGTCTTCGTCTTCGTCCAGAACATCATCATCCAGTTCCAGATCTACGGTGTCATCATCATCCAGCACATCCGCGTCATCGCCGTCGTTGGCTTTGGCTTTCAGCGTCGCCGCGTCTTCGCTATCAGCTGCGATCATGCGGCTCTTGCCAGTGTCCAGTTCGACGACTTCGCCGGTGTATGGGCTGACGATTGGGTCTTTGTTCAGGTCGTAGAAACGCTTGCCAGTGGTTGGGCACAGACGCTTTACGCCCCATTCTTCTTTGGGCATAGGTTTCCCCTTTAATCACGTGAGTCTTGTCGACAGTTCGGGCCAACTGCCATAAGTGGCGGAGATAGTCAAAGGGTAACGTGAAACAAGAGGCGTGGTGGGCGAAATGACTGAATTTTTTGTACCAGGCGCGCCGGATATTCCGATTGTGTTGCGTCGCTCTGCGCGGGCGCGCCGGATCAGTTTGCGTGTGTCGAGGTTGGATGGGCGCGTGACGTTGACTCTGCCAAACCGAGTCCCTGAGTCTGAGGCGTTGGAATTCGCGCAATCTAAGGCGGATTGGCTTATGCGCAATATGGCAGCACGACCTGAGGCTGTGCAGGTGACGCTTGGGACTGAGCTGCCGTTTCAGGGTGAGTTGCTCACTGTAGGGGCGGGGCAGGGACGGTCAGTTAAGCGTGACGGTGAGGCTTTGTTGGTGCCCGGTGAGACGCGCGTTGGCGCGCGGGTGCAGGCGTTTTTGAAAACCGAGGCCCGCAATAGGCTTGCTGAGGCCTGCGATGACTATTCACAGGCTCTTGGGCGGCCTTACGCGCGGATAACCTTGCGAGATACTCGCTCGCGCTGGGGGTCCTGCAGCAGCGCAGGTGCGCTCATGTTTTCCTGGCGTTTGGTGATGGCGCCTGAGGAAGTGCTGCACTATGTGGCTGCCCATGAGGTCGCGCATTTGGCGCAGATGAACCACTCCAAGGCCTTCTGGGACGAGGTCCACACGCTCTTTGGGCCGCATAAGGCAGAGCGCACTTGGCTTAGGCAGCACGGCGAAAAGCTGCATCGTTATAGATTTGAGGATTGACGGCCTCTAGGTTTGTGATCACATTTGCTGAATGTTGCCCACGACCAAGCCGTTAGAGGCCTCGACCTCCGCCCATGATCGCGTTTACCGCGGCCTGCGCAGTCGCATTATGCATGGGGAAATCCTGCCCGGTGTTGCCCTGACCTTAAGGGGAATCGGCGCAGAGTATGAGGTCTCGATGACCCCTGCACGGGAATCGGTGCGTCGGCTGGTGGCGGAAGGGGCATTGACCATGTCCAGCTCTGGTCGCATTTCGACGCCTGAGCTGACCCCTGACCGGATCGAAGAGCTCGCCTCCCTGCGTGCGCTTCTGGAGGTCGAACTCGCCAGCCGAGCACTGCCGCGGGCGCATATGGCGTTGATTGACCGACTGCAGACCATCAATGGGCGTGTGGCCGATGCAGTCGCGATGCGCGATCCGGTGAAATACATCCGGGCCAATCTGGATTTCCACCGCGCGCTTTATCTTCGCGCGCAGGCCCCAGCAATGTTGGCGATGGCGGAGACGGTCTGGCTGCAACTTGGCCCGACCATGCGGGCGCTCTATGGCAAGCTGCGCAAAACCGAGCCGCCGCAATATCATCGCCTGATCCTCGCAGCCTTAAAGGCCGGCGACGAGCCGGGATTGCGGTTGGCGGTACGCTCAGATGTGACTCAGGGACTGAGGCTACTCGCGAATTAAGCCGCGAGGCCTTTGCTGCCGAGATCCAGGAACTTTTTGCGCCGAGCCGCGATCAAGCCGTCGCGATCCAGCTCGGAAAGTTCTTTCAACATATCGCCGATTGCTTTGCCAACCGCTTCAATAGTGGCAGGGCGATCGCGATGCGCGCCGCCCATAGGTTCGGTCACGGTGCGATCCGCCACACCCAATTTCAACAAGTCCTGAGCCGTCAAACGCAAAGCTTCCGCAGCTTCGCGCATCTTTTCGGCGTCTTTCCACAGGATCGAGGCACAGCCCTCGGGAGAAATTACCGAGTAAACCGAATGCTCAAGCATCGCGACCTTGTTGGCCGAGGCAAAGGCCACAGCCCCGCCGGATCCGCCTTCACCGATGATGATCGAGATCACTGGTACGCCGACCTGCAGGCATTTCTCTGTGCTGCGGGCAATGGCCTCAGACTGGCCGCGCTCTTCAGCGCCTTTGCCTGGGTAAGCACCCGGTGTGTCCACCAAAGCGATGATTGGCAGGCCAAACTTATCGGCCATCTCCATCAAGCGGATCGCTTTGCGATAGCCTTCTGGGCGCGCCATGCCAAAGTTTCGGGCGATGCGCGATTTCGTGTCGTTGCCTTTTTCATGGCCGATCACGACGACTGGCTGATCGTTAAACCGCGCCAAGCCGCCCATGACCGCATGGTCATCTGCAAAGTTCCTGTCACCTGCGAGCGGCGTGTACTCTGTGAACAGGGCCTCAATGTAATCTTTGCAATGAGGGCGCTCAGGATGCCGCGCCACCTGACATTTGCGCCAAGGGGTGAGCGTTTTATAAAGCTCTTGCAGCAGCTCTTCGGCCTTGCGGTCCAGCGCCGCGGCTTCGTCTGTGACGTCCATTTCCTCGTTCTGCCGCGCCATCGCGCGCAATTCTTCGGCTTTGCCTTCGATTTCCGCCAGCGGTTTTTCAAAATCGAGGTAGTTGGTCATCGTTCACTCCACGTCACCTTGACTGTGCTATATGACGACGCGGATCGGGAATTGCAACAGATCTGGGCGCGAAGTTCTAGCCAAAGAGCGCCGGAAGGGCTGAGGCCAGCAAGAGCAGGGCCATCGTCCAGTTGAACACTCTAAGCCGGACGCTGTTGGTTAGGAAGCGGCGCATCTGCTGGCCCAACACGGTCCAACTGCTGACGCAGGGCAGGTTGACCGCGCCAAAGGCCAGCGCGACCAGAAGCACGGCAGTGATGTCGCGCGTGGGCGCGTAAAGCGTGATCGCGGAGAGTGCCATGTACCACGCCTTTGGGTTCACCCATTGAAACGCCGCTGCCTGCAGAAAATTCATAGGGTTGGCGGAGGCGCCTTGGGTTTCTGGTTCGCCCGCATTGGCGAATTTCCACGCAAGCCAAAGCAAGTAAAGGATGCTCGCGGCTGTGAGCGCTTCGTAGCTGTAAGGCACCAGATCGAAGATCTGCATCAACCCAAATCCTACCAGCGCGACCATGACGGTAAAGCCAATGCCGATCCCCAACATGTGGGGGATCGTCCGCATAAAGCCAAAATTGGCGCCGGAGGCCATGAGCATCAGGTTATTGGGCCCCGGAGTGATCGAGGTGACAAAGGCAAAGCCGATAAGGCCGGTGAGGATTTCATAGGTCATGGAGGTGAATGTGGCGGAAAATTAGCGCATTTGAATTGCGTTCTTTGTCGCTTTGCATCTATTTTTGCAATCAATGGCGAAAACAGATCACATCAACGACAAGATATTGCGCGAACTCTCGCGCGATGGGCGCATTTCAAATCTAGAGCTTGCGGATCGCGTCGGGTTGTCGACGTCTGCCTGCCTGCGACGGGTGCAGGATTTGGAGCGATCTGGTGTCATTGCGGGGTATCGCGCGGTCCTCGATCGCTCGAAACGGGGCATTGGTTTTGTTGCCTACATAACGGTTGGGTTGAACCAGCACACGAAGGAGGCTCAGGAATCTTTTGAACGCGCGATTGCCCGCGCGCCTGAGGTGGTGGAGTGCCACAATATTACGGGGTCTGTTGAGTATCTCTTGCGCGTCGAGGCCACTGATCTTGTGGCCTATAAAGCGTTTCACACCGATGTTTTGGGCACCGTGCCGCAGGTCAATTCCATCACATCCTATGTGGTGATGGGTTCCCCGAAAGACGAGCGCGCTTAGGCCGATAGGGCCGCGCGCAAGGCGCTTTCTGGAGAGGTCAGGACCGGTTTGCCCAGATCGGCCAACAAGGGCGCCGCTGCGGCCATGCTGGCCTGCGCAAGGACGACGCATCCGACGTCATTGTGGGCGACCGCGTCTTTGACCGCTCCGGCGACGCAGGCGGTGAAAGCTTCGGCTTCGCCTGCTTCAAAAAGCGGCCAGAATTGACCGATGAAGAGCGGAATTACCTGCGTTTCTTGCTGCGCGTCCTGAAGTGCTGCTTCCAGAAGTGCGAGAGACGGCTCAAATGTGCTTTCCAGCGCATAGACCATTAGGATCGGTCCGCCCACCTGCGCAGCTTCTGCCATCATAGGCGCATCTATGCGGATTGCACCAAGTGCGGCCGCCGCTTCGCCAAGCGTTGTGCAGGTGCAGACAACGGGGCCGGGGGCTTGGTGGATGAACTCGGCGATCTCGTCGATCAACCCCTGACGCACACCATGTCTACATGCCCGGTCCAGCCAATCCGTGCGGACGTGTTGCACGAGCTCTGCCTCTGGCGCGATCCGGTCGCGCAGGGCCGAGGATGTCGCGCGGTGGATCTCGGCTGTGTGAATCAGGGTGATGGGATGGGTCATGTCTGGTCTCGTTCTAGGCACCGCAAATGGCGCAGATTTGACCAAGAATGGCAACCCGGCAGGAAAGAGCAATCAACCGGGTTGCCACAAACGCGCCGCCCGAGGGAGCGGCGTGCGATTTATGCAGAGGCAGCGATCAATTCGGCCTGCGCCACGATCACTTCGGCCTGTTTGATGGAGGCGATGTCCACAAGGCGACCTTTGTAGACGGTCGCGCCTTCGCCATTGGCTTTAGCCTGCTCCATCGCTGCAAGGATCTCGCGAGCTTCGTTGACGGCCTCTTCAGAAGGAGTGAAGACCTGATTGGCCAGCGCGATCTGTTTCGGGTGGATCGCCCATTTGCCGACCATGCCCAAAGTTGCCGAGCGCATCGCTTGCGCGATGTAGCCTTCGTCGTCGCTGAAATCACCGAAGGGCCCGTCCACCGGCAGAACGCCGTGTGTGCGGCAGGCCGCCACGATCTTGGCTTGCGCCCAATGCCATGGGTCGGACCAGTATTTCTGATCTTCGCGCAGCATATAGTAGTTTTCCTGCGTGCCGCCGATGCCTGTGGTCTGCATGCCCATAGAGGCTGCGAAATCCGCGGCTCCTAGGCTCATGGCTTGCAGGCGCGGGGACGAGGCCGCGATTTCCTCAGCATGGGCGATGCCCGCCGCAGATTCGATGATCACCTCAAAAGAGATTTTTTTCTGACGGCCCTTCGCGGCCTCAATCGCTGTGACCAAAGCGTCGACCGCATAGATGTCCTCGGCGCAGCCCACTTTCGGGATCATGATCTGATCCAGACGCTCACCGGATTGCTCCAGCAGGTCCACAACGTCGCGATACCAGTAAGGTGTGTCCAGACCGTTGATCCGCACGGAGAGGTATTTGTTGCCCCAATCCACCGTATTGATCGCTTCAATCGCATTGGCACGCGCCATCTCTTTGTCGCTTGGCGCGACCGAATCCTCGAGGTCGATGTTGATCACATCGGCCGCAGAGGCTGCCATTTTGGCAAAGAGTTTTGTGTTAGAGGCGGGGCCAAACAGCTGACAGCGGTTTGGGCGGGCCGGTGCGGCGGGTTGGATGCGAAAGCTCATTTCGGCCTCCTGGAAAGGAAGTTGCGTCTAGTGTTGTGGTTTGGTTATTAAATTGCGCGCACGTTCGCAAGGCTCTTTTCGCAATTGCGGCATGAGATTGCTGCAACGCCGCGTCATAGATGTCTTGGCGCTAAAAGTCGCAGGATCTTCGAGGAAATTATGTGATGACGGGATATTGTTCGAATAATTAGGAAAATTCATAATAAAATTACTTAGTCAGCCCTGATGCGCCGTCAATTTGAGAGAAACTTGCGCAGAATTTCGGGAATTCTTGCGTGACTCGAATTCTGTGGGGCTTGGCTATGATTGAAACTCCTTATCTTCTGTTCCTGGGCGACGCGCCCGACATGTTGGCGGCGAAAGTGGCGATTGGTATTCGCGATTGGCGTCCGGAAAACGCGGTTGGGCAGATCAGCCTGGAAGGCTGCGGTGCTGACCTTGGTCTGACGGAAATGACCCTGGACGAAGGCCTCGCGGCCGGCGCGCGCACTTTGGTGATTGGCGTTGCGAACCGTGGCGGCGTGATTTCCGAGAAATGGAAAGCCGTCCTGATCTCAGCGCTGGAAAAGGGCTATGATCTGGCCTCCGGCCTGCACAACCTGCTGCGCGACGAGGGTGATCTGGTCGCGGCGGCGCAGACAAACGGTCGGACGTTGCATGACGTACGTGTGCCAACCGTGGCCTATCCGATTGCAACGGGTGTGAAACGGTCCGGCAAACGCTGCTTGGCGGTTGGGACCGATTGTTCCGTTGGCAAGATGTACACCGCGATGGCCATGGATGCAGTAATGCAGGAGCGCGGGTTGAAATCGACCTTTCGCGCGACTGGCCAGACGGGGATTCTGATCACCGGCAGCGGTGTGCCCTTGGACGCAGTCATCGCGGACTTTATGGCGGGGTCGGTGGAATATCTGACGCCAGACAATGATGAGGATCACTGGGATATGATCGAGGGGCAGGGCTCTTTGTTCCACGTGTCTTATTCCGGCGTGACCATGGCACTGGTGCATGGCGGTCAGCCTGATGCTCTGATCCTCTGTCACGAGCCGACCCGTGATCACATGCGCGGCCTGCCGGGCTATAAGCTGAAATCCCTGTCCGAGTTGCAGGACGTCGCGCTGACTTTGGCGAGGGTTGCCAATCCTGACGTCGTCGTGGCGGGTATTTCCATCAACACCCAGCACCTGAGCGATGACGACGCTTTGGCCTATTGTGCCAAGGTTGAGGCCGAGATGGGCTTGCCGACGGTTGATCCATACCGCCACGGCGCGGGTCGCTTGGTGGACGCGCTGGCTGCGATCTGATCTAACCTCGCAGGGAGGTGTTGTGGGCGATCTGGGATGCCTCCGGCGGGAGTATTTTAGCAAGATGAAAGCTGGGAGCTGAGCTTTTGGACATAAAAGTATCGCGCGATGTGTTTAAACTGGCGAAGGTCTTTCGAATTGCGCGGGGGGCGCGGACAGAGGCGCAGGTTTTGACGGTCAAAGTGTCCAAGGGTGGCGCGAGTGGTTGGGGCGAATGCGTGCCTTACGCGCGCTACGACGAGACGCTTGAGTCTGTGACCAAGGAGATCGAAGGGCTTCCGGCGGAATTCACACGGGCCGAGTTGCAAGAGCTGTTGCCCGCGGGGGCCGCGCGCAATGCGGTGGATTGCGCTCTTTGGGATCTGGAGGCGAAGCTGGCGGGAAAGCCCGTTTGGGAGTTGGCGGGCTTGCCCAATCCCGGGCCAGAGATCACGGCCTACACCCTATCGCTTGATACGCCAGAGGCGATGGAAGCACAGGCGCGAGAGAATGCGTTTCGACCCTTACTCAAGATCAAACTGGGTACGCCAGACGATATGCCTAGGCTAGAGGCCGTGCGGCGTGGTGCGCCTGATGCGACGATTATCGTCGACGCCAATGAGGGCTGGTCGGCCGAGGTCTATGCCGATCTGGCCCCGCATTTGGTCCGCTTGGGTGTGGCTTTGGTCGAGCAGCCGGTGCCGGCGGGTGAAGATGATGCCTTGTTGGGCATGGAGCGCCCCGTGCCAGTGTGCGCAGATGAGAGCTGTCATGATCGAGCGAGCCTTTCGTCGCTTAAAGGCAAATATGATGTGGTGAACATCAAACTCGACAAAACCGGCGGTCTGACCGAAGCGCTGAAACTGCGCGAGGCGGCTTTGGCTGAAGGCTATGACGTTATGGTCGGCTGCATGGTTGGATCCTCGCTGGCCATGGCCCCCGCCGTGCTTGTCGCGCAGGGTGCGCGCGTAACAGACCTTGACGGCCCGCTGCTTCTGGCAGAAGACCGTGACCACGCATTGAGATTTGACGACTCTGGAGTGCATCCGCCTGTGGCCGCACTTTGGGGTTAGGACTTACGGAGACCAACATGACCCGCACCGTTTTTGTGAATGGCGAATATCTGCCAGAGACTGAAGCCAAGATTTCCATCTTTGATCGCGGGTTCCTGATGGCCGATGCGGTCTATGAGGTGACCTCGGTTCTGGGCGGCAAGCTGGTGGATTTTGAAGGCCATGCGGTGCGTCTGGAACGCTCGCTCAAAGAGTTGGATATGAAGGCGCCTTGCACCAAGGAAGCGTTGCTGGAGATCCACCGCAAGCTTGTAGAGGTCAATGAGATCGACGAAGGTCTGGTGTATCTGCAGGTGTCTCGTGGCTCTGATGGGGATCGCGATTTCGTGTTCCCTGACCCTGAAACAACCGAGCCGTCTTTGGTTCTCTTCACCCAGAACAAGCCGGGTCTGGCGGATAGCCCAGCGGCGCAAAAAGGTGCCAAGATCATTTCCATCGAGGACATCCGTTGGGGCCGCCGCGACATTAAAACGGTTCAACTGCTCTATCCATCCATGGGCAAGATGATGGCGAAAGCTGCCCGTGCGGATGATGCGTGGATGATCGAGGATGGTTACGTGACCGAAGGCACTTCGAACAACGCGTACTTCGTTAAAGACGGTAAGATCGTCACACGGCCTTTGTCCAACGACATCCTGCATGGCATCACACGCAAGGCGGTTCTACGTCTGGCCGAAGAGGCTCAGATGCAGATTGAAGAGCGTCTGTTTACCATCGATGAGGCCAAAGAGGCGGATGAGGCCTTTACCACGTCGGCCTCGGCCTTTGTGATGCCGGTTGTCGAGATCGACGGTGTGGCTTTGGGTGATGGCACACCCGGTGAATTGGCGAAACGTCTTCGCGAGATTTATCTGGATGAGGCGCGCGCGAAAGCGATCTGATCTTCGACTGATTTTTGCGAAAAAGGCGCTCGATTTCGAGCGCCCTTTTTTATGTGAACCGGAATTGGCTGTAGTTCAAATAGGTCTCGCCGGGCCTGAGAACGGCCTCGGGAAAACCCGGCTGATTTGGCGCGTCGGGCCAGATTTGCGGCTCAAAGGCGACGCCGCAAAAAGGTCCGTAGGGCTTGCCAACGTGCCCGTTTTCGGGGGTCTGCATTTCAGCAGCGTTGAACACCTGAAGCCCGGGTTGATTTGAGAACACCGTCACCGACCGTCCCGATATGTCACTCGTGAGTACTGCTTGTTCTTGCAGCTCTTGGGATGTGTCAAAGCAATAGCTTACGTCTAGGTTCGCGTTATGCGCAGGGCGCGGGCTGCGAAAATCCAAAGAGGCATCAGAAGACTCGATATGTCCCAACGGGATGCCTGCGGTGTCGACTGGAACGAAATCTGCGGAATTGATCTCGAGCTTGTGATTGGTGACATCCGCGTGCCCATCCAAGTTGAAATAGCAATGTGGAGTCAGATTGCACAACGTCGGCGTGTCGGTCTGGGCGGTGACTTGAACGTCCAAGGTGGCATTTGGCTTCACGCTGTAGCGACACGCGATGTCCAGCTTGCCCGGAAACCCCATATGACCATCGGGCAGCGTCAGCTTCAGCGTGACAAAGTCATCGCCTTGTTCTGCGATCTCCCAGATTTGGGCCCAAGTGCCCTGCGATCCGCCGTGCAAGGCGTTGCCCTTGTCGTTGCGGTCAACTTGAAACCGCCGACCATCAATCTCAAACTGGCCATCTTTCAGGCGATTGGCATAGCGCCCGACGATGGCCCCAAGAAAACCGTGATTGGTGACGTAAGACGCGACGTTCTCGTAGCCCAGCACCAACGAAGGCGTATGGCCCTCAAGTCTCAGCTCACGAACGACGGCACCCAGCGTCAAGACCTTGGCAGTCAGCCCGTGACCACGAAGAGTCACCTCCTGCACGTCGCGCCCATCGGGCAGAACATGGGGTCTATTGGGCAGAGTTTTATCCATCCTTGCCGACGTTCTGCTCAAAACTCTGCTGGAACTCGGCCTGCTGCTGAGGGCTCGCGTCGGTCTGATAGTTGGCTTTCCATTCATCCATGGTCATGCCGTAGAAGATCTCGCGCGCTTCCATCTTGCCCATCTCGATCCCGCGTTCATTGGCAGCCTCCTGGTACCAGCGGCTGAGGCAATTGCGGCAGAACCCCGCTAGATTCATCATGTCGATGTTTTGCACATCCGTGCGCTTTTCCATCAGGTGTTCACGCAGGGTGCGGAACGCGGCGGCTTCAAGTTCGATGCGGGTTTGGTCGTCCATTTGGGTCTCCGGTCGGTGTGCTCAGGCTCAGAGCCCGCTTGTGGTGAGGGCCTCGGTTAATACGGGCGCAAGGCGGTGGGCCCAGGCCTCTTGGTCAGCTTCGTTGGCAATAAGATCCTGCCGAACCTCGATCAAGCAATTCACCAGGCCGGGGGTGACGGCGTGGCGGTCGACGGCGTCTCCGGGGAGGTGGCCGAAATAGGGTTCGTTGTCGCCGACGGTCAGATCAGTTTCCTGCGCGAGGCGCTTGACCACATGGGGGCCAAAGTTTCGGTTATCATAGCCATCGGCATGTAGGATCGCGACCTCCCAGGGGCGTGGGGGGCGGCCTTTGAGTTGAGGCGAGAAACTGTGGATTGCCAGAACGATGGGGTCGTCGCGCTGGGCAAGAACCCCAGCCACGGCATCGTGGTAGGGACGGTAATAGGCCTCAATGCGGCGCGCTTCTTCCGCGTCGTCGATGTCTCCGTTGGCCGGAATGATCGTGCCATCGTAAAGCCGCATGATCAAAGTTGGGTCAATTTCGCCCCGGTTTGGATCAATAACGAGACGCGAAAAATTGGAGCAAATGACCGGGGCCTCTAGCAAGGTTCCCAGCGCCAAAGCGACGCCTTTTGCCCCAATGTCATAGGCGATGTGGCGGTTCATATCATTGGAATTTAGGCCAAGATCTCCGTTATTTACCTCTTGAGGCACTGTATTTGCGGCGTGATCCACGGTAATGACCCAACGCGACGCCCGATCCGCACCTGTGATATGAAACGGTTGATATGTCATTTGACTGTTGTTTCCTTCCACTAGCTGTCTAGGCGTCGCGCAGCTAAATTGGAATTGCCTATTGTCGCTTTGCGATATAGTTAGCGGTAACATTTGACCGCTGCAAGATAAGAGAGCCGGTATGAGACGTCAGAGAAATGTGAAAATCGTGGCCACGTTGGGCCCAGCTTCGAGCACCTATGAAACCATCAAGGCTCTGCACGAAGCCGGCGCGGATGTGTTCCGCCTGAATATGAGCCACGGCAGCCATGACGAGATTGCCGAGCGTCACAAGATTATCCGTCAAATCGAAGACGAGCTCTCGAGCCCTATCGCGATCTTGGCTGACTTGCAGGGGCCGAAACTGCGCGTGGGTACCTTTGCCAATGAGGCAGAGGATCTGGTTGAAGGTGCGAAGTTCCGTCTGGATCTGGATGAAACCCCCGGCGACATCAACCGGGTGTGCCTGCCTCACAAAGAGATCTTTGCGGCGCTGAAACCTGGTGCGAACCTATTGGTTAATGATGGTAAGATCCGTTTGCAGGTTGAAGACTGCGGCGACGATTACGCGAATTGCGTCGTGACCACTGGTGGCACGATTTCAAACCGCAAGGGCGTGAACGTGCCTGATGTGGTTCTGCCTCTGGCGGCGCTGTCGGCCAAGGATAAGAAAGACCTCGAGTTTGTATGTGAACTGGGCGTCGACTGGCTGGCTTTGTCTTTTGTGCAACGCCCGGCCGACGTTCTGGAAGCGCGCGAAATGGTGCGTGGCCGGGCGTCTGTTCTGTCCAAGATCGAGAAACCCGCAGCGGTGCAGGACTTTGATGCGATCCTTGATGTATCGGACGGCATTATGGTGGCGCGTGGAGACCTGGGTGTTGAGCTGCCTGTTCAGAACGTGCCCCCGATCCAGAAACGCCTGATCCGTCGCTGTCGCCGTGATGCGAAACCTGTTATTGTTGCGACCCAGATGCTGGAAAGCATGATCGAGAGCCCGATGCCAACGCGGGCCGAAGTTTCGGACGTCGCCACCGCGATTTACGAAGGCTCGGACGCGATCATGCTCAGCGCGGAATCCGCGGCAGGTGATTACCCAATCGAAGCCGTCACCACGATGAACAACGTGGCCATCGAGGTGGAAAGCGACGACACCTATCGCGAAATCATTGAGGCCAGCCGCCATGTAAAGGGCGAAAGCGTCGCGGACGCGATCGTTGCAGCGGCGCGTGAAATCGCGGAAACCACTGAGATCAGTGCGATTTGCTGCTTCTCGCAATCTGGTACAACGGCTTTGAAAGTCGCGCGCGAACGGCCACGAGTGCCGATTGTGGCGATGACCAGCCGCCGTGGGACCGCACGTCGTCTGGCGCTGACTTGGGGCACAACGACGGTGATCACCGACGAGTTCAACCGGTTTAAATCCTCGGTTCTCGCGTCTGTAGGGGCTGCGAAACGTTTGGGTCTCGCGACCGAGAAAGATCAGGTGGTTGTGACCGCGGGCGTACCTTTCAACATCCCGGGCACCACAAATATTGTGCGCGTTGCGCCCTGTGATGAACGTTTGATTTACGCAAGTGAACCAGAATAATCTCCGAAGACGTAGCCCTTCGGAGATTTCATGAACCCGGATCTGTTTCTGACACTTGGATTGTGTCTCGCAGTTTTGACCGTTCCCATGTTTCTATCAGCCCTGGCGGACAGCCGTTCGCCAAGGCTTGCTGTCCTGTCGGCAATTGTAGCTGCGGGCTGCTTGGCTTATGCGCTGACGACCAAGCCAATGGGCTATACGTTGCAAGAGGTCCCGGCCGTCGTCATTGATGTGCTCGCAAGCCTTGCAAAATAAGCGCATTACCCCTTGCCCTTCACAGATTCGCCGCGTATATGGCGCCTCTATCGCGTGGCCGGCTGGATGGCATGCCGAGTCGCGTCTGTACCGACGACTTAAGAAGGAGACGGAAATGCCTAAGATGAAGACCAAATCGAGCGCCAAAAAGCGCTTTAAGATGACGGCAAGCGGCAAGGTCAAGGCTGGCCAGGCTGGTAAGCGTCACGGAATGATCAAGCGCACCACGAAGTTCATTCGTGATGCACGCGGCACCACCACACTGTGTGAAGCCGACAGCAAGATCGTCAAAAAATACATGCCGTACGCACGCTAAGGAGCCTGAGATATGTCCCGCGTTAAAGGTGGTACCGTAACCCACGCCCGTCACAAGAAAATCGTCAAAGCGGCAAAAGGCTATTACGGCCGTCGCAAGAATACCTTTAAGGTCGCGTCCCAAGCGGTCGATAAGGCAAACCAATACGCAACACGCGACCGTAAGAACCGTAAGCGTAATTTCCGCGCGCTGTGGATCCAGCGGATCAACGCGGCTGTGCGTGCACACGACGAGGCTCTGACCTACTCCAAATTCATCAACGGCCTGAACCTGGCTGGTATCGAAGTAGACCGCAAAGTCCTCGCTGATCTCGCAGTCCACGAGCCAGAAGCGTTTGGCGCAATTGTTGACCAAGCAAAAGGCGCGCTGGCAGCGTAAGCGCCGCGACAGCCGAAAAAATAAAACGCCGCGTTGGAAACAGCGCGGCGTTTTTTTTACGTTTGGGGCAGGGTTGATGTGTTCTCGCAGAAAGTCGGCCGTGCCGCTCAAACAATCCGTGATTTACCAGATCGACGCGCCTAGTGTTCGTATATGGATCACAAAACATTTGTCGCTCAGCTCGATCGAGACAAACTCGCGGACCTACAGGTTCGGCGCGATGATGCGGGCCTCTGGCATCTGATTGGGCACTTTGGCCTAATTGCCGTGCTGGCCGTTTTCGTGGCAGTGGGTTTTACCTTCTGGCCGTTTGCGGTGTTGCCGCTGGGAATTGCTTTAGTTTTCCTCTTCACACTCGAACACGAGGCCACCCATAAGACTCCCTTTAAATCCGAATGGCTCAACGAGGCCGTCGGCCATGTCTCTGGCTTTCTGATCCTCCAACCCTTTATTTGGTTTCGTTATTTCCACCTCGCGCATCATCGCCACACCAATATCGAAGGCAAAGACCCGGAGCTACTGGCGGGTCACAAACCCGAGACCCGGCGGGCCTATATCTGGCATGTCTCTGGGCTGCCCTATTGGATGGGCATGACGAAGCAGATTTTGGAAAATGCAGCGGGACGTGATCCCGGGGATTATGTTCCTGCGTCCGCGCGCGGAAAAGTCAAACGAGAAGCGCAGAGGATGGTTGCGCTCTATACCCTTGCGTGGACAAGTTTCGCGTTCACAGACCTGCTGCTATGGATCTGGATAGTGCCACTGCTCATCGGGATGCCATTTCTGCGACTTTACCTCTTAGCTGAACATGGCCGCTGTGCCTTTGTGGCGAATATGTTTGAGAACACGCGCACCACATATACAAACCGGATTATTCGGTTTTTGGCGTGGAACATGCCCTACCATGTCGAGCATCATGCGATCCCGAATGTACCTTTCCACCGGCTGCCGGATTTGCATCAAGAGATGAAAGGCCACCATAAAGTAACGTCGCAAGGCTATTCCGAGTTCACGAAAACCTATGTGAAGGACCTGGGGTAGTGCTCCAGTGTGTGCGCTGTGAAAATTTTTTTAAAAATATTTGGGGCGCGATGTCGATTTCGTGGATCGTCAAACGTCTGGTACACAGAAAGGCAATGAAACCTTTCCTTAACTGCATTTACCAAAGCGCCAAGTCTGGTGGGTGGATGTGACCAGTAACACGTTCGTCGCTCCAGAGTTCGCGACATTTGAAAGGAAGAACCTATGCAATTCATGTGCTTGATTTACAACGCGGAAGACAATGGCCCTCAGCCAGGGACCGAGGAATTTGGCCCTTATATGCAGGGTTATATGGATTTCACCGAAGAAGTGCGCGAAGCGGGCAAATTGCTCGGCGGCGAAGCGCTGCAATCTGTTTCGACGGCCACAACGGTCTCTGTGCGCGGCGGAAAAACCGAGGTGGTCGATGGGCCATTCGCTGAGACAAAAGAGCAGCTTGGTGGGTTTTACATCCTCGATTGCAAGGATCTGGACGAAGCGCTGGCCTATGCCGCCAAGATCCCAGACGCGGCCTACGGCCGGGTCGAAGTGCGCCCTGTCATGATTTTTGACTGACCCTAGATGCTGCCCCCAGTTCATGCGCAATCTCTCGTCGCGAGACTGATCCGCGAAGACTGGGGGCGCATTCTTTCGTCGCTGGTGTCCTCGATCGGGGACTTTTCATTGGCGGAAGACAGTTTGCAGGACGCCGTGGTCTCGGCCCTTGAGGTCTGGTCCAAAGACGGCGCGCCCCGCAATCCTGACGCTTGGCTGATCACCGTTGCAAGGCGCAAAGCATTAGATCGCATCCGTCGCAGCCAAGTTGCGGATCGCAAGTCGAGCGAGCTTGCTCTCTGGCTTGAGCAACATCACTCTGATCCCGAGGATCGCGAGATGTCTATTCCAGATCACCGGCTCGAGCTGATTTTCACATGTTGTCACCCAGCGCTTGAAGAGAAGTCGCGAGTCGCATTGACCCTGCGCGCTTTGGGGGGGCTCAGTACCGAGGAAATTGCCAATGCGTTTCTGGACAAGCCAGCAGCGATGGCGGCGCGGCTAACGCGCGCCAAACACAAGCTCGGCGCGGCGGGCGTTGCCTTCAAATTACCTGACCCGCAGGATATCGCAGAGCGGACCGATACGGTTCTGAGCGTGATCTACTTGATCTTTACCGAAGGCTGCCACGCCACAAATGGCGAGATGATGCGGGAAAACCTCGTTCAGGAAGCGATCCGCCTTGGGCGCATCCTGACCTCTTTGCTGCCTGACCATGCCGAGGCCAAGGGCCTGCTGGCGTTAATGCTACTGTCTGACAGTCGACGGCTCACGCGGCGTGGCGACTCTGGCGAGTTCGTGCCGCTCGAGGCGCAGAACCGCGCGCGATGGGATCAGGCTCGGATTTCCGAGGGGGTGGCGCTCACGGAAACTGCTTTGCGTCGCGCGCCTGCGGGTCGTTATGGCCTGCAAGCGGCGATTAGCGCCGTCCATGCGCAGGCCAAGAGTTTCGACGCAACCGACTGGCCGCAAATCGTCGCGCTTTATGATGTGCTCTACGCACGATTTCCCAATCCGATCCTGCGGATCAACCAAGCGCTGGCGCTGTCTTATGCCGATAGCCCAGAAGCTGGTCTGCGCCTGTTGGCCTCCGTTGAGGACGACGGCAAACTCGCGAGCTACCAACCCTTTCACGCCTGTCGCGCGGATCTTTTGGCGCGGTTGGGTCGCCACCTTGAGGCTGCCGAAAGCTATCGCGCGGCCATCGCGCTGTCCCGCGCGCCCGAAGAAGCCAGTTTTCTGGAAACTCGACTCAGCGCCCTGCGCCTCAACTAGACGCGCAGCAAAGCTTGCCATTCCCCATGCATTTCGCTAGCTGGATGTCGTGCAAATTAAAGGGGCCGACATGGACGATCTCAGAGACAAATATATCGCTTTGATCGCGGATGCTGCAGACGAAGCGTCCATCGAAGATCTGCGCGTTCAGGCCGTCGGCAAAAAGGGCGAGATCGCTCTGAAAATGCGCGAGCTGGGCAAGATGACGCCTGAAGAGCGTCAGGTCATGGGCCCCAAGCTGAATGCCCTTAAAGACGAGATCAACTCGGCGCTGTCGGCCAAGAAAGCGTCCTTGGCGGATGCCGCGTTAGAAGAGCGTCTGCGCAGCGAGTGGCTCGACGTGACCCTGCCGGGTCGTGGCCGTCGTCAGGGCTCTATCCACCCGATTTCGCAAGTTACCGAAGAGGTATCGGCGATTTTCGCAGACATGGGCTTTGCGGTTGCCGAAGGCCCTCAGATCGAGACCGACTGGTATAACTTTGACGCGCTGAACATTCCGGGCCACCACCCGGCACGTGCGGAGATGGACACCTTCTATACCCACCGTGCCGAAGGCGATAACCGCCCGCCGCATGTGTTGCGCACCCACACCTCTCCGGTTCAGATCCGCTCGATGGAAAAGATCGGCGCGCCGATCCGGATTATTTGCCCGGGTCGCGTGTATCGTGCCGACTACGACCAGACCCACACGCCGATGTTCCATCAGGTCGAAGGTCTGGCGATCGACAAAGACATCTCGATGGCGAACCTGAAATGGGTGCTTGAGGAATTCTTTACCGCCTTCTTCGGCACCTCCGTCAAAACCCGTTTCCGCGCCAGCCACTTCCCCTTCACGGAGCCATCCGCCGAGGTGGATATCCAGTGCAGCTGGGAAAACGGCTCTGTCAAAGTGGGCGAGGGCGACGATTGGCTTGAGGTTCTCGGCTCTGGCATGGTGCATCCAAAGGTGCTGGCTGCGGGCGGTATTGATCCCAACGAATGGCAGGGTTTTGCCTTTGGCATCGGCATCGACCGTTTGGCGATGTTGAAATACGGCATACCTGATCTGCGCGCCTTCTTTGACGCGGATCTGCGCTGGCTGCGCCACTACGGATTTGCGAGCCTCGATCAGCCGACGCTGCATGGCGGGCTGACACGCTAACGTCTGAATTTTAGGCCGCTTCGGGAAACCTGAGCGGCCTTTTCATGTGCCAGACTTGACTCGCGGCCCACAAAGCTCAAGCTCGTCGCCATTGACGACAAGGAGCTTTGCTATGGCCGACGGAACCCAAACCGACAGTTTTTCCCTGCGCGTGCGGCGCGACGGCGGCGGGACGCCCGAGCTGAATACTTGGGGTGCCAATAGCGACTACGGCACCTTGCGCTCGGTCCTTTTGGGGCCGATTGAGAACTATCAATGGCTCAAGACCTCAAGCCTTTCGAAGAAATCCATCCGGCGCGGCGTCGAATTTGATCCCAAGGTCGCCCAAGCCCAGCATGCAGAGATGGTGGACGCCTATCGGTCCGCCGCTGTCGACGTGCATTTTCACGTGCCTGACCCGCATCTGCCTTATCAGGTCTATGCCCGCGACAGTTCCGTCATGACGCCCTATGGCGCCATCATAACCCATATGAGCCAGTACTGGCGGCGTGGCGAAAACTTTCGTGCGATTGAGACCTATCAGAAGCTTGGCATCCCGATTTACGACTATGTGACCGCTGGCACCTTTGAGGGCGGCGATTTCAACGTCATCGAACCAGGCGCAGTCCTGATCGGCTGGGAAGGCGATGAGGGCCGGTCACAAGAGCAAGGCGCGAAACAGATCGCGGCGTGGATGGAGGCCGAGGGCTGGGAAGTCATGCTCGCCGACATCGACCCGTACTATGTTCATATCGACCTCATGGTCGTCATGCTCGCACCGAAACTGGCGGCGGTCTGTTTGGAATGTACGGATCCGAAGGTGATCGATTGGCTCAAGTCCAAGAACATCGAGTTGATCACGGTGCCGTTCCAGGAAACCATGGCGTTGGGTTGCAACGTGGTCGCATTGGGCGAGGATCGGGTTTTGTTGCCCGCCGCCTCCAAGACCCTGAAAGAAAAGGTCAAAGCCCATGGGTTCACGGTCTTTGATCCAGAGCTTGATATGTTCACGCAGGGCGGCGGCGGCGTGCATTGCATGTGCCAAAGCCTGATCCGCGATCCGGTTTAATAACTGTCTAAAACGGTCACTGGATCGTTGATGTCATAGTAGCAGCCTTTGTCCTTGGCAAAGATGTGCTTTGCGACTTTGAAATCATCG
>JABSOU010000053.1 GCA_013215215.1 Cognatishimia sp. | reverse complement strand
GAGCTCGTGGACGATGCAGGAGCCTTCCCAGAAGACGACTTTTTTCTTGGACTGGTTCGCCACATTCTGCGCCAGATACTGGTCTGGGGTCATGATGACCGTGTCACTCTCCATCGCGTCCACGATCTGCACCGCATTAGAACTGGTGCAGCAGATATCAGAGGCGGCTTTCACCTCGGCAGTTGTGTTCACATAGCTGACCACAGGTGCGCCGGGATATTTTGCGCGCATTTCTTCGACGCCCTCGGCGGTGATGGATTCTGCCAGTGAGCAGCCCGCGGACATATCCGGCATCAGAACAGTTTTTTCAGGGCTCAGGATCTTTGAGGTCTCGGCCATGAAATGCACGCCACATTGGACGATCACATCGGCGTCGACTTTGGTGGCCTCAATCGCCAACTGTAGGCTGTCACCTGAGACATCGGAAATGCCGTGGAAGATTTCTGGCGTCATGTAGTTGTGCGCCAAAACAACCGCGTTGCGTTCGCGTTTCAGATCGTTGATCGCCTTCACGTAGGGCGCATAAATCGCCCAATCCGCAGGGCTGACGACGCGGTCCATACGGTCATAGATGTCGGCCATCGAGGCGGCGAGGTCTGGATTCGGTGCGAGATCATAGTGGTCTGACAGTTTCGTCGTAATATCTAGCAACGGCTTGGCTCCGGTTGGCAGTGGCTTGGGTCGCATTTACATTGCTGTTACAATTTAGGCCAGTGAAATAAAGGTTTTAGGGGGAAAACCAGTGGTTATTCCCGACAGACCGCGCTTTTGCGAAACAAGCGTTCCGATTTGAGTATTTCTGGCAAAATGAAACCCGCGCGGCGCAGCTTTGCCGGTCGGTGTTCAAAGACTGGACCTTTGATGGGGAATGGGGCATAGAGATCACGAACTTAGGAGGCACATATGGGCATTGTGAACACGCTTCTTAGCGCTGTGACCTGGTGGAACGGCCAGACGCTGAACACGCGGATCTTTACCTGGCGCAAGGGCGAGAAGGTCGGCGAAGACGATCAGGGCAATGTCTATTACCGCACGCGAAACGACAGTAAACGCTGGGTGATCTACAACGGTGAAGCTGAGGCAAGCCGCATTGGGCCTGACTGGCACGGCTGGTTGCACCGCACTTTTGATGAGCTGCCAAGCGAAAAGCCTCTGCCGAAAAAATCATGGGAGCAGCCGCATCAGGAAAACCTGACGGGGACTATGATGGCCTATGCACCTGCGGGCTCGATCCGGTCAAAAGCACCGGTAGAGCGCAGCGACTACGACGCGTGGTCTCCGGAATAGGATCGGGTCATGTCGTCCTCTACGCAACGTACTGAGATTGCCGTTGGCGGGCTGGTTCTGGCCGCCGCGATTGGGTTTGTCGCCTATATGGGGCAAGTTGCGAGTTTTGGCTCTGGCGGCTCTGGTTATGAGCTTAGCGCTTCCTTCCGCTCGATTGAGGGCGTGAGTGTTGGCAGCGATGTGCGACTGGCGGGTGTGAAGGTTGGCACGGTGACAGGGATCGAGCTGGATCCGGTGACGTTTCGGGCCAATACGACTGTGAATGTGCAGGAAGGTATCCTTCTGCCAGATGACTCGGCGATTGTGATTTCGTCCGAAGGCTTGCTGGGCGGCAATTTCGTCGAGGTTCTACCGGGCGGATCGCCATTTAACCTAGAGCCGGGGGCCGAGATCATCGATACCCAGGGTGCCGTCAGCCTTGTATCCTTGCTGATGCGCTTTGTGGGCGGTGGTGACGAATGATCGCGCTCAGGGCTGCGAAATGCGCTGTATTGGCGGGGTTACTCTCTGTTCAGATGGCGCAGGCGCAGCAAATCATCGTGGAATCTTTGGATGATCCAGTTGATAGCCAAGTGGACGGCGAAACCGGGTTCATCACCGAAACCGATAGCGATGTTTTCCTGCGCGGCGCGTCTCTGTTTGAGGAAATCACCGAAGAGGTGCGCGCGGTCAAAGGCACGGGCGTTGATCTGAGGGCTTTGGACAAAACCACCGGCGAAGTGCGCGATATTACGCTGTCTGATGGGCAATCCGAAGCCTTTGGCTATTTGCGGATTGGGCTGACGGAATGCCGCCACCCTGACGACAATGCGACGGGCGAAGCCTATGCCTATCTGACGATTGTCGAAGAGGCGAACACAGCAGCCCCGGTGTTTCAGGGGTGGATGATTGCGTCCTCACCTGCATTGAATGCGATGGATCATGCGCGGTTTGATGTTTGGGTGCTGCGCTGTCAGGTGGATGCGGCCGTTGCGGACGCCACAACGGAAGAGACATCTGGCAACTGAGCGCCTGTGATGTCTGCACGCCTGTGAATGGCGTCTTTCAATAGGAATTGATAGTCGGCGCGGGGGATTTCCTCGGCGCCTAGGCTCGCCAAATGGTCTGTGATGAATTGCGTGTCAAAGAGCGTATAGCCGCAATTGCGCAGATGTGTTGTCAGATAGGCCAGCGCGATTTTTGAGCCATTGGTGGCGCGCGAGAACATGCTTTCCCCGAAAAACGCAGCGCCGAGCGCGACGCCATAGACCCCGCCGATGAGCATGCCATCGCGCCAGACCTCGAGCGAATGGGCTCGAGATTTCTGATGTAAGCCTATGTAAAGACGCCGAATTCTTTCGTTGATCCAAGTGTCGGGTCGGTCCGCGCAAGCATCCAAAACACCTTCGAAATCGCGGTTCAGCGTCACCTCGTAATCCCCACGCCGCAACGCTTTGGCCAAGCTGCGCGAGATATGAAAGCGGTCAAGTGGCAGGATCCCCCTTAGTTTCGGATCGACCCAGAAAATTTCTGGGTCGTCCTTATGTTCGGACATGGGAAAGACACCCATGGCATAGGCCTGCATCAATAGATCGGGGGTGATCTCTTGGCGGCTCATGGCGCGGCGTTAGGCGCCGTAGTTGGCGTCCAGCCATTTCTCCAGCCAGTGAATATTGTAGTCACCAGAATGGATGTCTGCTTCTCCCAGCAGAGCATGGAACAGCGGCACGGTGGTCTCAACCCCATCCACGATCAACTCGCCAAGGGCACGGTGCAGACGCGCCAAGGCCTCGGGACGGTCGCGCCCATGCACGATCAGCTTGCCAATCAGGCTGTCGTAGTAGGGCGGAATCGAATAGCCATCATACAGCGCGCTGTCCATGCGGACGCCGAGGCCTCCGGGCGCGTGGTAATGGCTGATCTTGCCCGGACGTGGCGCGAAACCCGGGAAGGTTTCTGCGTTAATCCGTACCTCGATGGAGTGACCGTTGATCTCAAGGTCATCTTGCGTGAAAGACAGAGGCAGACCGGCCGCAACACGGATCTGTTCGCGCACGAGGTCCACACCGAAAATGCTTTCGGTAACAGGGTGTTCCACCTGCAGGCGGGTGTTCATCTCGATGAAATAGAACTCGCCGTTCTCGTATAGGAACTCGACGGTACCGGCACCGCGATAACCCATTTCGGCAACCGCATCGGCACAGATTTTGCCGATTGAGGCGCGCTCTTGGGGCGTGATGCAGGGGCCTGGAGCCTCTTCAAAGACTTTCTGGTGGCGACGCTGCAAAGAACAGTCGCGCTCGCCAAGATGGACACCTTTGCCCTGACCGTCGCCAAAGACCTGAATCTCGATGTGACGCGGGGTGGTGAGGTATTTCTCGATATAGACTTCGTCGTTGCCAAAGGCCGCTTTCGCCTCGGAACGCGCGGTGCCAAAGGCCTCTTCCATATCGTCTGCAGTCAGAGCGACTTTCATGCCGCGACCGCCACCACCGGCGGTGGCTTTGACGATGACCGGATAGCCGAAGTCTTCGCCGATCTTTTTGGCTGCCGCCAGATCAGGAACGCCACCTTCGGACCCCGGAACCACGGGAATACCCAGTTTCTTGGCGGTGTCTTTGGCGGTGATCTTGTCGCCCATGGTGCTGATGTCAGCGGCGCTTGGGCCGATGAAGGTCAGACCGTGGTCTTCGACGATTTCCACGAAACGCGCGTTTTCAGACAGAAAACCGTAACCGGGGTGGATTGCCTGCGCGCCGGTGACTTCACAAGCGGCAATGATGGACGCCATGTTCAGATAGCTGTCCGCGCCTGCGTTCGGACCAACACAGATCGCTTCGTCTGCCATACGCACGTGCATCGCGTCCGCATCCGCGGTGGAATGCACCGCGACCGACTTGATGCCCATCTCGCGGCACGCGCGGATAACGCGAAGTGCGATTTCTCCGCGGTTGGCGATGAGGATTTTATCAAACATCGCGAATACCTTATTCGATGATGACCAGAGGCGCGCCGAACTCAACCGTGCCGCCGTCCTCAACAAGAATGCGCTTGATGGTGCCTGATTTCGGGGCAGGGATCTGGTTCATGGTTTTCATCGCTTCGATGATCAGGATGGTCTGACCTTCGGCCACCTGAGCCCCCACGGTGATGAAGGCAGGCGCGCCGGGTTCTGGCTGCAGATAACATGTGCCCACCATCGGAGAGGTCACAGCGCCCGGATGGCTTGCAGGATCCTCGTTGCTCGCCGCAGGCGCCGCGGGTGCCGCAGCTGCAGGAGCCGCCGGTGCCGCAGGCGCGGCCACTGGCGCAGCTGCCACCGGGGCAGGGGCCGCCATGGCGACGACTTCTTTTTGACGGCTGACGCGCACATTCATGCTGTCGTTGTCGCCGTATTCGCGCATCACTTCCAGTTCGGTCAGATCGTTTTTCTCAAGCAATTCGGCCAGCGCCTGAATAAAGGAGACGTCCGCGTCGTGGGTCTTCTTGCTCATAATATATCCTCTGATGCGCGACAGCTGCGCGTCTGTGTGGTTTTTCCCTAACGGCTGTATATAGGCTATCAGAAAGCTAAGGAAAAGCGCGCTAAGCGGGGAAAAAGGCGCATTTCTTACCCTAGGTTAACGTTTTTCAATCCTTCCCCTAAAGATCATGCGAAAAATCACAGTGGCATGCCAGAAAGTTTCGCCACCAATTCTGCCAGCTTGCGCGCGCCGAATTTGCGCAGAAGCCGTGCGCGATATTCTTCGACGGTGCGGTAGCTGAGGTTCAGCTCTAGCCCGATTTCCTTTGAGGTCTGACCCCGGCACGTCAGGATCGCCACCTCGCGTTCGCGTTGGGTGAGCTCGACCACGGGGCGTTCTTCAGACAGGTCGGCAAAGGTCCAAACTCCGCTTTCAAACGGATTGTCCGGCGACAGGGATTTGCCACGAACGCGGCACCAGAACAGGCTTCCATCGGCGCGCCGCATGATGCGTTCATCGTTATAGCGCCCGCTGTCTTCCAAGGCCGCGCGCACTTTTTCGCCAAAGTTCTCAAAGTCCTCTTGGCTTGCGTAAAACTCGGCGATGGATTTGCCCGAGCAGTCTTCGGGCGAGATTCCGAACATCTCTCCAAAGGCCTTATTGGCGATGTGGATGCGACGATTGTCCAGCATGCACATGCCAATGGGGGCGTGCTGGTAGGCAAGTTCTGAAATATTCATGGCGACAGAATGCACTGGAAGTTAACACAAGCCAAGGACGCAGTTTTTTGCGTCTTTTGGCGTGCGTTTTGCGCGAAAGCTCTGATCATGTAAACTTTGAGCTATGACTGGGACACGTATTATTCGAGCCATGATGGTTTTGGGTTCGGTGTTTATCCTTGCGGGATGCCTTTCAGAGGCGCGCCAGACCGGTTGGGCTGCGGGATATGGCGGCTCTTATTCCGAGCCGATTTCTGTGGTGATGCCAAAGAACGCCTATTCGATCACCCAACAATTTCGGCGTGCGGCACTTTATGATGGCGCACATGAGGTTTCGGATCACTTTGGTATGGATGTGCATGCGCCAATCGGCACGCCGGTTTTGGCTGCCGCAGAGGGGCGCGTGATCGCGTCACATTGGGAGCCGGGCTATGGCCATCGGATCGAGATCGATCACGGGACTGATGGTTCGGGCAAGGTGGCGCAGACCAACTACGTTCATTTGCAAAAGCGCTTGGTCAAGAAGGGCGATCATGTTCGGCGGGGCCAACAGATTGCGACGCTCGGTGCAACAGGGCTCACCGCCGGAGGGGTTCCGCATCTGCATTTCGAAGTGCTCTACGGCGGTATGAATTTGCGCAAGCATGCCAGTGACCCTCAGCTCTTTTGGCTCAAAGGTCCGGGGCGGGTGACCTGTTTTGAACCCAGGCTGAAAAGGGGACGGTCTAAGGCATTTAAAATCACCTATCCGGTGCAATGCAGGTGAGGTGGTTGTCATGCGCACTTTCGACCGCGCTCAGGGCAGATAAGGATACGGTTAGAAGATGAAGAGAAGAATTGTCGAAGCCAAAGTCTGCAGCTTCGCCTTGGCTGCGTGTTTGTCTGATGAAAAAAGCTTCGGGCGATCGGCGGTTTATGAACCGGGCTATCCAAATCCTATCCAGGTTTCGATGCCAGCAAACGCGCCGTCGATCACACAGCAGTTCCGCGCCGCAGATCCTTATCCGGATCCGCGCTGGGGAGAGCATTTTGGCATTGATGTTCATGCCCCGATCGGAACGCCGGTCATAGCCGCCGCCGGTGGCCGCGTGATAGAATCCTTTTGGGAGCCGGCCTATGGCAACCGCGTGTTGATCCAGCATCCAACAGATGCGTCAGGCATTCCACCGACGACTCGTTATGTGCACCTGAAGACCCGCACCGTGGAGAAAGGCGAATATGTACAGCGCGGGCAGCAGATCGGTGAACTTGGCACAACAGGGCTTCTCTCAAGTGGATTTCCGCATTTGCACATGGAAGTCACCTATGGCGGCTACAGTCTGAAGCTCAGCGGGAAAGACCCGCACCTTTTCTGGGTGGACGGCGTCGGTCGTGTGACGTGTTTTGAGCCAAAGCACAGAGGTTTGCCGAGTGATCCGTTCAAAATCACCTATCCCGTTCTCTGCAAATAGAAAAACCCGACACAAGGCCGGGTTTCTCGAGAATTCTAGCTGATCGATGATCAGTTGACGATGGTCGCCTCGGTCGTTGCGCGCAGCTCTTCTTCGGTGACGCCGTCAGCAACTTCCACGATCTTGAGGCCGCCTTCGACAACGTCCAGAACACCAAGGTTGGTGATGATGCGATCCACAACGCCAACACCTGTCAGAGGCAGGGTGCAGGATTTCAGAACTTTGGACTGGCCGTGCTTGTTGGCGTGGTCCATCACAACGATCACGCGGCCGACACCGGCCACCAGATCCATCGCGCCGCCCATGCCTTTGACCAGCTTGCCTGGGATCATCCAGTTCGCTAGGTCGCCTTTTTCGTCCACTTCCATCGCGCCGAGGATCGCTGCAGCGATTTTGCCGCCGCGGATCATCGCGAAAGAGGTCGCGCTATCAAAGTAAGAGGTGCGCGCCAGCTCGGTGATGGTCTGCTTACCTGCGTTGATCACATCCGCGTCTTCTTCGCCCTCGTACGGGAAAGGGCCCATGCCCAGCATGCCATTTTCAGACTGCAGGGTGATGTCCTTGTCGCCCACATAGTTGGCCACCAGCGTCGGAATACCGATGCCGAGGTTCACATACATGCCGTCTTCGAGTTCCTGAGCGGCACGTTCCGCCATTTGGTTACGATCCCATCCCATGGCTCAGGCCTCCTCACGCTTGCGGGTTGTGACTTGTTCGATGCGCTTCTCGTGATCGCCTTGGATGATGCGATGCACATAGATGCCCGGCAGGTGGATGTGATCCGGATCAATCGAGCCCTTTGGGACGATCTCTTCGACTTCTGCGATACAGATCTTGCCACAGGTCGCCGCTGGCACGTTGAAATTCCGTGCGGTCTTGCGGAAGACCAGGTTGCCGGTCTCGTCGGCTTTCCAGGCTTTCACGATCGCGAGGTCTGCAAAGATGCCTTCCTCGAGGATGTAACGCTTGCCGTTGAATTCTTTCTCTTCTTTGCCCTCAGCAATCTGAGTTCCCACACCGGTTGGCGTGTAAAAGCCCGGGATGCCTGCGCCGCCGGCGCGCATGCGCTCGGCCAGAGTGCCCTGAGGGTTGAATTCCAGCTCCAGCTCGCCAGACAGGTACTGACGCATGAATTCTGCGTTCTCGCCCACATAAGAGCTGATCATTTTCTTAACCTGACGGGTCTGCAACAGAATGCCGATGCCAAAATCATCCACGCCCGCGTTGTTAGACGCAAAGGTCAGATCCTTGGTGCCTGCGTCTTTGATCGCCGCCAAAAGCAGTTCCGGAATACCGCAGAGGCCAAAGCCCCCGGCGGCAATAAACATGCCGTCATGCAAGAGGCCATCCAGCGCCTCTGCCGCATTTGCATAGATTTTTTTCATGGATGTCTCCCAAAATACATTGCGTCGTTAATGTATTTTGCCCGCTTTCAAGTCAATGAATACGGGGGCGTCCGGTATTACTACGGGGCATTATACGTAGTTGGGTGACGTCAGGAAAAAGGCCAGTCATGTGACTGGCCATTTGATCACTTTGCAGCGGCTTTTTTCTTGGTCGTCTTTTTGGTGGCCTTTTTGCGCGTACCCTTTTTGGCCGCCTTTTCATTGACCAGCTCAATCGCCATTTCGACGGTCACATCCTTGGGCTCAACGTCCTTGGGCAGGGTCGCATTGACCTTTTCCCATTTTACATAAGGCCCATAGCGCCCGTCCATGATGTTCATGGCGCCGCCGTCCGGGTGTTCGCCCATCTCACGCAGCGGTTTCGCGGCTGCTGCCGAGCCACGCCGCCCGGGGTTGGCGCGTTTTTCCGCGAGCAGTTCCACAGCCCGGTTCATGCCGATTTCAAAGACGTCATTGGGGTCTTTGAGGTTCGCGTAAACCGGTTTTGCTTCGTCCGGCAGCTGGTGCATCACATAGGGGCCAAAACGCCCAAAGTTTGAGGTGATCTCGCCGCCTTCAGGATGCAGACCAATCGCGCGGGGCAGGGACAAAAGCGTGAGCGCCTTTTCCAGATCCATCGCCGCTGCGTCCCAACCTTTGGGCAGAGAGGACCGGTCTGGCTTCTTGTTATCCTCGGTGATCTCGCCGCGTTGCACATAGGGGCCAAAGCGCCCCTTGCGCAGCAGGATATCGTTTTCGTGTTCGTCCTGACCGAGGATCACATCGCCGGTGTCATCAGAATCCCCATTCAGCGGACGCGTGTACCGGCATTCCGGATAGTTGCCGCAGCCGACAAATCCACCGGTGCGCGAGGTTTTCAGATGCAGCTGACCGGTGCCACATTTTGGGCAAATCCGTGGGTCAGATCCGTCCTCGCGCGGGGGGTAAAGCTGCGGCGCAAGCGCTGCGTCCAGCTTATCCAGAACCTCAGAGACCCGCAGATCGCTGGTTTCTGCAATCGCAGCGGAGAAATCGCGCCAAAAAGTAGCGAGGACTTCTTTGTAGTCCTGATCGCCTGCTGAGACGTCGTCCAAGCTCTCTTCGAGGTTCGCTGTGAACTCATATCCCACATACTTGCGGAAGAAGTTCATGAGGAAGATCGTCACGATCCGCCCTTTTTCCTCGGGGAACAGGCGGTTCTTGTCCTTGCGCACATATTCGCGGTCTTGGATCGTGGTGATGACCGACGCATAGGTCGACGGACGTCCGATGCCCAGCTCTTCCATGCGTTTAACCAAGGTCGCCTCGGTATAACGGGGAGGGGGCTGCGTGTGGTGTTGCAGCGCTAAAACGCCAGCATTGTCAGACAGGATTGCGTTGTCCGCGCGGGTCGCTTCGATCACATCGCCCTCGCGACCGGCGGCCTTGTTGAACTGATCCGCGAGGCCTTTCGGTGAGAACACCGCCGCTTCGCCCTGCATGATCTGAGGCAGGCGCTTGTCGTCGTCGTCCTGAACGTCGTCGCGGCCCTCTTCATAGACCTTCATAAAGCCGTCAAACATGACGACCTGACCGGTGGCGCGTAGTTCAACCTGACCGTCGTCAGATGCGATATCAACTGTGGTGCGTTCCAGCCGCGCGGCCTCCATCTGGCACGCAATGGTGCGTTTCCAGATCAGGTCATAGAGCTTGCGCTGATCCGGTTCGCTCACCTTGATCTGGCTCGCGTCCTTGTTCATATCCGTCGGGCGGATACATTCGTGCGCTTCCTGTGCGTTTTTGGCTTTGTTTTTGTACATCCGAGGCGATTTCGGGATGTAGTCGTCGCCATAGCGGTCCTTGATGGTGTCACGGGTGGCCATCACGGCCTCAGGCGCCATGTCGATGCCGTCGGTCCGCATGTAGGTTATGAGGCCGGCTTCATAGAGACGTTGCGCCGTGTTCATACATTGCCGCGCGCCCATGCCGAACTTGCGGCTGGCTTCCTGCTGCAGCGTCGAGGTCATGAACGGCGCGGACGGGTTGCGCGTCGCGGGCTTGGCCTCAACCGATTTTATCGAGAGATTGCGTGAGGTTACCGCCTGAACTGCAAGTTCCGCAGCCGTGCTGTCCTTAAGCGACATACGGTCCAGTTTTTGACCGCCCAGTACGGTCAGGCGCGCCTCAAAATCCTTGCCGCGCGGGGTTTGCAAGAGCGCGCGCACGGACCAGTATTCTTGTGCGTTAAAGGCTTCGATTTCTTCTTCGCGTTCGACGATCAGGCGCAGGCAAACCGACTGAACACGACCAGCAGACCGCGCGCCGGGCAATTTGCGCCACAGAACCGGAGAGAGTTTGAAACCCACCAAATAATCCAACGCACGACGCGCCAGATAGGCCTCAACCAGAGGCTCGTCGACCTGACGCGGGTTCTGCATCGCTTCGGTCACAGCACTCTTGGTGATCGCGTTGAAGACGACGCGGCTGACGGGCGTGTCTTTCTTAATGGCACGGCGTTTGCGCAGCGCCTCTTCGAGGTGCCAAGAAATCGCTTCTCCTTCGCGATCGGGGTCGGTCGCGAGGATCAGGTTGTTGTCTTCTTTCAGGGCATCTGCGATGGCTTTGACATGTTTGCGGCTGTCGTTTCCGACCTCCCAAGTCATGGCAAAATCATTGTCCGTGTCGACCGATCCATCCTTCGGAGGCAGGTCGCGGACGTGGCCATAAGAGGCGAGTACCGTGTAGTCAGACCCCAAGTATTTATTGATAGTTTTGGCTTTTGCCGGGGATTCGACGACGACGACGGGCATGCTTAATTCTCGACTCCTCAAGACTCGTTTTTCTTGGCCTTATGGCGGCAGAAGATGTGCGGTGGAAGGGGGCATTGTCAATGACCACTGGAAAACCGGACCCGCGCCGCAGGCTTTGAGGGCATGTAGTTTGACATTACCGCCGAGACAAGAGCCCACCTGCGCGACGCAGGATTTTCCCGTGCAATTCGAGCGTGGAAAGAGCAGGGGCCAGTGATCTTGCCTTGGACTTTAGATCGAAGATCAACTGGTCCTCGGCCAATGGCACAGGCCCCAGACGATTCAGGATCGTGTCGTGCAATTTTGCTGTGTCGCGGAGGCTGTCGCCGTCTTTTTCTGCCAGGGGCAGGTCTGGTTGCAAAGGCTCTGGGATTGCGAGCTCTTCTATTATGTCTTCAGCCTTACGTACCAAAATTGCGCCGTCCCGGATCAAGATATTGCACCCCGCGGCGCGCGCATCAAAGGGGTGACCGGGGACCGCAAGCACGTCACGCCCCTGATCAAGGGCATTGCGCGCGGTGATCAGAGATCCTGACTTGGCGGCAGCCTCAACGACAACGACTGCGCGGGCTAGCCCTGAGATGATCCGGTTGCGCGCCGGAAAATGTCGCGCTTGCGGCTGCAGGCCCATGGGCTGCTCAGACAGGATTAACCCCTGTTTCAGAATATCCTCGGCCAGCGTTTTGTTTTCAGCCGGATAGATTCTGTCCACGCCCCCACCAAAAACGGCAATCGTTCCGTTTTTCAAAGCGGCTTCATGCGCGGCAGCATCGATCCCTCGGGCCAATCCGCTGACGATCACCTGCGCCTTCTGGCCAAGTTCCAGCGACAAGCTGCGCGCCATGCGACAGCCCAGTGATGACGCATTCCTTGCGCCTACCAGCGCGATCGCCTCGCGGTGCAAGAGACCAATATCGCCACGTGCCCACAAAAGCGGCGGGGCATCGCTTAGATCATAAAGCGGTTTCGGATAGTCGGGATCACCAAAACAAATCAAACGCGCGTGTGCCTTGCGAGCCGCTCGAAGTTCCGCCTCAATGACGCCCTCGGGACAGACGCTATAGTCGTCCACCCCGGCTTCAGCCGCGATTTCGGGCAATACAGATAGAGCGGCTTGTGCCGACCCATATTCACCCAACAACCGATGAAACGTCGTTGCGCCCACGCGACGCGAGCGCAAGAGACGAAGCCAGAGAAACCGTTCATCTTCCGTGGTGGATGGGTTCTTGGGGTGAGTGGAAGAAAACTGACCGTCGGTCATCCTTGGCTCCGACTGCTTGCAGATCCAAGTCTTACGAATCCTTGGTTAATGGACCGTAAAGTAAGATGGCAAAATTTGGACGACGCTCAGCTGAAGACCTAGGTCGCGGATCCTCCTACCGTCAGCCCGCCCATCAAAACCGTTGGCTGCCCCACGCCCACTGGCACGCTTTGGCCTGCCTTCCCGCAGGTGCCCATGCCGGGGTCGAGCTCCATGTCGTTGCCCAAAGCTCGGATCTGGGTCATCGCAGTGGCGCCGTCTCCGATCAGGGTCGCGCCTTTGACGGGTGCGCCGACTTTGCCGTCTTTGACCTGATAGGCCTCGGTGCAGGAGAATACGAATTTGCCATTGGTGATGTCAACCTGTCCGCCGCCAAAACCGACCGCATAGATCCCGTCCTTCAGATCGGCCAATAGGTCCTTGGGATCATTGTCTCCGCCATTCATATATGTGTTCGTCATGCGCGGCATCGGCATATGGGCGTAGCTTTGACGGCGTCCATTGCCGGTCGGCTCCACACCCATCAGGCGCGCGTTTTGGCGGTCTTGCATGTAGCCCACGAGAATACCGTCCTCGATCAATGTATTCTTACGACTTGGTGTGCCTTCGTCATCAACGGTCAGCGAGCCGCGGCGATCTGGGATCGTGCCGTCATCAATCACAGTCACGCCCTTAGAGGCCACCTGATCGCCGATCCGCCCCGAGAAGCTAGAGCTTTCCTTGCGATTGAAATCGCCTTCCAGACCATGCCCCACGGCTTCGTGCAACAGGATCCCGGGCCAGCCTGGGCCAAGCAACACATCCATCTGACCAGCTGGGGCAGGGACAGCCTCTAGGTTGACCAAAGCGATCCGCAGCGCTTCGCGTGCCTTCGCTTGCCAATCCTCAGGCGCAATCAGGCCATCAAGCCCAACACGCCCACCGCCACCAGCGGAGCCTGACTCGCGCCGACCCTGATCTTCGACGATCACAGAGACATTCACCCGAGTCATTGGGCGCACATCGGAAATCCGCGTGCCGTCGGGACGCAGAATGAAGACCTCTTGCAGTGAGGCCATCAGAGTCGCACTGACCTGAACCACCCGCGAATCCAAATCGCGGGCAAAGGCGTCAATTTCCCTCAGGGTGTCGATTTTGACGGGAAAGCTTGCAGATCCGATGGGATCGCTGTCGGTATAAAGCTCTTGATTTGTCGCAGACGGCCCCGCCGCCAAAGCACCACCGCCCTTGCCAACGGCCAGCCGCGCGGTTGCGACTGCGCGTTTTAATGCAGATTCGGAAATCTCAGAGGAATGGGCGTATCCCGCCACTTCGCCGTTCACCGCGCGTAGGCCAAAGCCCTCTGTCGCATCGTAACTTGCTGTTTTTACGCGACCATCGTCAAAAACCAACGCTTCAGAACGCGCCCGTTCCAGGAACAACTCGCCATCTTCTGCACCCGCTGTGGCCTCTTGCAGCAAGGTCAAAGCCCGATTTTCATCCAGCATCGTTTCAAACGGGGCGAATTTTGCGTCTGCCATAGAGTGCTTGCCTTTCAGGTTTTTTGAAGCAAATCAAAAAAGCGGCTGTTTGCCGCAAGTATATTCCTTTATCTGGTGCGCAGAATATGGTTCAAAGCACCGACAAAACAATGGGATTCCATTGCCAATGGCGCGGAAGACCGAATAAGACACGACGAAATACGCAACCGCACGGGTGACACATGCGAATTCTTTCGACCCTCATGGGACTCTGGGCAGCCTTTCTCGCACTTCCAGCAATGGCTCAAGAGACAATCGGCAAGCCCTCAGACGCAGGTCTGAACTTTCAGCCAGCCACCACTGAACTGGCACGTGACATCCAGGGGCTGGATACTTTCATCAACTACATCATCTTCGCGATCACCATCTTTGTCGCGTTGCTGTTGATCTGGTGCATTGTCCGCTTCAACCGCCGCAGCAACCCAGAGCCAGGCACCTTTACGCACAACACACCTCTTGAGGTGGCGTGGACCCTTGGCCCGATTATGGTGCTGGTTATCATCGGCGCATTCTCGTTGCCTGTTCTTTTCAAACAGCAAGAGATCCCTGAGGGTGAGCTCTATATCAAAGTGACCGGCCACCAGTGGTACTGGACCTATGAATACCCAGAGCAGGGCATCGAATTTGACAGCTATATGCTGGGTCACCCTGCAACCATCACCGAAGCTGACGAAGAAGCAGGTGTCGAAGCGTTCAAAAACTCTGACGCAATGCGCGGCATGCTGGTGAACGCAGGCTACAACGATGACGAATTCCTGCTGGCAACCGACACCCGCGTGATTATCCCAGTGAACACCGTTGTTGTTATGGGTGTGACTGCGGATGACGTGATCCACTCCTGGACGATCCCATCCTTTGGTGTGAAGCAGGATGCGGTTCCTGGTCGTCTGGCGCAGCTGTGGTTCAAAGCTGAAAAAGAAGGCATCTTCTTTGGTCAGTGTTCCGAGCTCTGCGGCAAGGATCACGCCTATATGCCAATCACTGTCGAAGTCGTCTCCCAAGAAGCGTTTGACGCTTGGGTTGCGGCCGAAAGCTAAGCCTTTCTGGGGCGCAGCCCGTGCCCCACTAAACTGGATCGGGCGAGCCTAGGCTCGCCCTTCTGACAAGAAAGACCCTGGACACACCATGAGCGACGCCAGCATCCATACGCCAGCGCAGACCAAAGAGGCCTCTTTCGGGGATTTCTTTGCACTGCTGAAGCCGCGCGTGATGTCTTTGGTGGTGTTCACTGCCATGGTTGGTTTGCTGGCCGCACCGGGATCCATTCACCCGTTCGTCGCTTTCGTCGCGATCCTTTGCATCGCCATTGGGGGCGGGGCCTCTGGTGCGCTGAATATGTGGTATGACGCTGATATCGACGCGATCATGACCCGCACGCAAAGCCGTCCTATCCCATCAGGCAAAGTCACTGGCGGTGAAGCCTATGCCATCGGCATGACGCTGTCGGTCTTTTCCGTGGTGATGCTGGGCCTTGCGACCAATTGGTTTGCGGCCGGTTTCCTGGCCTTTACAATTTTCTTCTACGTGGTGATCTACACCATGTGGCTCAAGCGCTGGACCCCGCAGAACATCGTGATCGGTGGCGCGGCAGGTGCTTTCCCTCCGATGGTGGGCTGGGCTGCTGTGACCGGCGGCGTGTCGGTTGAGAGCACGCTGATGTTCCTTTTGATTTTTATGTGGACGCCCCCGCATTTCTGGGCGCTGTGTCTCTTTATGAAGACAGACTACCGCGACGCGGGCGTTCCGATGTTGAACGTGACCCACGGGCGTCCGGCGACCCGCAATCATATCCTCGTCTATACAATCCTGTTGGCGGCGATTGCGATTGGCATGGCTTTCACCTCTGTGGGCGGCATGATCTATCTGGTCACGGCACTCGTGTTGAACGCGATGTTCCTTGTTGGGGCGGTCAGAATCTGGCGCCGCTCTGATGCGGCCTGTGAGGCCGACGAGCATAAGGTCGAGAAACGCTTTTTTGGCCTGTCGCTTTTGTATCTATTCCTGCATTTCGGTGCGATTTTGGCCGAGGTGGCGCTGGCCCCTCATGGTCTTGGAGGCTGGTAATATGGCAATCCACAAAGATCACGAAATCCACCACCGTCGTTTTGGCCGCAATCTGGGCCTTGCCCTCGTACTGGGCGCTTTTGTCGTCTTGCTCATGGGGCTGACGGTTGTGAAAGTTACCTCTGAGGGCCGCGCTTTGGCGGCACAGGAGGCTAAACAATGACCCAACCCGTCAACAGCAATGGCAAAACAGTTCTCAAGCTTGCGGGCGTCGTAGTGACGATGGGCGCGCTGGCTTGGGCGTCGGTGCCGTTCTATGACTGGTTCTGTCGGGTCACGGGCTTTGGTGGCGTGACCCAGCAAGCTGATGCGGGATCTGACGTGATTCTGGATCAGACCGTGAAAGTGGTTTTCGACGCCAGCAAATCCCGCGACATGATGTGGGAATTCAAACCCCAACAACACCAGATGACCGTCCGCCTTGGCGAGACCGGTCTGGCTTTTTACGAGGCCTATAACCCAACCAACCGCCCCATCGCAGGGCAGGCGAGTTTCAACGTCGCCCCCTACGAAGCCGGCGCGTTTTTCTCAAAGATTGAATGTTTCTGTTTCACCGAACAGGTCCTCATGCCCGGCGAACGCGTCGACATGCCAGTGACCTTCTTTGTCGATCCAGAAATGATTGAAGATCGGGACGCGAAGTACATCAAGGAAATCACCTTGAGCTATACGTTCTATGAAATTGATCTTCCCGAAGACATCGCGGAATTGACCACGGGCGTCAATTCTGTAGAACCTATCCTAAACACCAGCACCAACGAGGGATGACAACTCATGGCAGGCGCTAAAAATCACGATTATCACATTCTGAACCCCTCATGGTGGCCTTTCCTGGGCGCGCTTGCGGGCTTCATCATGCTTTTTGGCGCAGTCTTGATGTTCCATGACAATGGTCCATGGGTGTTCCTGATCGGCCTTGTTGGCGTGCTCTACGTCATGTTCGGCTGGTGGTCTGAATGCGTTGTGGAAAGCCATCAGGGCGACCACACTCCGGTTGTTCAAATCGGTCTGCGTTACGGCGTTATCCTCTTCATCATGTCCGAAGTCATGTTCTTCTCGGCATGGTTCTGGAGCTTCTTCAAGCACGCCATGTACCCGATGGGCCCAGACAGCCCAGCGATTGACGGCATGTTCCCACCTGCAGGCATCGAGACCTTTGACCCTTGGCACCTGCCATTGATCAACACTCTGATCCTGCTGTGCTCTGGCTGCGCGGCGACTTGGGCCCACCACGCGATTGCACATGAGAACAACCGCAAGGATCTGGTCAATGGTCTGATCATCGCGATTGCTCTGGGTGCTGTGTTTACCGTTCTGCAGGCCTACGAATACAGCCACGCAGCCTTTGGCTTTGCCGGCAACATCTATGGCGCGAACTTCTTCATGGCGACAGGCTTCCACGGCTTCCACGTTGTGGTTGGCACGATCTTCTTGTTCGTCTGCTTGATGCGGGCGCTGCGTGGTCACTTTACGCCAGAACGCCACATCGGTTTCGAAGCAGCGGCTTGGTATTGGCACTTTGTTGACGTTGTCTGGCTATTCTTGTTCGCAGCCGTCTACGTCTGGGGCCAATAAGTCGCTTGGGCGATCAGGGCGCGAAAGGTTGAACCTTTCTGCCTGATAGGATTAAAGCAAATCGCGGCGGGGCACCTCGCCGCGATTTTCGTTTTGAAGGTCTGTGTTGAAAGGGCTTGATGTGCGTCGTCTGATCCTGCCGCTTGGGTTTGGTATTATTGGCATCGTGATCCTCGTATCGCTGGGCAACTGGCAGATGCGGCGTCTGGAATGGAAAGAGGACATTCTTGCACAGATCGATTCACGGATTGCGGCTGATCCGGTGGCTTTGCCCGAAGATATCGACCCCGATGCAGATCGCTATCTCGCTGTCACGGCGGAAGGGCGCATGACGACAGAAGAGCTCCACGTCTATGCCTCCTCTAAAGCGACCGGCGCGATCTACCGTGTGATCGCCGCTTTCGAGCTAGCCGATGGACGCCGCATTATGGTCGACCGAGGCTGGATCAAGCCCGAAGACAAAGCCTCCGCGCGGGATGAGGTGGACGTGCGGGTTGAGGGCAACCTGCATTGGCCCGAAGAGCGTGACAGCTATACGCCAGAAAACGATGTCGCCGCCAATATCTGGTTCGCGCGGGACGTCGACGCCATGGCAGCGGCGCTGAATACCGCCCCGATCCTCATCGTGGCGCGCAAAACGTCGCAAATAAACCCAGCCGTGACGCCCTTGCCGGTGACGAGAACCGGCATTCCGAACGATCACCTAAACTATGCCGTGACCTGGTACGGATTGGCTCTGGTCTGGCTGGCGATGACGCTGTATTACCTGCGCCGCATGCGCGCAAAACATAAGGTCTAAGAGACGTGAAATATATCTCTACCCGTGGGGACGCCCCAGAACTCAGCTTTGCCGAGGCGATGCTGACAGGACTTGCTCGGGATGGGGGGCTTTATGTGCCCAAGAAGATCCCGACGCTTGAGGCGGATGCGATTGCTGCCATGGCAGGCAAGACCTATGAAGAGGTGGCCTTTGAGGTGATGAAGCCCTTCATCGGCGAGAGCTTCACTGACGAAGAATTCAAAGGCATCATTGAACGCGCCTATGCAGGCTTCCGCCACGAAGCCCGCGCGCCTTTGGTGCAGCTTGCGCCAAACCACTATCTGCTGGAGCTCTTCCACGGCCCGACGCTCGCGTTCAAAGATTTCGCGATGCAGCTCATTGGTCAGCTCTTCCAATTCGAACTGTCCCGCCGTGGTGAGAAAGTCACAATCGTCGGCGCGACCTCTGGTGACACGGGTTCTGCCGCAATCGAGGCGTTCCGGGGCCTGGACAATGTCGACGTCTTCATTCTGTTCCCAGATGGCCGCGTGTCCGACATCCAGCGCAAGCAGATGACCACGCCCGCCGACAACAACGTCCACGCACTAGCCCTGGACGGAGACTTTGACGACTGTCAGGCGCGTCTCAAGGACATGTTCAATGATTTCGAGTTCCGCGACGGTGTGAAACTTGCCGGCGTGAACTCGATCAACTGGGCCCGCGTTCTGGCACAGGTGGTATATTACTTCTCGTCCGCCGTGTCGCTGGGCGCGCCGCATCGCAAAGTGTCCTTCACTGTGCCGACCGGCAACTTCGGTGATATCTTCGCAGGCTATATCGCCAAACGCATGGGGCTGCCGATTGAGCAACTGGTGATCGCCACCAACCAGAACGACATCCTGCACCGCACCATGGAAACCGGCGCGTATACCAAAGAGGGCGTGACGCCGTCGATCAGCCCGTCGATGGATATTCAGGTCAGCTCGAATTTTGAGCGCGCGTTGTTTGACGCCTACGACCGCGAGGGCTCTGTCGTTGCGCAATTGATGGAAGACCTCAAAGACGGCTCTTTCACCATTAGCCAAGGCGCGATGGAGATGCTGCGCGAGAATTTCGCGTCGGGCCGCGCGTCCGAGGATGAGACCACCGCCACCATCAAATCCGAATATGCCGCCAGCGGCGAAGTCCTTTGCCCGCATGCCGCCGTGGGCGTGAAGGTCGGCAATGAACATCTGTCGAGCGTGCCGATGATCACGCTGGCCACCGCGCATCCAGCGAAATTCCCGGATGCGGTTGAGGCCGCCATGGGCATGCGTCCCGGCCTGCCGCCTCATATGGCTGATATGATGGACAAAGAGGAACGGGTCTGTATGGTGCCCAACCAATTGGCCCTTTTGGAAACCCTCATCAAAGATCGGATCGCTGCGCGTTGACGGTAAAACTTCACACTCTTTCCAATGGCTTCACCATTGTCACCGAGAATATGCCGGGGCTGCAATCGGCCTCAGTCGGCGTCTGGGTGACAGCAGGCGGGCGCCATGAGCGCATTGCGCAGAACGGCATCGCGCATTTCCTTGAGCATATGGCGTTCAAAGGCACTGAAAAGCGTAACGCGCTGCAAATTGCCGAAGCGATTGAGGACGTGGGCGGCTATATCAACGCCTATACCAGCCGCGAAGTTACGGCCTATTACGCGCGTGTTCTGAAAGGCGATGTGCCGCTGGCGATTGATGTCATCGGCGACATTCTTCTGAACCCTGTCTTTGACCCGAATGAGATCGAAGTCGAGCGCGGTGTGATCCTGCAAGAGATCGGTCAAGCGCTGGATACGCCCGATGATGTTATCTTTGACTGGCTGCAAGAGCGCGCCTATCCGGATCAGCCGATGGGTCGTACGATCCTTGGGCCTCAGGAACGGGTCAGTGCCTTTACGCGCGAAGATCTGAAGACCTTTGTTGCCGAACACTACAGCCCCGAGCGGATGATCCTTTCGGCGGCAGGCGGTGTGGATCACGACGAGATCGTGAAAATCGCCGAAGAGATGTTTGGCCATCTGCCCAAAGGCGCCTTCCGCCCGATGGAGGCTGCACGCTTTGAGGGCGGTGAATTCCGCACCGAGAAGAGCCTTGAGCAAGCCCATTTCGCGCTGGGTCTTGAGAGTCCTGACTATAAGAACGACGACATCTATGCCGCCCAGATCTACTCGATTGCTTTGGGCGGCGGCATGTCCTCGCGGCTCTTCCAAGAGGTGCGCGAGAAGCGTGGTCTTTGCTACACGATCTATGCCTCGGCAGGGGCCTATGCCGATAGCGGTATGATGACGATCTATGCGGGCACGTCGGGCGATCAGGTCGCGGATCTGGCAGATATCACCATTGATGAGCTTAAGCGTACGGCTGATGACATGAGCACGGCGGAAATCGAACGCGCTAAGGTCCAGATGAAAGCGGGCATGCTTATGGGGCTGGAAAGCCCGTCCAGCCGCGCCGAACGTCTGGCGCGGATGGTTTCGATTTGGGGCCGTGTCCCTGGCCTTGAGGAAACCGTGGCCAAGATCGACGCGGTCTCGGACGCGGGCGTGCGGGACTTTGCAGCTCATATGGCGGTCAACGCCCGCGCTGCCTTGGCGCTTTACGGGCCGGTTGCGGCTGCGCCCGAGCTTGAAAAACTCCAAACCCGCCGCGCTGCCTGATGTTATTGACGCGCAAGAAAGTCCGGATCGAGACAGAGCGGATGACCTTGCGCCCGCCGATCCATAGCGACTTTCGCGCTTGGGCTGCGCAACGTGAAGGCAGCATTGATTTCCTTGCGCCTTGGGAGCCTGCCTGGGCGGTGGATCACCTGACCCGCAAGAGTTTCACAAATCGCGTGTATTGGGCGCAGAGGGCTATTGGCAACGGCTCGGCCGTACCTTTGTTTTTGACGGATCGAGGGTCTGGGGCTTTGCTTGGGGCGATCACGCTCGACAATATCCGTCGCGGGCCTGCGCAGGCCGGCACGCTTGGTTATTGGGTCGGGCAAAGTTTCGCACGTCAGGGCTATATGCGTGAGGCGATTGAGGCCGTGGTGCATTATGCTTTCACGCAGATGGACCTCAGCCGCATTGAGGCCGCCTGTTTGCCTGAAAACACCCCAAGCCGTGGTGTGCTTGAGAAATCCGGTTTCAAATACGAAGGCGTGGCGCAGAGCTATCTACAGATCAACGGCCGCTGGCGCACACATGTGCTCTATGCTTGCTTGCGCGGCGACCGTCGGGGACGCACCTCGGCCGGCTGAGGGTGTTGTTCCCGCAGGAGCCTCCGGCGGGAGTATTTTGGGCAAGATGAAATCTGAGCGGATCGTGCTATCCTTTCTGTAAGGAGGGCAGATCATGCGGTTTTTGGTTTTCTTGTTTTTGGTATTTGGCACGGCACTTCAGGCGCAGGAGCGGCGGTATAGCCATTGCATCGCGCTGGCGGAGGCGACGCCGGGCATGAGCTATGTGCATCTGGCCAGTTTTCGTGATCCGGTGGAGCGCAACACCGTGCGGATCCGTTATCTGGATCACTCGGCGTTTTTGCTTCAGACCGAGGGTGGGCTATCGGTTGTAACGGACTACACGGGCTATATCGGTAACGTGGATTTCCTGCCGGACGTGGTCACGATGAACCATGGCCATAGCAGCCATTGGACGCCGGTTCCTGATCCAGCCATCCCGCATGTTTTGAGGGGATGGGGCGAGTTTGGCAAAGGGATCGAGCATCATGTCGATCTGGGCGAGATGCTGGTGCGGAATGTCTCGACCGATATTCGCTCTGGGTTCGGGATGGAGACCAAAGGCAATTCGATCTTTGTCTTTGAAGTCGCGGGGCTTTGCATTGGCCACCTCGGGCATCTGCATCATGAACCGGATGCGGCGCAATATGCAGCACTTGGGCGGCTGGATGTGGTGATGGCGGCAGTCGATGGCGGCATGACGCTGGACCATCAGACCATGATGAATGTGATGCGGCGGTTGAAGTCCTCGATTGTGATCCCGATGCATTGGTTTGGGCGCGGCACTTTGGACAGTTTCCTGATCGGCATGTCCGAGGATTTCGCCATCGTGGATGAGGGTGTGAACGACCTGGAGGTCTCATTGCGCAGCTTGCCGGACAGGCCGACGATCATCGTGTTGCAGCCGAAATTCCTTAGTGAACCCTAGACGTAACTCCATGACGTGGTAGGGCTAGGCCTATGAGTTTGAACCCCGCCGATTCCGCATTTCTTGACCGTGTTGCCAGCCGTGTTGGTACGGGCGTGTTGTCTGAGCCCGAGCCGCGCTATTTGGAAGAGCCCCGCGGTCGCTTTGCGGGGCAGGCGGGGGCCGTGGCGAAACCGCGCTCGGTTGAAGAGGTCGCGGCGCTGGTGCGTCTCTGCAATGAATCTTCGGTGCCTGTGGTGCCTTATGGGGGCGGTACGGGGCTTGTGGGCGGTCAGGTCAAGGGCGAGGGTGTTGTGCCCTTGGTGATCTCGCTCGAGCGGATGCGCGCCATTCGTGATGTTTTTCCCGAAGAAAACGTTTTGAATGCGGAGGCAGGCGCCGTCCTTGAGGCCGTACAAGCGGCCGCGCAGGAGGCGGATCGGCTGTTTCCCCTGTCTCTCGCAGCCCAAGGGTCATGCCAGATCGGGGGCAACCTCGCGACTAATGCAGGCGGGGTCAATGTGCTGCGCTATGGCAATGCGCGCGACCTGTGTTTGGGGCTGGAGGCCGTTTTGCCAAATGGCGAGATTTGGCACGGGTTGAGCCGGTTGCGAAAAGACAATACGGGCTATGATCTTAAGAACCTTTTGATTGGCGCAGAGGGATCGCTGGGCATCATAACCGCCGCGTCTTTGAAACTCTTTGCGCGTCCGGTGGGGGAAGGGACGGCGTTGATGGCGGTGCCCTCTGTTGCGGCAGCTTTGGATCTTTTGGCGATCACGCGGGACCATGTGGGCGAGGCGGTTTCGGCCTTTGAATTGATCCGCCGAGAGGGACTAGATTTCCTTGCGGAAACCATGCCCGAGGTGCGTCAGCCTTTCGCGGAAAAGCCTGATTGGTGCGTCCTGATCGACCTTGGACTAGGTGCTGGCCAAGAACCTCAAAGCGTTCTTGAGGAGATCTTTGCGACGGCTTTAGAGCGGGATCTGGTGCTGGATGGGCTGATTGCGCAATCTGAATCGCAGCGCGGAGATTTTTGGTCCGTGCGCGAAAGCATCCCTCTGGCGAACCGCAAGATTGGTGCGATCCTGAGCAATGATATCTCGATCCCGATCTCGCGGATTGCGGAGTTTGTGGTCGAGGGTCACGGTGCCTTGGCCAAACTTGGATCCCTCAGGATCAATGCCTTTGGACACCTTGGGGACGGCAATCTACATTACAACGTCTATCCGCCTAAAGGTGAAAATCGGAATGATTACAATCATCTAATTGACGACGTTAAAGACATCGTCAACGGGCTGGTCCACAAATACAATGGCTCGATCAGTGCCGAACATGGGATCGGGCGCATGAAAACGGGCGAGTTGGAACGCTTTGGCGATCCGGTGAAACTCGCCACGATGCGTGCGATCAAAGCGGCGCTGGATCCCAATGGAATCATGAACCCGGGGGTGGTGTTGAAGGTCTAGAGGCCTTCAAACTCACACAGCACCGAGACGTCCATTCCCATCGCCTCAAGCTTTTGCCGCCCGCCGAGTTCCGGCAGGTCGATGATGAAAGCACAGCTCAGGATCTCGCCGCCAAGGCGCTCGATCAGTTTGATGCCGGCTTCGGCTGTGCCGCCTGTGGCCAGCAGATCGTCGACTAC